>DASWHK010000259.1:0-16937 GCA_036398215.1 Acidobacteriota bacterium | reverse complement strand
CGCTCGTAGCGGGCGCCGCCCACCAGCCGCCAGCGGGGGCCGAGCGGCAGGTCGACCATCGTGTAGCCGGCGTAGGCGTCGTGGCTGCCCGTATACGCGTCGGTGTTGCGCGTCTCCTCGCGCAGCTCGAAGGCGACCCCGATGTTCTCGGGGGTGAACAATTGTTCCGGCGGCAACGACAGGTCGACGTTGCTTGTGAACAGCTGCCGGAAGCGGAAGCGACGGGCCTGGAAGTCGCGGTCGCGCAGGTTGACCTGGGTGCCGAACTGAACGCTGCCCGGCAGGCCGTCCCACGAGTCGAAGAACAGGCTCCAGTCGAGCCCGCCGTCCCAGATCTCGTCGCGCTGGTCGATGAACTGGCGGAAGCCGCTCTGCGACTCGTCGGCGAGGATGAAGACGCCGCCGATCTCCTCGTACAGGGTCTCGCGCAGGTCGGGCTCGTCGCGGTCGGCGCGCGAGTAGGCCACCCACCAGTTCACCCGGCTGCCGGCGGCGGCGGAAAGGAAATGCGAGCCGGAGCCCTTGCTCGACAGGATGCCCTCCTCGATCCAGCGTAGCCGGCTGTCGCGGAGGTTGCGGGCATTGTCGGCGTTGAAGCCCTCGAAGAAGCGGGTTTCCTTGTCGCCCTTGTGGGTCCAGAAGTTCTCGAACAGGAAGCGGTTGGAGGGCGTCGCCCGGAACGAGATGTTGGCGACGCCGGCCTGCTTGCCTACGTTGCTGGTCGTCTCCATGTCGTAGCTGACGCGCTCCTCGAGCGCGCCCTGGGCGACGCGGTAGACGTTTTGCTCCTCCGAGAAGTTCGACCAGTCGTTGCGGAAGCTCCAGCTGGCAACGGCGCTGACCTTGTCCCAACTGTTGCCGAAGTAGGCCTGATACCCGTGGTCGGCGCTCGGTCGGTTGCTCTGCGGCGACCATTCGTTGCTGAACGCCTCCGCCATCGCGTCGAGCTCCAGACGGGTGAAGCCGATGTCGGTGAAGATGCCGCCGCGAATGACCCGCTGGTCGGTCGGGATCGCGGCGGGCAGGTCGCGGGCGCCGTCGTCGAAGCCGAACCAGTCGCGGCCGCCGCCGCCGTAGTCGAGGCCGTCGCTGCCGATCGTCTGGCCGTTGCCGCCGATCTTGAAGCCGAGGCCGAAGGCCGCATCCGGCGGGAAGGACAGCGACTGGATCGCCACGACGCCGCCGGAGAACTCGCCCGGCTGGTCGGGCGAGTGGGACTTCACGACCTGGATCTGGTCGATCATGCCGGCCGGGAACAGGTCGAGCGGCACCACCCGCTTGTCGGGCTCGGTCGTCGGCAGCTGAATGTTGTTGAGCGTCGAGCTGCTGTAGCGGGCCCCGAGGCCGCGCACGAAGACGTAGGAGTTGTCGACCACCGACAGGCCCGGAACGCGCTCGGCCGCCTGGGCGGCGTCGGAGTCGGCGTTGCGCCGCATGCGGGAGCCGGACATGTTGTCCTGGATGTTGCCGGAGCGCTTGCGCGCCAGGATCGAGGCCTCGTCGGTGTTGGCGGCCGCCTCGTTGGCGCGTACAACCAGCTCCTCGCGGTACTGGAGGTTGTCGAGGAACATCACCACGTCGAGCTGCGTCGTCCTTCCGGAAACGACCACGACGTTGCGGATGATTCGCTCCTGGTAACCCGCGAACGTGACCTTGATCTCGTAGGTGCCGGGCGGCACTTCCACCACGTAGGCGCCATCGAGGTCCGTGTACACGACCCTCCGCCGGCCGACGACCTCCACCGGCGAGTTGGGCAGGGTCATGCCGTTGAACTCATCGACGAGCTTGCCGGCGATCTTGCCGTTCGCGGCGGCCTGCTCCTGGGCGGCGGAAGCCGCAGCGGGCAGGAGGACCACGCCGATGCACAGCGCGAGTGTTATCGAGATGCGACGAAACATGCGGTTGCCTCTCCTCAAAGGTGAGAAAGGGACCCTCTGGGCCTCCCCCAATCGGGCGTGCGCAGAGTCCTTTCCGTGTCTTTGAGGGGGTTTGTACCGCCGGCCCTTATAGAGGCAGTGAACGCTCGATGAAGATCGTATGAATCGTGGCGATCCCGCGCGGTAAGCGGCGACGGCCGTTACGGCGGAAATACCGCGTGGCTCAGCCGCTCTCGGCTTCCCTGAACTTGTAGCCGATCCCGCGCACGGTGCTGATCAACTTGCTGCACTCCCCGAGCTTGCGGCGCAGGGCGGCGACGTGGACGTCGACGTTGCGCTCGGAGATCTGGTAGCCGCCGGCGGTGATCTGATGCACCAGCCGGGCCCGCGGGAAGACCCTGCCGGGCTGGGCCGCGAGGGCGGCGAGCAAGCGGAACTCGGCGAGCGTCAGCTCGACGATCTCGCCGTCGACGCGGACCTCGTGGCGGGCCATGTCGACGACGATGCGACCGCGGTCGAGGCGCTCCTCCTGTATCGTGGGCGGGGTCTCGAGGCGCCGCATCACCGCGTTGACGCGGGCAACCAGCTCGCGGACGCGAAACGGCTTGGTGATGTAGTCGTCGGCGCCGAGCTCGAGGCCGGCCACGACGTCCGCCTCCTCGCCCTTGGCGGTCACCATGATGATCGGGACGTCCTGCAAGCCGCGGCCGGCGCGCAACCGCCGGCACACCTCGAGGCCGGGGATGCCGGGCAGCATCAGGTCGAGCAGGATGAGGTCCGGCTTGTTGGCCGCCGCCGCGCGCAGGCCGCGCTCGCCGTCGGTCGCCGAAACCAGGTCGAAGCCCTCGTTGGTCAGGTTGTACTCGAGGATCTCGCGGATGTCGGGATCGTCCTCGATCACGAGGACCCGGCGCTTGTCCATGGCCCCAGGGTAACAGCGGCAAGCCCCGGTCGCGGCCGATCTACCGCCAATTCATCGTATCTTTACGAAGCGTCGCCGGGGCCCGCGGAGGCGCCCTCATCCGGAGAACACGGCATCGAGCCGGGCCTGCCAGCCTTCCTCGATCCGCCGCAGCGTGTCGGCGTCCATCCCCCACGCCGAGACGAAAACGCTCAGGTCCTGCTTGTCGCCGTGGCAGAAGCTCTCGACGCGAAAGATGGCGTCGTTGAGCGCCTCGACGGTGCCGGCGAACTGGGCCCCGAGATCGTTGACCTTCACGGTTCCCTGCAGCAGGGTGCCGCCGGGCGCCTGCAGTGAATAGGGGTCGCCGGGCTCGAGCCCCGCGATGCTGCCGGTCAGCACGCCGCCGGGCGCGAAGATGGCCTCGAAACCGGCGGCGCCGCGGCGCTCGATCGTGCGCCGCGCCCAGACGACGCTGCGCTCCTCGCCGCGGTGGTTCTCGAGGTAGTGGCGCAGGCTTTCCAGCTCGTAGTCCCAGCCGCGGCGCACGCCGTCGAACCAATCGTCCCACAGGGCCCCCTTGCCGAAGCCCGAGTGCACGAGCCGCAGCTTCGTGCGGCCGCCCGAGCCCTCGACGTAGTAATCGACGGTGAGCGGCGTGGGGGCGGCGTCCGACTCGCCATCGGGAAGGTTGAACTCCGCTGATCCGGAGCCGGCGTCGGGGCCGGTGGGCCAGATCGTCCGCAGGTGGGTGGGAGGCTCCCAGATCTCGATGGGCTGGGTGCCCTGCCAGTAATCGCCCCAGGCCATCCAGATCGAGCCGCCGGCGCCGGGCTCGACGCGGGCCTGGAGCGGAAACCAGCGGGCCAGCTCGCCGGCGTCGGTGAGCGCCTCCCAGACGGCCTCGGCCGGGGCGTCGATCTCGAGCTCGCGAACGAGGGTGCGGCTGTTCTCTTGCGTGGCGTCAGTCACTGTCTCTCCTTCGGGGTGGGTCATGGGGATCGGTGGTCATTGCCGCTCCATCGGGGCTGGGACCTGGGGATCGGCGGTCATTGCCCCTCCATCGGGGGTGGGTCATGGGGATCGGTGGTCATTGCCTCTCCTCCGGGGGTGGGACCTGGGGATCGGTGGTCGCTCCGGCACCCCCGGCCGGCGCGGTTGCCTCATCCGGGGCCTTGGGCTCGGGGTAGGCGCCGGCGAAGAAACGGAACCTCCGACCCCGCGACGCCGTTTCGTCGTGATACCTGGCGGTGAGCCCCGCCACCGCCGCGGCGAGCTCCTCTGCGAAGGCGTTCTGGTCCGCCGCCGAGGCGAAGCGGATCTCCGCCTGCAGGCTGAGCGTCGGCAGGCGCTTGCCGGCGCGCTCGGCGCCGGTGCCGAGATGGCCGAGGTCGCGGATGGCGCGGGCGGCCAACGCCAGCAGATAGCCGGCCGAGAACTCGTCGCGCAGCTTGCCGGGATCGACCGCCAGATCGCCGAGCGCCTCGGGGCCGATCAGATAGGAGCGCGCCGTGGCCCGCACCACGCGCTCCGTGCAATTGCCCCTACGGCGCTCCTCGACGAGCTCGACCAGCCCTTCCTTCTCGAGCTGCCGCAGGTGGTAGTTGATCTGCTGGCGCGGCAGCTCGAGCTTGCGCGCCAGGCCGGCGGCGGACTCGGGCTCGGCCAGCTCATGCAACAGACGGCCTCGCATGGGATGCAGCATGCTGGCGGCGGCGCGACGGCCCTGCACCACGTCGATGTTTGCCGGCTCAGGCATCCAGGCGACTCCCGTAAGGCACGAAATCACCGTGCTCCAGATGCCGCCGCAGGATCCTCAGATACATCGCCCAGCAGTTGCACGAGCTTCTGTAGTGCTCGTTGGCGCTCGGCCAACCGGTGTGGTGGAAGCGGACCCACGTCGCATCCTGCCGTTCCTCGAGCAGAAAGCCGACCCGCGTACCGACCCAGTCATCGTCGGCACGAACCATCTCCAGCTCGAACACCGAGCCCGGTACGGAACGCGTCACCTTCGCGCGCCAGTCGTAGCCGGGCCCGAACGAGAGCTCGTACTCCGCTCCCGCAGAGGGCGTCCCCGAGGAACGCAAGGTCCACCAGCGGTCCAGCCCCTCGGGGCTGCTGACGGCCTGAAACACTCGATCAGGCGCGGCCTTGATGGGGAAGTCCTGCAAGACGTCGGGCATGGTGCCTCCGGTTCCGGGCCGTGAAAGATGCCGGGCAGATGCCGACCGCCTCTTCTCGGCCATGAAGGATGTCGGTTCGGCCACCCCGATGGAGCGACCGTTCGAAGACATTCATACTACCGAGCATTCGGAGTGTCAAGACAAATATATTTGTCGGTCAATCGGGGCTGCCGCGGGCCTCAGGCTCTCGATCAGGCCCAGGAAGGCGAAAAAAGCTTGACAACTCGGGCCTGCGATCCGTACTGTCATATGACTGTAGGACACAAGGTTGGGGAGGACGGGGAGGAGGGGAACGAAGACCTGCGGGCGCGACACGGTAGCCCGCCGGCCAGATTCCCACCTCGCCGTTCGCCCCACGGTCGCCAGGAGCCGTTTTCATGGAGCTGAGGATCGACCCGAGCAGCGCCGTGCCGGTGTACGCGCAGGTCGTCGAGCAGGTGCGGACGCTGGTTGCCCTGCGGGCCCTGCGCCCGGGCGACAGGCTGCCCTCCGTCCGCGAGCTCGCCGCCCAGGTGCGGATCAACCGCAACACCGCCGCCAAGGCCTATCAGCTCCTGGAAGCGATGGGCGTCCTCGCGACCCGGGCCGGCCAGGGGACCTTCGTCGCCGACGGGGTGCCGCCCTGGTCTCGCGACGAGCGCCTGCGCCGCTTCGAGCACAGCCTCAACCGGGCGCTGGTCGAGGCCTACCACCTCGAGATCCCCTTCGACGAGGTCCTCGAGATCACCGAGCGCCTGGTCCGCGACTTCGAGCGCGGCAGGGCGGCCAAGACGAGCTAGGAGGCCGAGTCATGAGCATCCCGGCGATCCGCATCGAGAGCTTCACCAAGCGCTACGGCAAGGTCACGGCGGTCAAGGACCTGTCGCTCGAGGTCCCCAAGGGCTCGATCTTCGGCCTCCTCGGCCAGAACGGCGCCGGCAAGACGACCACGATTCGGACCCTGTTGAACTTGCTGCAACCGACGGAGGGAAAGCTCGAGGTCCTCGGCCTCGACAGCGTGCGGGGCTCGCTCGAGATCCGCCGGCGCATCGGCTACCTGCCCGAGGAGCCGACCTACTACACCTGGATGACCGTCGACGAGATCGTCGGCTTCAACGCCGCCTTCTATCCGACCTGGGACGAGGCGCTCGCCGACAAGCTGCTCGACAACCTCGCCCTGCCCCGCGACCGCAAGCTCGGCTCGCTGTCGCGCGGCATGCAGGCCAAGGTCGGCCTGGTGATGGCGCTGGGGCCGCGGCCCGAGCTGCTGATCCTCGACGATCCGACCTCCGGCCTCGATCCGGTGGTGCGCCGCGAGTTTCTCGAGGCGATGATCGCCAACGTCCAGTCCGAGGGCGGCACGGTGTTCTTCTCCACCCACCTGCTGCATGAGATGGAGCGCGTCGCCGACGAGGTGGCGATCATCCACGACGGCACGCTGCGCCTGCGCGGCTCGCTGGACTCCGTGAAGATGGACTTCAAGAAGCTGCGCGCCATCTACCCCAACGTGGTCCCCGAGACCTTCCCCTTCAACGGCATCGTGCGCATCGAGCGCAACGCCCACCAGGCCCTGCTCACCGTCGAGAAGTACGACCCCGCCATGGACGAGGCCCTGCACGGCTCCGGCGCCGAGACCGTCGAGGTCCTCGACCTCTCGCTCGAGGAGATCTTCGTCGAGACCGTGAAGGGCGAGCGGGACGCGGCAACACGAGCCGGCAAGCACCCCGAGATGGACGGGGAGGCATGATGAGCCGCGAGCTGCGGCAACTGCCCCCCCTTGGGCTGCGAGCTTCGGTGCTCATGCCGTTACCCGGACCTTTCCATGCACTTCGCTCCGCGGCGTCGCCGGCGTTCATCGCTGGAGGCCGGCCATGTTGAGGGCCTTGTTGTGGAAAGAGTGGCGTGAGCAGCGCTCGATCGCGCTGGCCGGGGTGGCGCTGGCGGCGGTGGTCCCGGCGATGATCGTGGCGATCGGTGTATCGACGGGGGGCTCGAGCAACTTCCTCGAGATCTCCGACATGGTCCCGTTTCTCTCGGCGGTGCTGATCTGGCCGCTGTTCGCGGCGCTGGCCGGGGCCTCGACGAATGCCGGCGAGGCGGACGGCGGCTCGTTCTTCTTCCTGCTGTCGCGACCGGTGTCGCGGACACGGGTATGGGCGGTCAAGACGACGATGGGGTCGGCGGCATCGATCGCGGTGATCGGGGTCTCGTTCGTCATCGCCCAGGCGATCGACCGCTGGGCGGGCGGACCCGGGTTCAGCTTCCCGTTCAGCTCGGATCCCGTGCAGACGAACCTGACGGATGCCGGCGTCCAGGCGCTTGCCGTCGGCCTCGTGATCATGTCCTTCGCCGGCGCGGTGTTCTTCTCGACGTTCGTCGGGCGGGCGCTGAGCGCAGCCCTGGCGGGGATCTCGCTGGCGCTGCTCGCGGCGTTCACCGCAGCCTGGTTTCAACGGCTCTTCTCGGCGACGGCCGGACCCGGCAACGGCGTCGAGCCCTTTCTGTGGATGACCTTCGTGGCCACCACCGTCGCGCTGCTCGCCGGTTCTCTTCACCTGTTCCGCTCGAACGGGCACGCCGGCGGGCCGGAGGCGCGCGGCGCCGCGATGCGCGCCGGCGCCGGCGTGCTCGCCTGCAATCTCGCCGTCATGGGCGGAGCGATGGCGGCCACGACCCGCGTCAGCCCCGCAAACGGCCGCCTGTCGCTCGAGCTGTCGGTCCCCGAATCCGGCGCCATGGTCGTCAGCGCGTTCCGCAACAGATTCGCCGGCAGCAGCCTGTGGATCACCGGGCCGGCCGGCGACTTGCAACGGTTGGCGCGCCGGCCGACGGGGCGCTCGTTCGCCACCCCCGACGGCAGGTGGCTGGTCTACGGATCGATGCGGGGGCCTTTCGGGCTCCGCCTCGCGTACTGTGAGCTGCGCGCGGTTCGTCCCGACGGGAGCGGCGATCATCTCGTAGCGACCATCAGCGCGCCATATGGCTACTGCTCGATCGTCGCGCGGGTATCTCCGGCGGGCTCCATCCTGGTCGCTCAGGACCCGCTCGCGGATGACGCGCTGGTCGTCGCACCGGTGAACGGCGGCGCGCCGCCGCGCCGCATTGAGCTGGGTGAGGAGGCGTCCCTCCTGCTGCCGTGGAGCGATAGGCAGAGGCAGTGGGTCGGCACCGAGACGGAGGTGCTGGCCCAGGTAGATGATGGCTTCATCGGCATCGACGTCGAGAGTGGCGCGGTCCGAAGCCTCTACCGATCGGAGCCATCGGAGGACTTCCACGTCGAGGACCGCTCGGCGACGCAGGTGCTCTTTCAGGTCCATCGGGACGGCGCCGCCGATGGAGACCAGGGGCCCGCAGCGACGACCCGCAGCATGCTCCTCGACGTCGAGAGCGGCCAGGTTGTCGAGCTGACGTTGGGATGCGCGGAGCCGCAGCGTTATCTCCGCGTCACGACGTTCTGGCGGCAAGGACGCGAGCTGGTCTACACCTGTGCCTCGGAAACCGAACGCCGGCAGCTGAAGACGTACGACCTGCGCAGTGGTGAGAGCGCGCTTCTCGCCGAGCTCGAACAACCTGCCAGCAGACTGCAGGTCGCCCCGGACGGCGAGCGACTGTGGGCGACCTCGACGCGCCTGGGTGAGACGTGGATCCGGCGGCAATTCGTGGTCGATGCGGACGGCGCCGTGCGCGAGATGGTCCTGGAGCCAGGCTGGAACATCGTCGACTGGTCCAGCGATGGGCGACTGGTCGTCACCAGAGACGCGGACGCCGAGCGGCTCTTCGGCTACGTCGATCCAGGGAGCGACGACCTCGCCGTCGATGTCGTCGTCCGCGGGCGGAACAGGTGACGCCATGCTGAGAGCCCTGATCTGGAAGGAATGGCGGGAGCAGCGACAGGTCGCGGCCGCGGGGATCGGCATGGCGGTGCTGCTGCCGGCGATCGTCTTCGCGGTGGCGGCGTCGGCCGCGCCCGACGACAACCTCGGCGACGTCGCCGACCTGATCCCCTTCCTGATGGCGGTGATCGTGTGGCCGCTATTCGCGGCGCTGGCCGGGGCGACCACCAACGCCGAGGCAACCGCAGCCGGCTCGCTCGACTTCTTGATGTCGCGGCCGGTGTCGAGGACGCGTGTGTGGATCATCAAGGTGTTCGTCGCCGGGCTGGCGCTCATCTCGATCGTCGTCTTCTCGTTCTGGCTGACGTGGCAGATCGGCCTTGGCGCCGGCAACGGGGGGCCCTCGTTCCCGTTCACCTCCGATCCGGTGAGCAATCTGACGAGCAGCGCCGCGCAGGTGACGGCGCTCGGCTTCGTGGCCGCCTCGTTCGCGGCGGCGATCTTCTTCTCGGCGTTCGGTCGCCGGCAAATGATCACCGCGATCTACGGCATCGGGGGTGGGATCGCGATGACCGCCGGCACCTTGTGGACCGTCAGTCTCTTCTCGGCCGACCCGCGGGGGAGGGGCAGCTCGGGAACGTTGCTCGCGGCGGTGTTTCTGTTCGCCAGCTTGGCGATTCTCGGCGGCGCCTTGTACGTGTTTCGCGCCGGCGGCACGCTGGCGGGCGCCGAGCGCCGCCGAGCTGTCCGTCTGGCGGCAGCGGGGATCGCGGTGGTCTTCCTGGTGGGCATGGTGGCGAGCGCCAATCTGCTGACCTGGACCGACCTCCCCGAGGTACGCATCGTCGCGACCGTTCCGGGGGGCGCCGGCGTGATCGTGCGGGTCGGCGGCAGCACCTTCAGCGGCCGGCGCTACGGACTCGCCGCCGCCGGGCAGCCGGTCCGCCTGCTGACCGATCGGTTCGCCGTATGGGCGCTGCCGTCGCCCGCCGGGGATCGGCTCTTCTACGCGACCCGCGGCGGGCCCTTCGGCTTCCGTCGGGCCGGCTGCGAGCTGCGCGTGGCCTTCCTCGACGGCAGCGATGACCGCCGGATCTTGCCCGGTGTTCCCTGCTCTGGATGGCCGGCGGTCTCCCCGGACGGCAGCAAGATCGCCACCATCGCCGGCCCCACGCTGTCGATCGCCTCGCTCGAGACCGGCGGCTGGCTCCGCCAGGTTTCCCTGCGACGCACATCCGCGTCGCCGCCATATTGGCCGCTGTGGATCGATGACACCCGCATCCTCGTGCTAGAGCGGATCGCCCTCGTCTCGGTCGACGCCACGACCGGTGAGGTCGCCGACCTCTATGCTCCCGACGGCCTGCAGCGCCTCACGGTACGATCGCTCTCCGGGGCGCGGGCGGTGGTCTTCGACAACTACCGGCAAGCCGGCGGTGACCGCAACGACGCCGGTGGCCGCAACGCGGGCGCCGCGAGCCGTTCCGCCGGGCGTGGCGGAGCCGTAAGCGAGAGCCGCAACCGCGCGACGATCGGCGGCGCGAGCAGTGAGGCAGCGGGCGCCGGGGGCGACGCGATGATCGCTCGGATCGATCCCGAGCCCGCGAGCCAAGACGGCCTGTCGGTGATCGAGCTCGCCACCGGCCGGGTCACCGCATTTCCACGGTGCCCCAGGCTGTCCGACCTGAGCCTGTCACCCGACGGCGATCGCGTCTACTACCCGGATTGCCCGAACGACGGGGACCCGGGTGGCCGGCTTCGCGTTCACGACTTCGGCAGCGGCGAGGACGTCGTCCTGGCCGAGCTCGACGGTCGCCTCGATCGGCTTTTGCCCTCCCCTGCCGGCAGCAGGCTGCTGGTCCGAGTGCGTGGCCGCGAGCAGGGTCGCCGGCAAGTCCTCGGGCTCGGCGGAGAATTCGTCGACTCGGCTCGACTGGCGCATCGCTACCTCGTCGTCGATGTCGAGAACGGCGGCGCCCGGCGGCTCGAGCAACCGCTGTCGTGGCAGGTCCATGGATGGCTCGACGAGGACCGTCTGGTCGTCTGGCGCGGGTCGTCGCGCGAACGTTCGATCGCGCTGCTCGACGTCGATACCGGCGAGATCGAGGTCATTGCCGGAGTCGGGCAATGAAGCGCGGGGCTCGAACGGTCATGGTCACGAACTCGGGACGGCGGGCGGCGTTCACGACCACGGCGGAGGAACGGCAATGACAAGAGCTCTCCTCTGGAAGGAGTGGCGGACCCAGCGGTCGCTGGTGCTGGCGGGCCTGGCGATCGCCGCGGTGCTGCCGCTCTTTCTGATGGCGGGGGCGCTGGCGACCTCGTCGCGCTATCGCTTCGGCGATCTTGTGGCGGCGCTGCCGCCGCTGCTCACGCTGTTCGTCTGGCCACTGCTCGCCGCGGCCACGGGGGCGAACGCATTCGCCGCCGATCGCTCCGACGACAGCCTGCGCTTCCTGCTGTCGCGACCGGTGTCGCGGGGCCGCGTCTGGCTGATCAAGGCCGGCTCGGCGCTGGCGGCGTTCCTGGCGGTCGTCGCCGGCACCATGCTTATCGGCGCCATCTACACGTGGCTGAGCGGGGGGGCGGGCCTCGGGTTCAGCGAAATGATCGCTCGCCAGCTCGACGGCAGGATCTACGACGTGCTCACCGACGGGGCGCCGCTCGCCTTGCTGTTCGGCTGCTCGTTGTACTGCTCGACGTTCGCCCGCCGGCCGATCGCCGCGGCCGCGGCGGGCGTTCTGGTCGCCGCCGGCATGCTCGGCGCGGCCTGGGCGGTCTGGTGGCTGGTGCTGCCGACCTCGGCGCGCCTCGCCGGTAGCTTCTCCAATGCCTTCTACGGACTACGAGCGATGGCCGGCGTGCCAGTGGCGACGATCGGCGTCCTGCTCGCCGCATTCGTCGTCTTTCGCCGCGCCGACGTGCTCGCCGAGCGGCGCCCCCAGAGCTTCCTGCGGCCGCTGCTCGTGGTGGCGCTCGCCGTGATGGTCCTCGGCGCGGTGCCGTCGGCCTATGGAGGCCTGCGGATGATGGCATCGTCCGCCGCATCGATACAGGGCGATCTGGCGTTGGCGGGTGATACGGCGATGCTCGCGGAGCTGACCGCGAGCGGTCTGTCCACGCGCGTCACCGCGCTGCCCCTGGCCGCCGATGCCTCGCGCGACGTCCTCGTCGCCCATGCCACCCATCCGGTCGCCTCGTCCGACGGCCGCTGGATCGTGTACGTCTCGCACGGCGGCTACCTCGGCATGCTCGCCGAGGAGGGGCAGATCCGCGCCGTAAGACCCGATGGCTCGGAAGATCACGCGATCTCCGACGTCCTGAACTTGGACTGGGGCTACTCTTCCTTTTCCCTACTGGTGGCCCCCGACAACGACCAGGTCGCCTGGGTGACGCCGATCCGGGTGATGATCGGCTCGATCTCGCGCGGTGAGGCTCGCGAGGTCGACCTCGGGATCACCGAGAACATCGGCATCGTCGCCCACAACGGCGACGTGATCGGCTGGGCCGCGAGCGAGCCGGCGGAGCTGCTCTTCTCGCGCATTTCCAACCGTTTCAACCTCCAACGCCCGAGGGAAGGCGGCTCGCCCGCGGAATGGGGATCGGCCCTGCGCGAGACGGAGCTGCTGGCGTTCGACCCCGAGAGCGGGGAGACGCGGGCCGTGGCGCAGCTCGCCGGTGCGCAACGATTTCGGGTCTATTCGAGCGTTTTTTCGTACGGGACGCTGCCGCAGCGGGCCTGGGGCTGGCTGCCGGCCTGGATCGAGGACGCCGACGGCGAAAAGTTGGTTCTGATCGACACGGCCAGCGGCGAGAGCCAGGAGCTGAGCCGATCGCCCTGCGAGCTCTGGGGCTTCTCCGAGGACGGCGCCCGCTTCGTGTACGGCAACTGCTCGGGGCAGCTGCGCACCGGCGACTCTCGCACCGAGATCAGAGTGCGGGACCTGGCGACCGGCGCCGATGAAAGCTTCGCCGTCCTCGAGGGCTACGACGTGGGATCGCCCCGCGAGGTATCGCTCTCGCCCGACGGGGAGCGGCTGCTCCTCTACGCCCGCCATGGCTACGGCGACCCTTGGGGCACCCAGCTGGTCACCCGCGAAGGTCAGGTCCGTGCCCTCGTCGACGGCATGCTCCCTGTCCGTTGGATCGGCGAAAACGACGTCTTGCTGGGGCGAAGAGCTCCAGAGCTGCGGCTGGGCATCGTCGACGTTCTCACCGGCACGATGCGGACGATCTACCCATGAGCCGGCCGGAGAAGCCGCGAGCCGCGAACCGCCCGAAACGGGCCGCGCCACCTGTGCACGAAGCGCGATCATGTTGAAGGTCCTGGCCTGGAAGGAGTGGCGCGAGCAGCGGCCGGCGGTGCTCGCCGGCATGGCGCTCGCCGCGGTCCTGCCGGCTTTCATCGCCGCCGGCTCGGTGTTGCAGGACGGCACCCCGGGCGACCTGCTCACCGCGCTGCCGATCGTCTTTCTCGGCGGCCTGTGGCCGCTGATGGCGGCCGCGACGGGCTCGATGACGATCGCCAACGAGTCGGAGGAGCGGACGCTGCGATTCCTGCTGTCGCGGCCGGTGTCGCGGCGCCGGCTCTGGCTGGTGAAGGTGGGCGCGGCGCTCGCCGCCCTGGCCGTGGTGGCCCTCTTCTCGCTGCTTGTGATCGGGGTCGTCAACCGGCTGCTGCCGGCCGAATGGGCGGCGACGGGCGTGCCGGCGATCATCGGCGGCGCCGGCGCGGCGATCTACGACCCGCTGGCGCTGGCGAGCGCGACGATCCTGCTGTTCTCCTGTTCGGTGCTCTGCTCGGCGCTGCTGACCCGGGCGCTGACCGCGGCGGCCGCCGGGCTGGCCCTGGCGATGGCGTTGATGGCGGGGATCTTCCTGGTCTGGTCGCGGCTGGCGCTCGTCCCGCGCCTGGAGCCCCAGTGGCTGGCGCTCGAGCTCACGGTGGTGGCGGCCGGCGTGCTGGTCGCCTCGCTGATCGTGTTCGCCTGGGGCGACTTGTTCGCGGCCTCCCGAGGCTTGATTGGCGGCGCGATGCCCGGGGGCCGGCTGCTGGCCGCAGCGCTCCTGCTGGCGACGCTGTCCGCCGGATTGCTGCCGGTTGTCTTCGCCCGCGCCAGCCTGTCGCCGGCCGAGGCCAGGATCGAGGCGGAATCGGTGCTGCTTTCCGGCCGTCAGATCATCATGACCGTCAGCGCCCCGGATGGCGGCGCGACCCAGATCTGGTCGCTGCCCACCGACGCGGGCGGCATCTTCCCGCTCACCGGCCGGCACACCTTCGCGCCGGCGCCGGTGCCGGGGGACAACTGGGTCGCCTACCTGTCGCGGCGCGGCATCGCCGGCGGCGGCGGCGGCGGCCTCGACCTGCGCCTGGTCGACCGGTCCGGGACCGTAGACCGGCTGGTGCTGCGCGACATCCCGGCGGTGCGGCCGTTGTTCTTCAACTCGCGGGCCGGGAGTCACATCTATGGCGGCTCCCGCGTCGTCTTCCTCGACGGCAACCGGCTGACCCTGGCCCGGCTCGACGGCCAGGGCGGCGAGACCCGCGACGTCTCCGGCACGCCGCTTGAGAACGCGATCGTCCTGGGCCATGTCGCCGGTTCCGGCTCCCCTCCCCGCGATTGGTTGCTGTTCGTTCCCGCCGGCGCCGGGGAGCTTCCCACCTCCGGCCGCGCCGCCACGACGCTGAGCGCCTACCACGTCGCGAGCGGCGAGGTCCGCTCGCTGTACGACCTGCCCGCAGGCTGGCGGATGCCGGCTCTCGATTGGGGCCGGCGGAATCCGGCGGCCGGCGTCCCCGACGGCGATTGGAGGTACTTGCCGGTGATTGCGCCCGTCGAGGCGCCCGGAGCCACGGCGGGGATGGCCCAGGCGGGAACGACCGTGGTGATCGAGCTGATCGACGTGGCGATGGCGGTCGGCGGCGACCCGAACGACCGCCCCGCGATCGCCATGCCGATCCACCGATTCGAAGTCGCCTGGAATCAGCCGCAGGCGCGCCGCGAGTTCGAGCGCTGCGCCGCCTTCGGCATGCCCGCGAACCGGCGGTGGAGCGAGCGCGAAGACGGCCGCGTCGACAACGAGCCGCAGGTCCTCTTCGCCGACTGCACCCCGGAGGCGAGGGGCGGCGCCGCGGATCCCATGGAGCCTCCCGCAGGCCTCATTCGGCTCAGGGGCATCGAGAGCGGCCAGGAGCGGCGCTGGCCGCTCCCCGCCGACTGGTCGCAGCCGGGCGCCGGTGCGGCCGCCGCCGATCCCATGCGCATCAACGACATCTTCCTTTCGCGGGCCCAAGACGAGGTCCTGCTCGACATCCGCGGTGTCAACGACGCCGCCTCGTACGCCCTGACCATCGGCCGCGACGGCGCCAGCCATCGCTTCCCCCCCGGCTGGATCCCGCTCGGCTGGCTCGACCGCAACCTGTTCGTCTTGCAGGGCGGCGGCGACGGCGACGGCGCCTTCGCCATCGGCGACTCCCGCACCGGGCTGCTACGCGACCTCTATCGGCGCGCGGAGTAGGACAGGGCCAGGACCACCTAGAGGCCAATGATGATCACGCGTGACTCAAGATGCTGAGGCAAGGAGGGTTCACCATGCTGAGGGCCCTGCTGTGGAAGGAATGGCGGGAGCAACTCTCGCTCGTGCTCGCCGGCCTGGCGCTGGCGGCGCTGCTGCCCCTCGTCGTGCTCGCCGGAGCGACGGCAACTTCCGGCGCGCCGACGCTGCGACGCGTCGCCGAGGTTCTGCCGGTGACCTTCGCCGTCTTTCTCTGGCCCCTGGCCGCCCTCGCCAGCGGAGCGAGCGTGTTCGCGGAGGAGCGCAGCGGCGCCACGTCCGGCTTTCTGCTTTCCCGGCCGGTGCGGCGCCCGCTCATATGGATGGCGAAGGTGTTGCTGGCGGCGTTCGCCACGGCGCTCATCGTCGCGGGATCGATGATCGTCGCCCTCGGCGTTCACTCGCTTGCACGTGGAGCGGCGACGATGGCAGCGACCCTGGCGAGCTTCGATCGAACGCTCCAGGCGCCGGCGCGCGCGGTCTTCGGACCGGCCCCGTTGTTTCTCGGCTTCGCCGCCGCGATCTACTTTTCGACCCATCGCGCGCGGCCCCTCACCGCAACGATCTCCGGCCTCCTGGCGTCCCTGCTGCTGGTCTCGTTGATCGCCGCCGCATGGCCGCTCGTCGGCTTCGACGAGGATGTTCGAGACACCTGGTTCGCCATCGAGATCAGCGTTGCGGCGACGCTCCTGCTGATCGCCTCCGGCCGCCGCTTTGCAGGCGAAGAGGCACTCAGCGCGACCAGCAACGTCAAGGCGCTGGTGTCGTTGGCGAGCATCGGGCTGCTGACCGCGCTGCTGGGTTTCGCGCCGGCCATCCACGACGACGTCTTCGCCGACTGGAAGACAGCGCCGGTGGCGGAGCTGACCATCGATCCCGCCGGCGCGTCGATCATCGTGGCCGCGGGTTCTTGGTCCTCGATCCACGGATCGTTGTGGCGGCTCGGCGCCGGCGGCGAGGAACGCCGCCTCACCGGGCGCCTGACGTTCGATCCCTTCGTGTCGCCCGACGGCAGGTGGATCTACTACTTCTCGCAGCGGCGGCTCTTCGGTCTTGCCGGCCGGCGCGCCGACTTGAGGGCGGTGCGTGCCGATGGCAGCGACGACCGGCTGATCGCCAGGGACCTCGGTTTCTCTTCGGCCTACTCCGCAACCCGCGGCTTCGGCCCGGTGCTCTTCTCGCCGAGCGGCTCGAAGGTTCTCCCAAGATACTCGAGCGAGGATCTCCTGGTGGTAGATCTCGTGCGGCGACGGATCGAGCGGATCGATTCCGGCGTGCTCATCGGGCATGCTTCCGATCAAGTGCGCGCGGTGAGGTCGCTCGCGTGGATCGACGAATCCGCGATCCTGCTGCTGGTTGCTCGCTCGAATGCAGCGACGAACCACGTAGCGCTGGTGCGCTACGACCTCACCACGCGGCAGGCCAAGGTGATCTACGACCGGCCGGACGAGTGGGTATGGGGTCCCTTTCCCTACAATTCCCTGGATTCCAACCCGGCCCCGCGCAAGTTCCCGATCGTCTTTCGATATTCTGGTGCCTTCGACGACGAGCGCGGCTACCCGCCCGATAGCGCGGTGCTGCGCTTGATCGACCTCGAGACCGGCGCCCACGA
>DASWHK010000258.1:0-104919 GCA_036398215.1 Acidobacteriota bacterium | reverse complement strand
TTTCTCGCCGCAACCAGACCCATCACACTTCCACCACGGCCTGCTATACCGCCGTCTCGATCGTTGATAGTTAGCTGCTAGACATGGATGGCACGGCCGTCGACCGCCAGCGCCGCTTCCTTGAAGGCCTCTGAAAGGGTCGGATGGGCGTGGACGGTCAGCGCCACGTCCTCCGCATAGCCGCCGTAGGCCATCGCCACCACCGCCTCGTGGATCAGGTGGCCGGCCTCGGCGCCGATGCAATGGACGCCGAGCAGCTTTCCGGTGTCGGCGTCGGTGATCATCTTGACCCAACCGTCGAGCTCGCCGCGGGCCCGCGCCCGGCCGTTGCCGCGGAAGGGGAAGTGGCCAACCTGCAGGGTGTGTCCCTTGTCGCGCGCCTCCTGCTCCTTGAGCCCAACCGAGGCGATCTCGGGATGCGTGAACACCACCGCCGGGATGGCGTCGTAGCGCATCGCCGAGGCCTGCCCGGCGATGCGCTCCGCCGCTACCACCCCCTCGTCCATCGCCACGTGGGCGAGCATCGGCGTCGGTACGACGTCGCCGATGGCGTAGATCCCGTCGACGGCGGTGCGCATCCCTTCGTCCACCGGCAGGAAGCCGCGCCCGTCGACCTGCAGGCCGACGGCGCCGAGGCCGAGGGCTTCGACGTAGGGGCGGCGGCCGACCGCCAGCAGGACCTTGTCGGCGGTCATCCAGCGCTGGGTACCCTCGTGCTCGTAGCGGACGACGGCCTTCTTCTCCTCGGGCTCGACGCTGCTCACCTTGGCGCCGAGCTGGAAGGCCAGCCCCTGCTTGGCGAGCAGGTCGGCGGCGGCGGCGCCGAGCTCCTCGTCCATCTCGGGGAGCGCCCTGTCCATCATCTCGAGGACGATCACGCGGCTACCGAGACGGGCGTAGACGCTGCCCAGCTCGAGGCCGATGTAGCCGGCGCCGACGACGACCAGCTGCCCGGGGATCTCGTCGAACTCCAGCGCCTCGCGGGATGAGACGACCTTGTCGCCGTCGAAGGGGATGCCGGGGATCTCCGCCGCCACCGAGCCGGTGGCGATGATGACGTTGCCGGCGCGCACGACCCGCTTGCCTCCATCGGCGAGCACCACCTCGACGACGCCGGTCTCGAGGAAGCGGCCGGCGCCCTCGAGCAGCTCGACGCCGCCCTTGCGCAGCAGACCGGCGACGCCGCGGGTCAGCATCTGCACCGCCTTGCTCTTGTGCGCCTGCATGCGCGGGTAGTCGACGGTCACCTCACCGACCTCGACCCCGAAGCGCGCGGCGTCGCGCACCTGGCTGAGCCGGTGGCTGGCCTCCAGCAGCGCCTTCGAGGGGATGCAGCCGACGTTCAGGCAGGTGCCGCCGACGAACTCCTTCTCGACGATGCCGACCTTCAGGCCCAGCTGCGCGGCGCGCAGCGCGGCGACGTAGCCGCCCGGGCCCGAGCCGATGACCACAACCTCCACGCGTATGTCATCCGACATCGTTCTTCCCTTGGTCTGGCCCAGGCCTGCTAGCAGGCCGTGGTGGAACCACAGCTTCCTAAAGGCTGGCGAGCAGTTGGAGCTTGGGGTCCTCGAGGAGCTTGACGAGGTCCCGGACGAACAGCGCCGCGACCGCCCCGTCGACCACCCGGTGATCGCACGACAGCGACAGGTTGACCATCCGGCGTACGACGATCTGCCCGTCGCGGACAACCGGCCGCTCGCGGATCGCGGTGACCCCGAGGATGGCGACCTCGGGGGCGTTGATGATCGGCGTGGCGAGGAAGCCGCCGATGTTACCGGTGCTGGTGATCGTGAAGGTGCCGCCCTGCAGGTCGTCGAGGGCGATCGTGCCGTCGCGGGCGGCCTCCGAGACGCGCCTGATCTCGGCGGCGAGCTCGAGCAGGTCGCGGTCATCGGCGCCCTTGACCACCGGCACCATCAGGCCCCGCTCGGTGCTGGTTGCCACCCCGATGTTGTAGTAGCGCTTCAACACCACCTCGCCGGCCTCCTCGTCGAGGCTGGCATTCAGGTAAGGGTGGTCCTTCAAGGTCAACACCAGGGCGCGGATGATGAACGGCAGGTAGGTCAGCTTGACGCCGCGCTGCGCCGCCTTGGCCTTGGCCTCCTCCCGGAGCGCCACGACCTCGGTCATGTCGACCTCTTCGACATAGGTGTAGTGCGGGACGGTCGTCTTGGCCTGCACCATGCGCTCCGCGATGGTACGGCGCAGGCCGCGGAGCGGGATGCGCTCCTCCTCTCCGGCGGCGGCCGGCGCCTTCGGCTTCTCGACTCGCTTCGGCGCCTCCGGCTCGTCGGCGGTCTCGGGCGCGGCAGCGTCGCGCGCGCCGGTGGCGGGACGCTCCGCCTCGGCGGCAGCGGCCGGCGCCGTCTGTACCGGCTCGGCGCGGGCAGCCTCCGGCTTGGTGGGCGGTTCCTCGGGCTCGGGCTCGGCGGGTGTCCCAACCGCCGGCGCCGGAGCGGCCGGGGCGCGGCCCGGCGAGGCGGGTCCGGCGGCGGGCGCCGGCGGGGCGCCTTCGGCGAAGGCGCGGATGTCCTCCTTGGTTACCAGGCCGCCGGTGCCGCTACCGGCGACCTCGGCGACGTCGACGCCGAGCTCGGCGGCCAGCCGGCGCGCCGCCGGGGCCACGGCGCCAGAGCGCGGCGCCGGCGCCTCCCAGGGCTTGCGGGCCGCCGGCGCCTCGACCGCCTCGCGCTCGGCCCGGGCGACCTCGCGAGCCTGCTCGAGCTCGGCGGGGCTGGCGCTTCCCCGCGGCCGCTCACCGCGGGTCGTCGGCTTACCGGCCTCAGCGTCACCGACCGGCTCCGGGGTCCCTTCCTGCCGGGCTTCCTGGACCGGCTCCGGGGCCCCTGCCTGCGCGGCTTCCTTGGCCGGCTCCGGCGTCTCGGTGGACGCCTGGTCGCCGTCGCCGTTGCCGAACACCAGGATCGTGGTGCCGATCTCGACGATGTCGCCCTCGGCGGCGGTGATCCGGGCAATGGTGCCGGCGCGCGGCGACGGGATCTCGACCGTGGCCTTGTCGGTCATCACCTCGACCAGCGGTTGGTCCTCTTCGACGGCATCTCCCACCGCCACCAGCCACTTGACGATCTCGCCCTCGGCGAGGCCCTCGCCGATGTCGGGAAGCTTGAACTCGTCGGACATGTTCTCCTCGGATCAGAAGTTGCAGACGCGCTGGATCGCCGCCAGAACGCGGCCGGCGTCGGGCAGGTAGTCGCGCTCGAGCGCGTAGGGCACCGGGGTATCGTAACCGCCGACGCGCAGTACCGGGGCCTGCAGGTGGAAGACCGCCTTTTCGGCGAGCACGGCGGCCAGCTCGGCGGTGAAGCCGCAGAGCCGAGGCGCCTCCTGGACCAGCACCGCCCGTCCGGTCCTGGCGACCGACTCGAGCACGGCACCGATGTCGAAGGGGACGAGCGTTCGCAGGTCGAGCAGGTCGACGCCGATGCCGTCGCCGGCGGCCCGTTCGGCGGCCTCCACCGCCTCATGAAGCATGGCGCCGTAGGCGATGACGGTCACGTCGCCGCCCTCCCGCAACCTCGCCGCCTCGCCGATCGGTATGGTGAAGTCGTCGTCGGGAACCTCGCCGCCGGCCGAGCGGTACAGCCGCTTGGGCTCCAGAAAGATCACCGGGTCCTCGCCACGGATGGCGGTGCGCAGCAGGCCGGCGGCGTCGCGGGGGCTCGAGGGGGCGACAACCAGCAGCCCCGGCGTGTGGGTAAAGTGGGCCTCTGGGCTCTGCGAATGGTAGATGCCGCCGCCGATACCGCCGCCGTATGGCATCCGCAAGACGACCGGGCAGGGGTACTGGCCGCCCGATCGGTAGCGGTACTTGGCGACCTCGGAGACGATCTGCTCGAAGCCCGAAAAGGCGAAATCAGCGTGCTGGATCTCGGCCACCGGCTTGAGCCCGTACAGCGCCATGCCGGCGGCGGCGCCGACGATGCCCCCCTCGCCGAGGGGCATGTCGATGACCCGCTGCGCGCCGAACTCGGCGAGCAGACCATCGGTGGCCTGGAAGACGCCGCCGAGGGCGGCGATGCTCTCGCCGAGCAGCACGACGCGATCGTCCCGGCGCATCTCTCCGGCGAGCGTCGAGCGGATCGCCACCAGCATGTCGACGGTGGCCATCAGGTCTCCGGATCGTCGTCGGCGCCGGCGCCGGCCGCCGCCAGCTCGCGCTGCTCCTGCAACATCCAGGGCGGCGCCGCGTAGACGTCGGTGAACAGCGAGTCCGGCGGCGGCGGCCCGGTGGCGCGGGCCGCCTCCACCGCCTCGTCGAGGCGCTGGCGGACGCGGGCGTTCAGGTCTTCCTCGCGCGCCGCGTCCCAGATTCCCCGGTGCTCCAGGTAGTCGCGCAGCAGGCCGACGGGATCGCTCCCCGGGCCGGCGCCGTCCGCCGCCCCGACGCTCCCGAGCACCGCCTCGACGAGCGTCGCGCCGGCTCCGTCCAACGCCCGCTGCCGCGCCGCGGCGACCGCTTGAACGACCGCCAGCACGTCGGCCCCGTCGACGCGAGTCGACTCGATGCCCCGCGCTCGCGCCAGCTCCGCCACCGGTGTCGCCGGCAGCAGCCGGTCGCCGCCGCCCTCTCCGCCGGCGCCCCCGGCGCCGGTCCGACAAATAAAGACCGCAGGCGGCTGAAACTCGGCCGCCAGCTGGACGGCGGCGTGGAAACCGGGGGTCGAGGCGGCGGCAGCGCCGAAGCAGGCCAGCGCCACGCTCCGATCGCCGCGCAGCGCGATCGCCATCGCACAGCCCGCCGCCTGCGCCAGCTGGGTGCCCAGCGGGCCGGAGACCGACACAAAGCGACCGTCCGGCAACGAGTGGTGCCCGGGCGCCTGCCGTCCCTTGGTGAGGTCGGCGGCGTTGCCGAACAGCTGGTCGAGCCAGGAGCGCAGCGAGCCGCCGCGCAGCAGGTACATGCCGGCGTCGCGGTGCGAGGGAAACACCCAGTCGGCGCTCTCGGTGACGAACCCCGAGCCGACGCTGACCGCCTCGACGCCGCGGCCGGCGACGTAGAAGCCGATCTCGCCGTCGGCGTGCAGGCGCGAGCTGCGCTCGTCGAGCGCCCGCGTCGATACGATCGCCTCGTACAGCCGCAGCAGCTCGTCCTTGGCGAGCTGCGGACCCTCGACCTCGACGTCGTCGATGTCCCGGGAGAGGACCCTCAGCAGCTCATCGGCCACGCCGGCCTCCCCTCGCGACGGCCCGGCGTTCAAGCATCGTGACCCATCCGCGGCGCCACCGGCAGCTGCGAGCTACCGTCGCCGCGCAGGAGGGACTTGATGAACAGCTCACCGGCCCGGTAGGAGCTGCGCACCAGCGGCCCGGAGGCGACGTAGCGGAAGCCGAGACGCTCGCCGCGGCGGCGGTAGTCGTCGAACCGCTGCGGCGTGACGTACTCGTGGACCGGGAGGTGGGCGGCACTCGGCTGCAGGTACTGGCCGAGGGTTAGGAAGTCGACGTCGCGACCGCGCAGCGCCCGCATCGCCGCGTCCACCTCGGCGGCCCGCTCGCCGAGCCCGAGCATGATCGACGACTTGGTGTACGGCGCTCGGTAGTGCGCCTTGGCCCGCTCCAGCACGGCGAGCGACTGCTCGAAGCGGGCCCGCCGGTCGCGCACCGTCGGCTGCAGCCGCTCGACCGTCTCGACGTTGTGGGCGATCACCTCGGCGCCGGCGTCGGCGACCACGTCGACGAGGTCGAGGCGGCCGCTGAAATCGCCGATCAGGGCCTCGACGAGAACATCGGGGGCGGTTCGCTTGATCGCGCCGACGCAGGCGGCGACGTGGGCGGCCCCCTCGTCGGGCAGGTCATCACGGTTCACCATCGTCAGAACCACGTAATCGAGGCCCATCGCCGCCACCGCGTCGGCGAGCTTGGCGGGCTCCTCGGCGTCCATCCGGCCGCCCGGGTTGCCGCTGTGGACGGCGCAAAAGCGGCAACCGCGGGTGCAAACGTCACCGAGAACCATGAACGTCGCGGTGCCGCCGCCCCAGCACTCGCCAACGTTCGGACAGCGCGCTTCCTCGCACACGGTGTGCAGCCCGCGGGCCCGCAGGACCTGCTTGAGATGCGCGTAGGCGTCGCCGCCGGGAGCCTGGACCCTCAGCCACGCGGGCTTCGGAGGGCGGCCGGGGGTGGCACGGGCGTCTCTCCTCATGCCGGCACCCGGGGGCCGGGGGTGGCGCGGGCGTCTCTCCTCATGCCGGCACCCGGGGGCCGGGCGCGGCAGCGGGGGGGAGCGGCAGCCGGACCTCGGGCCACCGCGTCGCGGGGGCGCTCCGCAGGCTGGCTTCGAGCGCGGTGACGATTCCGGCGGTCAGCGCGGCGGTCGAGCCGCGCCAGCCGCTCGCGCGCATCGAGGTAACCGGCTCGGCGAGGCCGCAGGGGAGGATCCGTGCGAAGCCGCCGAGGTCGGTCTCGACGTTGAGGGCGAAGCCGTGGCGGGTGATCCCGCGCCGCACCGAGATCCCGATGGCGGCGATCTTGCCGGCGACGGTCCAGGCGCCGGTCAACCCCTGCCGCGTGAACGCCGCGACCCCCTCGCCCCGCAAGACGACGACCAGCGCCGCCTCCAGAGCCCGCAGGTAGCCGCGCACGGTCAAATTGCGCCTGCGAAGATCGATCAGCGGGTAGCCGACGATCTGCCCCGGCCCGTGATAGGTGGCGCCGCCGCCGCGGTCGGCGGTGAGCACGGCGATGCCGGCCGCGGCGAGCTCGGCCGGCGGGGCCAGCAGCTGGTCCGGCGTCGTGCCCCGCCCCAGGGTGACCACCGGCGGATGGCTCACGAAGAGAAGCTGGTCGGCGCCACCGGCCGCTACGTCGGCGGCGGCGCGCTCCTGGAGCACCCAGGCGTCCCGGTAGCTGCGGCCGCCCAGGCGGCGGACGCGAAGCATGGCCGGCGTGGCCGGGCCCGGCACGGGGTCGGTTTGGGGCTCCATTCGCGGCTCCTCGGGCGCCCCGCGCAGCCGTGAATCCGGCGCCACGACAGCAACCCTCGATACTCCCTCCTACCCCACGAGACCACCTGGAAACAATTCATGGGACGGAGTACTCAGATGCGGCGATTATCGCACAAGGTGCCCGGTTCATCAACGAAGACGGACCGACGCCGGTCGTCGTAACTCATACACATGAAAAGACTTAAAGGATGGGCGAGCCCTATCGGCCGGCCCTGCCGTTCGTTGACTCCTCCGGGGGTCGCCGCTACAATCCGCACCGTCCCGCCGACCGAAGCTCCTGCCGATGACCCCCGACTGGTGGAAACGTTGCCTCGCCGAAGCCATCGGCACCTTCGGGCTGGTCTTCATCGGTGCCGGCGCGATCTGCGCCAACCAGTACAGCGGCGGCGAGATCGGCCTGACCGGCATCGCCCTCGCCCACGCCACCGTCCTGCTGTGCATGATCTACGCTACCGGGCACATCTCCGGCGGCCACATCAACCCTGCGGTCACCTTCGCGGTGGCGATCAACGGCCGACTGCAGCCGCCCCTGGCCGGCCTGTACGTCGTCTCCCAGCTCGGCGGCGCGGCGCTCGCCGGCTATACGCTGGCCGGGCTCTACGCCCCGGAAGTGTGGACGCCGGTCGACATGGGCACCCCGACGCTGAGCCCGGAGGTGGCCTTCTCGACCGGCGTCTTTCTCGAGGCCATCTTCACCTTCTTGCTGGTCTTCACCTTCCTGCAGGTGGCGATCGACGAGCGCGCCCCGGCGGGCATGTACGGCCTCGCCATCGGTCTCGTGCTGGTCGCCGACATGCTCGCCGGCGGCGCCTTGACCGGCGCCGCCATGAACCCGGCACGGGCGTTCGGGCCGGCGCTCGCCTCGGGCGTCTGGAGCGACCATCTGGTCTACTGGATCGGGCCCCTCGCAGGTGGCCTCGTCGCCGCCCTTGCCTTCCGCCTGCTGCAGCCCGCGGCGAGCGACTGACCGCCTGGCAGCCATGGACAAGACATTGGAGCGCAGCGTGCAGGACGGCCCCCATCTGGTCGCCCAGGACGACGACGGGAGCGACACCTTCCTGTCGCTGGCCGCCGGCTCGATCACCGTCGGCCGCCGCACCACCAACGAGCTGCAGATCCTCGACCCGACGGTCTCCCGCGAGCATGCCCGCATCTGGTTCTCGGACGAGGGCGGCTTCGTGGAGGACCTCGGCAGCACGCACGGCACGTTCGTCAACGACATCCGGATCCGCAAGCCCCAGCCGCTGGCGCACAACGACCGCATCCGCCTGGGCCGCGCCAACAACAGCACGATGATCTACCGCACCCACCGCGAGTTCTCCGACCTGATGGAGACCGCCGAGGAGATCGAGCCGACGGCCGAGAACCTGCGCAACCTCTGGGCGCTGCTGGAGATCAGCAAGGCGCTGAACTCGTCGCTGCGCCTCGACGACGTGCTCGAGAAGGTGATCGAGGCGGTCCTCGCCCTCACCCGCGCCGAGCGCGGCATGCTGCTTCTCGGCGAGCACGCCGATCACATGGAGATCCAGGTGCAGCGCAACTTCGACACCTCGGCCGCCGAGGACTCACGCTACAGCTCCACGGTGGTTCGCGACGTGGTCACCACCGGTGAGCCCCGCATACTGACCGACGCCGCCCAGGACGACCGCTTCAGCGGCCAGGAAAGCATCGTCGGCCTCAGCCTCAGGACGGTGATGTGCGTGCCGCTGCGGCTCCATCGCAAGCGCATCGGCCCGCTGCAATACGGGGCGACGGACGACGACGAAGAAGAAGAAGAAGAAGAGGCTGGTCTGGCCGGCGTCGAGACCGCCGCCGGCGCCGCGGGGCTCGCCGCCCGGGCCGCCGCCGGCAGGACGCCGAGACCGGAGCTCAACCTGATCGGCGTCATCTACGTCGACCGCCGCTCGCCGACTCGTTTCTTCACCGCCCAGGACCTCGCGCTCTTCGAGTCGTTCGCCAGCCACGCGGCGCTCGCCATCGAGAACGCCTGGCTCTTCGAAGAGGCGCTCGAGAAGCGGCGCCTCGAGGACGAGATGGCGGTGGCCCGGGAGATCCAGCAGAGCCTGCTGCCCCACGAGTTCCCACAGCTGGACTGGGCCTCGATCTACGGGTTCAACCAGCCGGCGCGCCAGGTGGGGGGCGATTACTACGACGTCTTCCTGTCCGCCGCCGGCGACCTCGACTTCGCGGTCGGCGACGTCTCCGGGAAAGGCGTCCCGGCCTCGCTGGTGATGTCGACTCTGCAGTCGTCGTTCCTCGCCGAGTCGTCGGCGCAGGATGATCTCGCCAAGGTCTGCGAGCGGGTCAACGAGTTTCTCGTCCGGCGCACCACGCCGGAGCGTTATGCCACCTTTTTCGCCGGCCGGTTGCACGCCGACGGCGGCTTCGTCTACGTCAACGCCGGCCACAACCCGCCGCTGCTGCTACGTGGCGGCGAGTGCCACCGCCTCACCGGCGGCGGCCTGCCGCTCGGCCTCTTCCGCGGCCGCACGTACGAGCTCCAGCGAATGAAACTGGAGGCCGGGGACCTGCTTTTGTGCTATACGGACGGGGTCACCGAGGCCTACGACCCGGCCGAGAACGAGTTCGGCGAGGAGCGCCTGCTCGACGTCGTGCGCGGCAACATCGACGACGACGTCCGCAGCGTCTGTGAAAAGGTGTTCGCCGCCATCGCCGAGTTCAGCCGCGGCCTCCATAACCCGCACGACGACATCACTTTGGTCGTCGTGCGGTATACGGACGGACAACGATGAAATCGCTGCTCGTGTTGCTGATCGGAATCGTCATCGGGGTGGCCGTCGTCCACTTCGCCTTCGGGCCCGTCGACTGGCGCGGGGTCGGCGGCCAGACGGGTGAGACGGTGAACAACGCGGCGACGGTCGCCGCGGTGCGGGCGGCGCTGGCGCTGCAAAAGGACTTCGAGCTGTTCGGAGACATCAAGGTGAGCGCCGACGACGGCATCGTGACGCTGTCCGGCCACGTCGCGAGCGTCGAGCAGCGCCAGCTCGCCGTGCTCATCAGCCGCGGCGTCGAGGGCGTCGAAGAGATCGTCGACGAGCTCGAGGTTCGCGCACCGAGGGAGCCGGCGGGCGGGACCGGGACAGAGCCGAAACCGCAACCGCAACCAGGGGATATCGCAGGATGACGCCACTGATCGCCACCCTCATCTGCCTGGCCGTCTACATCCTGGCCTACAAGCTCTACGCCCAGCATCTCGCCCGGCGCCTGTTCCAGCTATCGCCGGACAGGATGACGCCGGCCCACGAGCTGCGCGACGAGGTCGATTACGTCCCCGCCAACCGCTTCGTGCTCTTCGGCCACCACTACGCCTCGATCACCGGCCTGTCGCCGATGCTGGGCCCGGCCATCGCCGTCATCTGGGGCTGGGTGCCGGCCATGCTGTGGGTGGTGCTGGGGGCGGTGTTCGTCGGCGCGGTGCACGACTTCAGCGCCCTGGCGGTGTCGATCCGGGCGCGCGGGATGTCGATCGGCAAGATCGCCGAAGGCCTGATCGGCCGCCGCGCCAAGAGCCTCTTCCACATCATCATCTTCTTCCTGATCTCGCTGGCGATGGGGGTTTTCGTCGACGTGGTGGCGCGCCTCTTCTCCGCCGAGTTCTACCCCCAGGCGGTGTTCCCGACGGCGGGGTTGATGGTGATCGCCCTGGCGATGGGCTTTTCCGTCTACCGGCGCGGCTGGGACCTGCGCAGGGTGACCAGCCTCGGCTTCGTGGCCATGCTCGGCTTCGTCTGGCTCGGCATCGACTTCCCGATCGTCGGCCCGTCGATCGGGCAATGGAAGTGGATACTGCTCGCCTACGCCTTCGCGGCCAGCGTCCTGCCGGTGTGGATGCTCCTGCAGCCGCGCGACTACATCAACAGCCTGTTGCTCTACCTCGGCCTCGGCGGCATGTACCTCGGCTTCGCTTTCCGTAACCCGGAGTTCGTCGCCCCGGCGGTGGACCTCGCCCCGGCCGGAGCGCCGCCGATCTACCCGTTCGTGTTCATCGTCATCGCTTGCGGCGCCGCCAGCGGCTTCCATTCCCTGGTCTCGTCGGGGACCACCGCCAAGCAGCTCGACAAGGAGACCGACGCGCCGTTCATCGGTTACGGCGCCATGCTCGGCGAATCGCTGCTCGGATTGATGGCGGTCCTGGCCTGCACCGCCGGGTTCATCTCCCGCGAGGATTGGCTGGCCCACTACGCCAGCTGGCAACATGCCGACAGCCTGGGCAACAACATCGGGGCCTTCATCAGCGGCACGACCCGCTTTCTCGGGGGACTCGGCGTGCCCGAGGCGCTCGGCGAGACGTTCATCGCCGTCGTGGTGGTCTCCTTCGCGCTGACGACGCTGGACTCGGCGACCCGGCTGTTGCGCTACAACATCGCCGAGGTCAGTGAGACGGTGCGCATGCCGCTGCTCGGCGGCCGCTACCAGGCCTCGGGGCTCGCCGTGGTGGCCATCGGCTTTTTCGCCTTCTACGAGTACCACGGGCAGGCCGCGGCCCTCGCCCTGTGGCAGCTGTTCGGCACCACCAACCAACTGATGGCCGGCCTGGCGCTGCTCGCGGTGACCCTCTACCTGTTGCAGCGCGGCAAGCCGATCCTCTACACGTTGATACCGATGGTCTTCATGTTGGCATCGACGATGGCGGCGATGGTCGCCAAGCTCCGCGACTTCTGGAACGCCCGCGACTGGGTGCTCTTCGGGACCGGCGCGCTGCTGCTGGTGATCGCCATCTGGCTGGCCGTCGAGGCCAGCCTGGCGGTACGCCGCTACCGGCGCGAGGCGGTCGTCGAGAGCCTCGAGATCCGCTTCGATTGAGGGGCCCGCCGCCGGCCCGGGGCGGCGGCTACGCCGGATAGTCGATCGCGGAGAGCATGTAGTTATATGCCGTGAAGCTTTCCCACTTCTCCGGGACCTCTTCATCCAGGAAGATGGCGTCCACCGGGCAGACGGGCTCGCAGGCGCCGCAGTCGATGCACTCCTCGGGATGGATGTACAGCATGTTCTTGCGACCGTCGGCCGCGGTGCCTCCATGCTCCGTGGTGCCGCTCTCCGGAATCTCGTAGATGCAGTCGACAGGGCAAACCTCGACGCAGGCCTTGTCCTTCACGTCGATGCAGGGTTCCGTGATGATGTACGCCATGCTCGTAGCCTTGCGCTCTTTCGGGACGGCCTGCCCGAACGCTCGGCAGCTTACCACCGCGCCCCCGGGATGCAAGCCGTCACCGGGCCCCCGAATCGGCGGACCCCGGCGCCGCCAGCGGCATTCTTGTTTTCGTGGTACATTCGTATCCGGTGAACCCCGGGAATGGTGAACATCGCAGCCCATCGTTCGCGTCGCCTCCACATGTTTTCCACAACCTCTGGTGGTCAGATGCGATAAAATACCCAACATATTGTGGCTTGATGCTTGACATCGCCTTTCCGGGCACGTATAACGGCGGAGTTTTCCGGCACCTAGAGATCGACACCGTGCCCCGGGCATTTCCCCTGGCCGGGCGAACGGGTCACCAGCCTTGTTTGGGAGGATAACCATGGCCGCTGACGAATGGTCCGAGCCTGATAGCCAAGCGGCCGACGTCGAAGCGACGGACGCGGCACCGCAACCGGCAACGGCGCCCGCGCCCGCGTCCGCGAAAAGATCGACGAAGAAGGACGGCGACGACGACGCGTCCCCCCGCCGCGGCCTGTCTTTCAAGCGCTTTTTCACCGCCGACGGTGTGCATCCGTATGACGCCGTGGAGTGGGAGACGCGCGACGCGGTCATCCTCAACGCCGAGGGCGAGACCGTCTTCGAGCAGCTCGACGTCGAGTTCCCGACGTTCTGGTCGCAGCGCGCCACCAACATCGTCGCCTCCAAGTACTTCCACGGGCAGATCGACACCGCGCAGCGCGAGTCGAGCCTCAAGCAGCTGATCGGCCGCGTGGTCGGCACGATCACCCAGTGGGGAATGGACGGCGACTACTTCGCCTCTCCGGAAGACGCCGAGATCTTCTCCGATGAGCTCACCCACCTGCTCCTTCACCAGATGGTCGCCTTCAACTCGCCGGTGTGGTTCAACATCGGCGTCGCCGGCGAGCGCCAGCAGGCGTCGGCCTGCTACATCAACCACGTCGACGACACCATGGAGTCGATCCTCGACCTCGCCAAGACCGAGGGGCTGATCTTCAAGTGGGGCTCCGGCGCCGGCGTCAACCTGTCGCGCCTTCGCGGCTCCAAGGAAAAGCTCTCGGGCGGCGGCATCGCCTCGGGCCCGGTCTCGTTCATGAAGGGCTTCGACGCCTTCGCCGGCGTCATCAAGAGCGGCGGCAAGACCCGGCGGGCGGCGAAGATGGTGATGCTCGACATCGACCACCCCGACATCGTCGAGTTCATCGAGAGCAAGGCCAGGGAAGAGCAAAAGGCCTGGTCGCTGATCGAGGCCGGCTACGATCCGGCGCTCGACGGCGAGGCCTACTCGTCGGTGTTCTTCCAGAACGCTAACCACAGCGTGCGCGCCTCCGACGCCTTCATGCGGGCGGTGGAGGCGGACGGCGACTGGCAGACCGTGGGCCGGGTGGACGGCAAGCCGATGGACACCTTCCGGGCCCGCGACCTGCTGGCCAAGCTGGCCAGCTGCACCCACCAGTGCGGCGACCCCGGCATGCAGTTCGACGACACGATCAACCGCTGGCACACCTGCAGCAACAGCGACCGGATCTACGGCTCCAACCCCTGCTCCGAGTACATGTTCCTCGACGAGACGGCCTGCAATCTGGCGTCGCTCAACCTGATGAAGTTCGTCCGCGAGGACAGCTCGTTCGACGTCGAGTCGTACCGCCGGGCCGTCGCCGTCACCTTCACCGGCATGGAGATCATCGTCGGCTACGCCGAGTATCCGACCCCCAACATCGCCAAGAACTCGTTCGACTACCGGCCGCTGGGCCTCGGTTACGCCAACCTCGGCGCGCTGCTGATGAACCAGGGGCTACCGTACGATTCCGACGGCGGCCGCGCCTGGGCCGCCGCCGTGACCGCGATCATGTGCGGCGAGGCGTACCAGCAATCGGCCCGGATCGCCGCGGTAAAGGGACCGTTCGCCGGCTTCCCGCGCAACCGCGAGCCCATGCTGGCGGTCATGAAGATGCACCGTGACGCTTCCTACGAGCTGGACTCGACGCTGGTGCCAGAGCGGCTGACGCGCTGGGCGAGCAAGGTCTGGGAGCAGGCGGTAGAGCTCGGCGAAGAGCACGGCTACCGCAACAGCCAGGCGACGGTCCTGGCGCCCACCGGCACGATCAGCTTCATGATGGACTGCGACACGACCGGCGTGGAACCCGACCTGGCGCTGGTCAAGCACAAGCGCCTGGTCGGCGGCGGCACGCTGCGGATCGTCAACGACACGGTGCCGGCGGCGCTCCGCAACCTCGGCTACGGCGAGGAGCAGATCCGCGAGATGGTCGGCTTCGTCGACGAGCACAGCACCATCGAGGGAGCCCCGCACCTGCGCGAAGAGCACCTGCCGGTGTTCGATTGCGCCTTCCGCGCCCTCGGCGGCCGGCGGGCCGTCCATTACATGGGCCACCTCAAGATGGTCGCCGCCGTGCAGCCGTTCATCTCGGGGGCGATCTCCAAGACCATCAACGTCCCGGAGAACGCTTCGATCGAGGAGATCAGCGAGGCCTACGTCGAGGCCTGGCGGCAGGGCATCAAGGCGGTTTCGATCTACAGGGACGGCAGCAAGCGCAGCCAGCCGCTGGCCACCGCCGGCAGCGCCTCGGCGCAAGCCAGCGCCGCCAGCGCCGGGGTCGCGCTGGGAAGTCTCGCCGCGACCGCCGACGCCAGCCCAAAGCCGGTGCGCCGCAAGCTGCCCGACGAGCGCCGCTCGCTGACCCACAAGTTCAGCATCGGCGGTCACAAGGGATACATCACCGTCGGCCTTTTCAACGACGGCGCCCCCGGCGAGATCTTCATCACCATGGCCAAGCAGGGCTCGACGATCTCCGGCCTCATGGACTCGTTCGCCTGCATGACCTCGTTCGCGCTCCAGTACGGCGTGCCACTGAAGTTTCTGGTCGGCAAGCTGAGCCACGCGCGCTACGAGCCCTCGGGATGGACCGGAAACCCGGAGCTGCCCTACGCCAAGTCGATCACCGACTACGTATTCCGCTGGCTGGCGCTCCGCTTCCTGACCCCGGCGGAGCGGGCCGAGATCGGCATGCAGACCGAAGAGGACCTCGATGCCCTCGAGAGGATGGAAGAAGCCGACGACGAAACGTCGTTGGTCACGAGCATGGGGGCCGGCGAGCAGGTCGCCTTCGCCCCGCAGCCGGACGCGCCCCTGTGCCACGGATGTGGCTCGCTGATGGTGCGTAGCGGCGTTTGCTACAAGTGCTTGAACTGCGGAGCCACCTCGGGATGCTCCTAGGACCAGGGCGACGATCGGTGGCCGCGCAAGACGGGATGCCTCGCCAGCGAGCGCGGCGAGCGGGCCGCATTGGGGTGGGCGGCGGCCTTGCTCGTCGCGCTGCTGGCGGGCTGACCGAGGACTTTTAGCGGGCCGGCCGGGGCCGATGGCTGCCTCCCGCCGTCGGTTGAGGGCTGCGCCGGCCGGCCCGCTTCTCTTCTTGCTCCACTAGCTCGACTAGCAAAGGGCACCCACTCTAGCAGAATGGGCGCCCTTTCTATATGGCCCTTGTCGAGCGGCCCATGGTGGACCCCGACGGGTCTGCTCCCGCGACCCAGCCTGGCCTCAGTAGGCCGCTGCTGCTCCCGAGCGCCGCGGGTCGGCGACCGCCAGGCGGGCGCCGTCCGGGTAGATGAAGATCGCGTGCACGTCACCCTGGATGCCGCGCGGGTCGCCGGCGTCGTGTCCCCAGCCGCGCAACGCCGCCACCGTCGCCGCCGGAAAGCCGGCCTCCAGTGACAGCCGGTCGGGCAGCCACTGATGGTGGAGGCGCGGCGCGGCGACCGCGTCGTCGAGCCCCATCTCGAAGTCGATCACGTTGACGATCACGCGCAGCACCGTGTTGATGATCGTCCTGCCGCCGGGGCTGCCGACCGCCATCACCGGCCGGCCGTCACGAGCGACGATCGTCGGCGTCATCGACGACAGCATCCGCTTGCCGGGGGCGACCAGGTTGGGATCGGTACCGATGGCGCCGTCTCCGTCGGTCATCCCCGGCCAGGTGTTGAAATCACCCATCTCGTTGTTGAGCAGGAACCCGGTACCCGGGGCCATGGCCTTCGAGCCGTAACCCTGTTCGATCGTGTAGGTGGTCGAAACCAGGTTGCCGGCGGCGTCGGCGACCGAGTAGTGGGTCGTCTCCATCGACTCCGGCGCGGTGACGATCTCGGCGCCCAGCGCCAGGCTGTCGCGAGCGCGGCCGGCGGAGATCAGCGCCGCCTTGTCGCGGGCGTACTGCTTCGAGGTCAACGTCTCGATCGGCACCTCGACGAAATCGATGTCGCCGAGGTGGGTGGCGCGATCGAGATAGGCCTGGCGCATGGCCTCGGCGAGCAGATGCACGACCTCGGGGCTATTGGCATCGTGGGTGCCGAGCTCGAAGCTCTCGAGGATGTTGAGCATCTCGACGAGCGCCACGCCGCCGGAGCTCGGCGGCCCCATCGAGATGATCTCGTAGCCGCGGTAGGTGCCGCGGATGGGCTCGCGCTCTTTGGCCTCGTAGGCGGCCAGGTCCTCCATGGTGATCAGGCCGCCGTTCTCCGCCATCGCCGCCGCCAGCCGCTCGGCGATCTCCCCCTCATAGAACGCCTCGGCGCCGCCGCGGGCGATCTGCTCCAGCGACCAGGCGAGGTCGGGCTGGCGTAACCGGTCGCCGATCGAGTAGGGGGTGCCGTCCGGGCGCAGGAAAGCCTTCAGCGACGCCGGGTAGAGCTCGAAGCGCCGCGCGGCCGACGCCAGCGACCCGGCCAGGTACGGATTCAACGCGATGCCGTCGCGCGCCAGCCGCACTGCCGGCTCCACCAGCCGCTCCCACGGCAGGCTGCCGAGCTCGGCGTGGACCTTAGCGAACCCCGCCACCGTACCCGGCACGCCGACGGCGGTCCATCCCACGTGGCCGGCGGAGCGGGGCACCTGGCCGCTCTCGTCCGCGTACATGTCGGGGCTCGCCGCCGACGGCGCCCGTTCGCGGAAATCGAAGGTCGTGTAGCGGTCCTCGCCGGCGACGTAGATGGTCATGAAGCCGCCGCCGCCGATGTTGCCCGCCGCCGGGTGGGTGACGGCGAGGGCGAACCCGACTGCGATCGCCGCGTCCATGGCATTGCCGCCCTCGGCCAGGACCTCGAGGCCGATCTGGGTCGCCACCCCGTCGACGCTGACCACCGCCGCCTCCGAGCCGATAGCGATCTGGCCAATGCTCTCCAGCCGATCGATGCCGGTGGCCGACGTCGCGGTCGCACCTCTGCCGGCGCCCGTTTGTTCGGCCGGCGCGCACGCCACCACGAAGAGGGCGAGGGTCAACGCCACAGCAATCAACCTCGGTACGCGCATGTTTTTCTCCGTCATCCAGGGCTCCCCAGCGCTGCATCGAAAACGCCACTGCCGCCCCGCAGCCATCCGGTGGGAAACGAGGCCACCGATCGCGTCAGAGGCGAAGCACGCAAGCTTAGCAGGTCGCGGTGGAAGGGTGACGGGTCTGGCGCGTGGGACTTGCGGGTGAGGACAGAGAGAGCCGGCGCGAACGCTGCCGGAGCCGTCGTCGAGGAGGCTCGACGCGGTCGAGATCGCGCCACGAATCGGGCCTGCTATAATCGCCGCCGCGATCATTGTGGGAAGGAACCAAGCGCGCCGCGTGTCGCCAGCAGCCCGGCTGCGTCGCGCTCAGTTGCAGGCGCAGCTGGTGGGTCCGTCATCCTTCGTTTTCGACCCAAGGGAGGCCACTGCGAAATGTTGGAACCCGATGCTGATTATGCCGAGCGGTTGTTGTGGGCGGCGGTGATCAAACGCGCCATCGATGACTATCGCACGGTGCTCCGCTACCGCGCCCAGAACGCGCTCTCGAAAGCCGAGGAGCAGCGGCTGGCGAAGATCTACAACCATGGCAGCGACCCCGAGAAGTGGATCTTCGAGGACGACTCGGGGTTCGAGGACATCTGCCGCTACGTGGGGCTGAACCCCGACCACGCGCGGGCCAGCCTCCGCCGTCTGTCGCGGAACGGCGAGGCGGCCTGAGGGCTGAGCGGGGATCAGGCGAGACGCTGGCGACCGAAGCGCAGGGCGCCGGCGACATTCTTGGCCTGCAGAACCACGCGGTGCGCGTCGCCGATCTCGGTGAACAGCAGGTGCCGCAGGCCGAGATGCCGCTGCATGGCGCCGCCCCCCGCGCCCACCGGCATCGCCGCCCCTCGCGCCGCGCCGAAGCCGACCAGGAACACGGCGAGGCTGCACTCGCCGACCGTCTCCAACCCGCAGGCGGCGCCGAGGCGCCGCAGGTTTCCGAGGTCGACGTGCGCCGTGATGTCCTGCTCGCCGACGCGGATGAAAGGATCGCCGACGAGCTGGTAGCGATGCTGGCATACCAGCGACCCCTGCGGGCGGGCGGCGCCGTAGAGGACCTCGGAATCGGCGCCGTAGTCGATCGTCAACAGGAAGCCGGCTGCCAGCCGCGTCGCGACCGCCGCCAGCCACGGCTCGACCGCCAGGCAGATCTCGGCGCGTTGCCCTTCACGCAGCCGCACCCGGTTGAGCTCGAGGTACTCGTCGAGGCGCTCGCTCGACAGCGGTCCCTCGTGCTCGACGAAAAGCGCCCCCTCGACGCCGACCCAGAGCTCGCGGAGCTCCCCGGCGCGCCACACGACGCGGTGGACGGGGAAGGCGTCGAGCAGCTCGTTGCTCACCACCGCGCCCCGCAGGCCGCCGGGCAACGCATCGATGGCGCCGAGCCAGGTGACGCGGCCGGCGTGCGCCGCCAGCCGCCGGCGCTGGGTGGCGCGCGAGGCTTCGCCCTGCTCGACGCTCCACACCCGCAGCCGCTCGTAGACGCCCGGCGAGCCGGCGCGCAATACGTCGCAGAGATCGGCGAGCAGGGTGCCGTCGCCGCCACCCACCTCGACGAGATCGATGGGCTGCGGCGAACCGATCGCCGCGTCCGCCTCCGCCATGAAGCCCGCCACCGCGGCGCCGAAGGCGGCGTGTACCTGCGGCCCGGTGACGTAGTCGCCGGCGCCGTCCCATGGGGTGCACCGGCGAGCGTAGTAGCCCGTCCCCGGCGCGTAGAGCGCCGTCTCCATGAAGTCACGGAAGGTCATCGGGCCGTCGCGGCGAATCGTTTCAACAATCGATTCGGCCGTTTTCGTGATCGTTGAATCTTGCCGCGTCGGGGCCTCTCGGCACGAGTTGACCGGTGGTAGGGTGGACACTATATTGGCGCCGTATCGTTGGGCAGGGTGTGTCTTTCCGTCGATCTTACCAGCTGCATCGGACCTCCCGGCCAGACGGGGGTCGCGCGAGAATGGCACAAGACGACAAAGTAGAAGAGCTGCAACAGCTCATCGAAAAGGGGAAGAAACGCGGCTACCTGACATTCGACGAGGTCGACGGTGTCCTGCCCACGAGCGCCTCCAGCGACCTTTCGCGCCGGCACCTGACGACGATGTTCGAGGACATGAACATCGAGGTGCTCGAAGAGGGCCCCGACGACGAGAACTTCGAAGAGGACGACTTCGAAGAGGACATCGCCGCCGAAGAAGAAGAGGACGCCGCCGAAGAAGAGGAAGAAGAAGCCTCCGCCTCTCATGCACGGCGCAGCTATCAGCCGGGCGCCGGCGACCTCGACGACCCCATCAAGATCTACTTCCGCGAGATGGGGGAAAAGCCGTTGCTCGACCGCGAGGGAGAGATCCGGCTCGCCCGCGGCATTGAAGAAGGCCTCGAGGGAATCGTCAAGGCGGCGCTCAACTGCCCGGTGGCCAGCGAGTACCTGCTTGAGATTCGCGACGATATCCGCAGCGGCACGATCCCACTCGAGGAGCTGCGCCGCGACGCCGAGGAGGTTGCCGACGAGAATGCGGCGCTCCGCGCCATGCTGCAAACGATCACCAAGGTCGGCCGGCTGCGTTCCCGGCTGCGCACGATGCGCCTCAAGCTCAACCGCAAGCTCCGCGAGGAGACCGAGCTCCGCGTCCGTCTCGAGCTCATCGAGGCACAGGCGAAGATGGCCGAGCTGATGCAGGAGCTCAACCTCACCGAGGAGGTCATCGACGACATCATCGTGCGGATGCGCCAGCTGCAGGCCCGCTTCGCCATCGCCGAGCGCGACGGCGACAGCAAGCGCCGGGAGCAGCTGGCCCGCGACCATCTGGTGACCCGCGAGGAGCTGCAACGCTATCTGCGCGCGCTCGAGGAGGCCGAGGCCCAGATGGAGTGGGCCAAGAGCGAGCTCACCCAATCCAACCTGCGGCTAGTCGTGTCGATCGCCAAGAAGTACGTCAACTACGGCCTGCCGTTCTCCGACCTGATCCAGGAGGGCAACATCGGGTTGATGAAGGCGGTCGAGAAGTTCGACTACAAGAAGGGTTACAAGTTCTCGACCTACGCCACCTGGTGGATCCGCCAGGCGATCACCCGCGCCATCGCCGACAAGGGCAAGACAATCAGGGTGCCCGTGCACATGATCGAGACCATCCGCAAGGTCTCGCAGACATCGCGGCGGCTGTTCAAGGAGAAGGGCCGCAAGGCGACGCCCAAGGAGATCGGCGACGAGATGGACATGTCGGCCGACAAGGTCAAGGAGGTCTTGCGCGCCGCCAAGAAGACCCTGTCGCTGGAGACTCCGGTGGGCGACGGCGAGGACTCGTCGCTCTCCGATTTCATCGAGAACGAGGCCGTCGTCTCGCCGCTCGACATCGTGCTGTCCAAAAACCTTTCCGACCAGACCCGCAAGGTCCTCTCGACGCTGACTCCCCGCGAGGAGAGGGTGCTCAAGATGCGCTTCGGGATCGGCGAGGATCGCGAGTTCACGCTCGAGGAGGTCGGCGAGTACTTCAACGTCACCCGTGAGCGCATCCGGCAGATCGAGGGCAAGGCGCTGCGCAAGCTGCGGCACCCGCTGCGCAGCAAGAACCTCAAGGAGCTGCTCGAGGACTAGCCTGACCTTCTCAACGGGTCGCGAGGTCGGGCTAGCCCGGCGAGCGCCGCCTCAGCCAGCTCTGCGGGTTGAGAGCCTCGGTGCCCTCGCGAATCTCGAAGTAGAGGCTGGGGCCCGCGAGCGAGCCGGTCTCCCCTACCGTGCCGAGCCGGCTGCCGGGGTCCACCCAATCGCCCGGCCGCACCGCGATGCTCTCCAGGTGGCCGTAGATCGTGAAGTAGTCGCCGCCGTGGTCGAGGATCACAACCAGGCCGTAGTTCTGGAACCAATCCGCGTACCTCACCCTGCCCTCGTAGACCGCCTGCACTGCGGCGCCGGCGCCGGCGTCGATCTCGATCCCCTTCTGCAACGTGTAGGTGTCGTACACCGGGTGGCGCTTGCGCCCGAAGGTCTCGGTCACCGGGCCCTCGGCCGGCCACGAAAGCTCGCCGCGGGTGGTGGCGAAGCCCGCCTCCCCGGCGACCGGTGCCGCGACCGTTGACGATGCGCTGACGCTGCCGAGCAATCGCTCAAGCGCCACGGCGCTGTCCTCGCGCTCGGCCAGCGCCTGGCGGCCGTAGGCGGCCTCGATGTCGAGCTGCCGAATCAGCTCGCGGCGCAGCTCCTGCCGGGCGCCCAGATTGGCGACCGCCAGGCCCTCCTCGTCGCGCATGGTGGCGAGCCGCGCGCGGCTGGTGCTGAGCAGCCTCACCGCCTCCCGGTGCCGCTCCAGGCTGATGCGAATCGAGGTCACCAGCGAGCGGTCCTGGGCCGCCAGCCGGCCGACCATCTGGTAGTTGGCGAGGACCTCCTCGGGGCTGTCGGCGGCGAGCAGGAAGCGCGAGTAGGAAAGCGGCCCCATCCGATAGAGGGCGACGATGCGCGCCGCCAGCTCCTGGCGGGCGTCGTCGAGCTCCGCCGACAGCCGATCGACTTGCCGCTGCCGCTCGACGGCTTCCTCCGCGAGAACCGACAAGCGGATGCGGATCACTTGCAGGCGCTGGCGGCCGAGGACCAGCTCGATGTCGGCGGCCTCGAAGTCGTCGTTCAAGGTCTCGCGCTGCTCGCCGATCTGGGCGAGCTGGGTCTCGAGCGTGGAGATCTGGCTGCGCAGGCGCTCGAGGTCGGCGCGCAGCTGCTCGGGCGGGCGGCCCTGCTGGCCGGCCGCCAGCAGCGGCGCCAGCGACACCAGCAGCGCCACCGCCCCGCTCAGCCGCGCGGGTGGCGCCGCTCTCTCACCCATCCCGATTGGGGTCTGTGGCGCTCAATACTCATAGAACCCCTTGCCTGTCTTGCGGCCCAGGTTTCCGGCGTCGACGAGCCGCCGCAGCAGCGGACAGGGCCGGTACTTGGGATCCCCGAAGCCACTGTACAACACCTCGAGGATCGCCAGGCAGACGTCCAGGCCGATCAGGTCGGCCAGCGCCAGCGGGCCCATCGGATGGTTCATTCCCAGTTTCATGACGCCGTCGATGCTCTCGGCGCTGGCAACGCCCTCGTAGAGGCAGAATACCGCCTCGTTGATCATCGGCATCAGCACGCGGTTGGAGACGAACCCCGGGGCGTCGGCGACCGTCAGCGGCGTCTTGCCGAGGGCTTCGGCGGTGGCGAAGACGGTGTCGTGGGTGGCATCGCTCGTCATCTCGCCGCGAACCACCTCGACCAGCGGCATCAGCGGCACGGGGTTGAAGAAGTGCATGCCGATGACCTTGTCGGGACGCCCGGTGGCGGCCCCCAGGCGGGTGATCGAGATCGACGAGGTGTTCGAGGAGAGGATGGTGCCCGGCGGGCAGCCCTGGTCGAGAATGGTGAAGACCTCACGCTTGGCGCCCTCGTCCTCGACGATCGCCTCGATCACCAGATCCGCGGAGAACAGCTCCTCGAGATCGGTCGTGCCGCGTACCCGAGCGCGGATGGCGCCGGCGTCGCTCTCGCGGATGACCTCTTTCTTGACCCATCGAGCCAGCCCGTCATCGAGGCGCGCCAACCCACGCTCGAGGAGTTCCGCTGCGGGCTCGCGGACGACGATCTGCAGCCCTGCCTTGGCGCACACCTGGACGATCCCGGCGCCCATGGTCCCGGCGCCGACGACGCCGACGCGACGCACCTCCACGTCAGTCACGCTCGACGGCTATGGCGACGCCGTTGCCGCCGCCCAGGCACATCGCCGCGACGCCGCGACGCGCCGAGGCGGCCGTCAAGGCGTGCAGCAAAGTGGTGAGGATTCGCGCCCCAGAGGCGCCGATCGGGTGGCCCAGCGCCACCGCACCGCCGTTCACGTTGACCCGCTCGGGGTCGATCCCCAGCTCGCGGACCACGGCGACCGACTGCACCGCAAAGGCCTCGTTGAGCTCGTAGAGGTCGACCTCGTCGCGCCTCCAACCGGCCTTGTCCAGCACCCGGTTGACCGCCTCGACCGGGGCCATCATCACCAGCTCGGGCTCGATGCCGCTGGTCGCGTAGGCGACGATCCGCGCCAAGATCGGGATCTTCTGATCGAGGGCCGCCTCCTCTCCCATGACCACGACGGCGGCGGCGCCGTCGTTCACCCCTGGGGCGTTGCCGGCGGTGACCGTACCCTCGGCGCCGAACACCGGCTTCAGGCGCGCCAGCGCTTCGCTGCTGGTATCGGCGCGGATCGTCTCGTCGGCGTCGAACACCAGCGCCGGTCCTTTTGTCTGCGGGACGTCCACGGGAACGATCTCGGCGGCGAAGCCCCCGCGCTCCCGCGCCGCCGCGGCGCGCTGGTGGGAGCGCAACGCCCAGGCGTCCTGTTCCTCGCGGGAAACCCCGTAGCGCTCGGCGACGAGGTCGCCGGTGCAGCCCATGTGGTAGTCGCCGAAGGCGCACCACAGCCCGTCGTGGACGGTCGCGTCGAGTAGCTCGCCGTGACCGAGCCGGTAACCCTGGCGGGCCCTCGGCAGCAGGTACGGCCCGTTGCTCATGCTCTCCTGGCCGCCGGCCACGATGCAGGCCGCGTCGTCGAGGGCGATCGCCTGGGCGGCGAGGATCGCCGCCTTGAGCGACGAGCCGCACACCTTGTTGACGGTCAACGCGGCGACGTCGGGGGGAAGCCCGGCGCCGAGCGCCGCCTGGCGGGCCGGGTTCTGCCCCTCGCCGGCCTGGATCACCTGCCCCATGATGACCTCGTCGACGTCCCGGGGGCGCCTGCCGGCGCGTTCGATCGCGGCGCCGACGACCACGGCGCCGAGCTGCGCGGCGCGCAGCGGCGCCAGCGAGCCGAGCAGCTTGCCGCTCGGCGTACGAACCGCGGAAACGATCACCGGACGGGCCATCCGAGGACACTAGCAACGGCTGCAAAGCCCTGCAAGCCAACGGTTTAGGCCGGATCACGGCAAGCTGATAGACTCAGGTTGCCCGAGACTCCCTGACTCCGTTGGCCTTGCTCGACCGCCACGCCATCGTCGGCACCGCCGGCCATATCGACCACGGCAAGAGCGCCCTGGTGTTGGCGCTCACCGGGACCGATCCCGATCGGCTCCAGGAGGAGCGCGAGCGCGGCATCACCATCGACCTGGGCTTCGCGCACTTCGCGCTCGAGGGCGGGCCGCTGGTCGGGTTCATCGACGTCCCCGGCCACGAGCGCTTCGTGAAAAACATGCTCGCCGGCATCGGCGGCATCGACGCGGTCCTGTTCGTCGTCGCCGCCGACGAGTCGATCATGCCGCAGAGCCGCGAGCACCTGGCGATCTGCGAGCTGCTCGGCGTGGGCACCGGCGTCGTGGCGATCACCAAGTGCGATCTGGCCGACGCCGAGCTCGTCGACCTGGTCGAGCTCGAGGTCCGCGACCTGGTGGAGGGGACCTTCCTCGAAGGCGCCCCGATCGTCCGCTGCAGCGCTCGCACCGGCGCCGGCTTGGCGGAGCTGCGCGCGGCGCTCGCCGAGGTCCTCGGCGACACCGCGCCGCGTTCTCCGGGTGAGATCGTGCGGCTGCCGGTCGATCGCGTCTTCACGGTCCGCGGCTTCGGAACGGTCGTCACCGGGACGCTGCTGTCGGGCGAGATCCGCGCCGGCGACAAGCTCGAGCTCCTACCCGGCGGTAGCCACGTCGCCGTCCGCGGCGTGCAGGTATACGGAGAGGCCGTTGCCGCCGCCGGCGCCGGCCAGCGCACCGCGGTGAACCTGCAGGGGGTCGAGGTGGACGCCGTCACCCGCGGCGACGTGCTGGCGACCCCGGCGGGGCTCGCCCCCACCCACCTGCTCGACGTCCGCCTGCGGATGCTGCCCGACGAGCGGCTGAAGCACCTGCAGCGGGTACGCTTCCACCACGGCGCCACCGAGATCCTCGCCCGCGTCGCCATCCTCGACGGCCCCGAGATCGCCGCCGGCGGCACCGCGCCGGTCCAGCTACGCCTCGAGGCGCCGTACGCGTGCGTGCCCGGCGACCGCTTCGTCATTCGGCGCTACTCGCCGATGCGCACCATCGGCGGCGGCGAGGTGATCGACAACTTGCCCACCAAGCATCGCCGCCGCGATCGCGGCGCCCGCCTGCTCCTCGATCGCCTCGAAGGCGCCGGCCCACCGCAGCGCCTCGCGGCCCTGGTGGCGACCGCCGGAGCCACCGGCCTCGACGAGCAACACCTGCGCTGGCGTCTCGGCGTCTCGGCGGCCAGCCTCCGGGCGCTGGCCGCCGCCGAGGAAGCGGCAGGCCGCCTGCAGATCGTCCAGCAGGATCCGTTGTACGTCGTCGATGGCGCCGCTGCGGCGGCGCTCGAAGCCGAGATCGCGGCGGCCGTCGCCGCCTACCACGACGCCAGCCCGCTGCACGCCGGGATGCCGAAGAGCGAGCTCGCCGCGGGGCTGACGGTGCAGGTCCCCGACGCGGTGCTCGACGGCGTCTTGCGGCGGATGACGGCAGCCGAACAGGTCCGCTCGGGCGCCGCCGGCATCTCGCTCCCCGAGCACCGGGTGGCCCTCGACCCGGAGCAGGCCCACATACGCGCCGAGCTGCTCTCCTTCTACGAGGCCGGCGGCTGGTCGCCGCAGGACAGCGAGCCAGCCGCGGATCCGGGCGCGGCCGCCGTCCGGGAGGCCGTGCTGCACCTGCTGCTGCGCCGCGGCGAGCTGGTGCGCCTGCGCGACGGCCTGATCTTTCACGCCGGCCAGCTCGCCCGCCTCATCGAACAGTTGCGCGCCCGGCACCGCGCCGGCGAGGCGTTCAGCGTCGCGGAGTTCAAGGAATGGACCGGAATCAGCCGCAAGCACGCGATTCCGCTGCTCGAGTACCTCGACCAGCAGCGGGTCACCCGCCGGGTAGGCGACCACCGCGTCCTCGTTTGAGCCATCGGGCGCATTGACCCTGCGCGCGCCCGGCCCGTATCATGTCCCCAGCACCTCAAAGGAGGAAGCATGTTGGGCAGCATCGGCTTTACCGAGCTCCTGTTCATCTTTTTCATCGTCGTGATCCTATTCGGGGCCAGTCGCATCCCCGAGATCGGCCGCGGTCTGGGGTCGGGCATCCAGAACTTCAAGGCAGCGATGAGGGGTGACTCGGGCAAGGACTCGTCTTCGTCCGATTCCGACGGCAGCGCTGCCCCCCAAGGCTGAAGCAGGCGCTCTACAGGGTCCCCGCGGAGGTTAGCTCGTGGTATCTCTGACTCGCGTACCGACCCGGCTGGGCGCCGTCGTTCTGTTGCTGGCGCTGCCGGCCTGCACCGTCACCTTCCGCCGCAAGCCCATCGAGCCGATCGACAACGATCGCAACTACGCCGCGGACATCCAGACCTGCTGGGAGACCTCCCGGCGTGTGGTCAGCGATTTCGCCTCCGGGGTCGAGGACGAGAGCTTCGACGCCGGCAACCAGGCCGGCATGCTGGTCACCGACTACGCCGTGTTCTCCGACACCGGCGACGACGACTGGAACCACCTCCGCAGGGTCTCCTACTCGCAGGGGGCGCCGTTCATCGGCGGCCGCCACCAGCTGACGCTGACCACCCGGCTGATCCGCGGCGACGCTTGCAAGGTCCGCGTCGTGGCCCGCATCGAGGGCTACCTGGGCGAGGAATACGGCTACCAGGCGCTGCGCTCCACCGGGCTGCTCGAAGAGGAGATCTTCTCCAGGATCAGCGCCGCCCTGGGCAGCGAGCCGATCGGCAACGACTGATCAGTAACGGATCCCCAACCCGACCGTCCAGAGGACGCGGGTGGCGACCGAGCCCGTCTCCAGAACGCCGCCGGTCAGCGCCGCCGGGTCGGTCGAGGAACGCAGGCCGGTGACGTCGGCGCGAAAAAACACCGGCCCGCGGACACCGACCTCGACGCCGCCTCCGAACAGGAACGCGGGCTTGGTGGTGCTCTCCTCGGCGGTGCTGGAATTGACCATGGCGACGCCGCCGAGCAGGAACGGCGTGATCCACGCGTCGACCATGTCGAGGCGGACGCTGGCCGAGGCGTAGACCTCGTTGACCTCGGCGTACTGGAAACGTGATTGGTTGGCACCGTCCGCATCCGACTGGATGGCGTCGAGGCCCGGAGAGGCGTAGCCGAGCTCGGCCTCGCCCCCGAGACGCCACCAGATGCGCCTGGCGGCGCGCGCCTCGAACAGCGTGCCGCTGCCGATCTCGAACGCCGTGAGGGTTCCGAGCTCCTCGTCCTCGACCGAGCCGATGGCGGTCGCACCGGAGCTCCTGCCGATGCCGAGACTGAACGTCCAATCGTACCGGGGCGCGGGCGTCTCTTCGTCCTGGAGCACCGGCATTGCCGCCTGCGGGGTTGCGCCGCCCTCAGCCTGCTGGGCCCCCACCGGCGTCGCCAACGAGAGCGCCACCGTGATGACGATCGCTACCCGGCTGGCGCCGGCGGCCCGCAGCCTACTGGCCGAAGTACCCGGGCTTGGTGCGGGCCTCGCCTCGCCGTGATCGGACTTCGATCTCCCGCCACTCCCCCGGCGCGGCGGGATCATCCGGCTGGTAACCGAGCGAATACTGGCTGCGCAGCTCAGCAGCGATCTGTTCATATGCCCTGTCTAGCTCCCCCAAGGAATCGAGGATGAACGCGCGGCCGCCGGTACCATCGGCGTACGCCCGCATCGAAACCTCCCCCCGGTTCATGTTGTCGAACCCCGCGGTGCGACCCAGGTTCATCGTGTCGAAGATGCCGATGGTGTACAACCTCACGTCCTGACGCTGCGCGTACTCGATCGCCTGCCCCTCGGTGACCGCTTGGACGGTGTCGAAGCCGTCGGAGAGGATGATCATGGCCCGCCGCTCCGGCCTCTCGACCAGCACGTCCGCGCCCTCGACGATCGCCATGTTCAGCGACGTCGCCCCCTGGGGCGTCATCTGCTGGATCGCCTCGCGCAGCCGCCCGCGGCTCGCCGTCAGGTCCTGCAACAGGTTCGGGAAGGAGTCGAAGCCCATCACGAAGGCGTTGTCCTGCTCGGTGATGTACTCGAGGAAGGCGCCGGCCCCCTGCTTGGCGCGCTCCATCTTGATGCCCTCCATGCTTCCCGAGGTGTCGATCATCAGCCCGATCACCATCGGCCGCGGCTCGCTGTCGAAGAGGGTGATCTGCTGGCGCTTGCCGTTCTCGTAGACCTCGAAGTCATCCCGGGTGAGGCCGGGAACGTAGACGCCCCGATTGTCGGTGACGGTGACCGACAGCGGGACGTAGTCGACCGCGGCGTTGAAAACGGCGGTCTCGAGGTCGCGGGTGAGCACGGTCTCCTCGCCCTGCGCGCCGCTGGAGTCGGTGGCCAGCACGCGGACGACCCGGCGGGCGAAGGACTCGCCAGCCTCCCAGGCGATCTCCCAGGGCGGCTCGCTCCGCGAGCCGATCTCGACGTCGTTGACGAAGAACTGCACCCGTACGATCTCGGTGCCCGCCGCCGCCGTGACCTCGGCCGAGATCACCGTGGGGCCCGACACGAAGGCGCCCTCTTCCGGAGTGGTGATGCGAACCCGGGGGGGCGCCGCCTGCTGCTGAGCGCCGGCGGACGTCGCCAGCAGGACGACCGCCGCCAGCAGGGTCGCGGCTCGCTGTGAGGCCGTTGCGTTCACCGTGTCTCCACGAGATGAATGGCCGCCACGCTCGCTTGGCACGGCGCAGCTATGCCGGGATTCGCATGTTCCGGGAGCGGGGGAGCAGAGTTCCCAAGATAGCACGGATCCGGCGGCGCCGACAAATGGACGGGAGCCTACGGTCATCTCACAAATCTGTCGTACACCCGGAGCCTACACTGAGGTCATCTCGAGAACCCGTCGGGCTACCGCAGGTGCCGGTCGAAGAACTCCTCGACCCGGCGGAAGGCGTCCCGCCAGGAGCGGTCGCGGGTGAACACGTGCTGCTCGCCGGGGTAGAACATGACCTCGAACGGCCTGCCGGCGGCGACCAGCGCATCGACGAGCCGGAAGCTCTGCAGCACCGGCACCGAGGAGTCGGCGGTACCGTGCAAGCTCAGCAGTGGGCGCGCCAGCCGCTCGACGAAATGGATGGGGCTGCGCTGGCGGTAGAGCTCGGGGTTCTCGGCGACCGGGCCCATGCGGCCCTCGATCCACAGACCCCCGGGGTCGACGGCCCAATCCGCCCAATCGGCGACCCCGGCGACGTTGATGCCGGCATCGAACGCCGTCGGCGCCTGCACGAGCGCCTGGAGCGTCAGGTAGCCGCCGTAGGAGATCCCCCACAGGCCGATACGGCCCACCTCGACGTCTTCGATCCGCCCCAGGTAGCGGACCGCCGCCAACACGTCGTCCAGATCGCGGCCGCCGAGATCGAGGTGCTGGGCCTGCCGGAAGGCCTTGCCGTAGCCGACGCTGCCCCGGTAGTCGACCGCCAGCACCACGTAGCCCTGCTGCACCAGGTATTGGTGGAAGCCGTAGAAGACCGCGTAGGCGCGCAGCGGATGCCAGCCGTAGCGGTTTTGCCTGATGCCGCCGCCGTGCACCCAGACGACCGCCGGCAGCGGCGCGTCGCTCTCGTCGTGGTTCGCAGGCAGGAACAGCTGCGCCGGGATGAGCTGCCCGTCGTTGCTCGCGTAGCGGACCATTTGCGGCGCGATCAGCTCCGACTCGGCGACGGCCTCGGGCCAGGAGTCGGTGAGCTGCTCGGCGGTCGCCGCCGCCGGCCGCTGCACCCAGAGGTCGAGGGGGTTGAGCGGATCGGCGTGCAGGAACAGGAGCCGCTGACCGTCGGGCCGCCAGCGAGCCGCCGTCGAGGTGCCACGCAGGCGCGAGATCGGCACGAGCGCGGGGGTGGCCCCCGCGGAGCGCCGCTCTCCTGCCATATCGAGCAGAAACAACCCGCGCTCGGCCAGCGAGCCACGGTTCGACGAGACCGCGATGCGATCACCCAGCGGCGACCACGCCGGCTCCTCCACCTCGAACTCGCCGCGCGTCAGCTGCAGCGGCTCGGCCCCCGGTTCCGCCGGATCCAGCAGGTAGAGATGCGACCAGCCATCGCGCTCGGAAAGAAAGACCAACCGCTCGCCGTCCGGGTGCCAGCGCGGCCCGGCCTCCAGGTAGGTGAGCGTCCACCAGGCCTCCTCGACCTCGTGCACCAGGACCTCCGGCTCCCACTCCGGCGGTGCAGCGGCGAGGATGCGGCGCTGTTTGGCGTCGTGGGAAACCTCCTGCCAGGCCAGCCTTCCGGTGGCGGCGAAGGTCGCCTCGCCGGCGTAGGCGTCGCCGCGCTCCAGCCAGCGCAGGCGGCCGGAGGACGCGTCGATAAGCGCCAGGTCCGCGGGGGTCCGTCGGCGGCGGGAGAACTCCAGCTTCGATCCGGCCAGGTCGCGGGTGCTCTCGATCAGGCGCTCGCTCTCGCCCCAGAGGGCCGCCAGGAAGGCGCCGCCGGGGCTCCAGCGGAGCTCGCGAAAGCCTCCGTCGACGTCGCCGACGCTGCCGCCCTCCATCCCCGGGAACGACACCACCCAGACGGCGCCGTCGCGGAGGAACGCCAGCCGCCGCCCGTCCGGCGACAGCGTCGGGCCCGAGTCGGCGGCCGGGGTCGCGGTGAGCCGGCGCGGGACGCCGCTCCCAAGCTCGTAGAGATAGAGATCGCCGGCGAGCGCGTAGATCAAGCCGGCGCCGTCGGCGGTCCAGCAGAAGCCGTCGACCGCCCCTGGCCGGGGCTCGCCCGCCTCGGCGGTGACCGCCACCGGCTCGGGCGTCGACTCCGCGGTCCACCAGAGGTCGACGGCGCCGTCGCGCTCACGCAGCAAGGCGATCCGCTCGCCCCGCGGCGACCAGGTCGGCTGGCTCGGATGGGCAATCGACAGCAGCTCGTCGATGGCAAGCTGCCCCCCCTGCCGCGGGGACGCGGCGGAGGCGCTACCGCCGGTCGCTGCGGGGCCCACCCCGTGGCCGAGGCCGATCGAGGCGGCGATCGCGATGACCGCCACCGGCAGCGCCCGCCGGGGGGATGACGCGCGGCGCCCTACCCCGAGCCCGGGAGGCCGTGCTTTCACCACCGCCTCCTGGCCCGCTTTCTCATCGCGGTTCGTCGCGAGGGCGTGGAGAGGCCCGTGGATACAAGGTGCGTGCCCGACGATGCCGTGCTCATCGGCCGGCCGCGGCGGTCCCGTCGGCCTCGGCGAAGGAGTGGATGGTGAGGCCGGCGACCACCTTGGGAAGGAAGTTGGTCGACTTGGCCGGCAGGACGTCGCCGGCGGCAACCGTGCGCTGGACGTCTTTGACGGCGAGCGGTGCCACCAGGAACGCGGCGCCGCGCTGCCCGCTGGCCACCCGCTCGGCAGCCTGCAGGTGGTCGTTGCAGTAGTCGATGGCGCCGTGGTCCTTGGTCTGCCCGGACAACGCCTCGCCGAGCCAGGGATCGAGCATCAGGCTGTGCAGCACCGGAACGTCCAGCTGGCGCCAGCTCGCCGGCACGCCGCTCGGCCACGGCGCCGCCACCAGGCTGCCGCGGGCGGCCCGCGCCAGGTCGGCGCGCAAGCCGCCGTCATCGCGCTGCAGGACGACGATGGCATGGTCGCCGCCGGCCTCGGCCAGGGCCCGGCCGGCCGCCTCGGCGGCCGCCCCGGCGGTGGTCGCGCGCCCGAGGGGCGTCAGCCGCAGGCCCGCCGCCTCCCACAAGGCCCGCGCCTCGGGCCCCGGCGCCGGCCCGACGAGGCGGTGGGTTGGAAAGATGCGCAGTCCCGGTGAGGCCGCGGATACCAGGGCGGCCATCACCCATCCGGCGAGGTCCTCGGGGTCGGCGCCGCGCGCCTGCCAGTGGCCGAGAGCCGCGGTATAGCGATGGTGACCGTCGGCGATGAAGGCGCTGGTGTTACGGAGCGCGCCGCGCAGCGCCTCGACGCGCGCCGCGTCGTCCCATCTCCACAGCGCATTGGCGGTCCCGGTCTCGTCGGTGGCCTCCAGCAACCCGGGCTCGCCGGCGGCCTCGCGCACCATGGCGTCGGCGCTGCCGCCGGGATCGTCGTAGCCGACCAGAATGAGGCCAAGGTCGGCGCCGACGACCTCGCGCAACCGGCTGCGCTCGCCGACCGTGTCCGGATAGGTCCGCTCGTGGGGCTTTACCGGGCCGTCGTCGAAGGGGCTCAGGCGCAGGCGGCAAATCACGGCCCAGCGCTCCAGCCGCTCGCCGCCGATCTCGGCCCGCTGCCGGTAGGGGTAGACGGCCGCGCGAGGGTCGCGCCGCAACACCCCCTCGCGCTGCCAGTCGACGAGCGTCCGGCGGGCCGGTTCGTGGGCCGCCAACCCGGCCTCGGGACGGGGCTTGATCAGCCGGACGACGTTGCGCGGGTGGCGGCGATAGCGCTCGTCTCGTCCCTCGTCCCCGAACTGGTCGTAGGGAAGCGAGATGCAGCGATCGAGCTCGGTGGCGAGGCTGTCGGCGTAGCGCAGCGCGGCGAAGGCGTCGATGTCCACGGTGCGGGCGAATATAGCATGGTGCCCGCCGGCCGCCCTCGCCGGGCGACGAGCGCCGGCGACCCTAAGGGCTCGTGACGAAGCTCCCATGGGAGTTTCGTATACCATGGCCGCGGCTACGGGCCGGGAGCGGCTCTCGCCGGCCCGTGTCGTTGGCCGGTCCGCGAAGGGCGGGGATGCGCATCGGGGGAGGAGCGGCGTCCATGATCGGTTTGGTCGGCCTCGTGGCTCTCTACGGCATCGCCTTGCTGATGTCGCGAAATCGCCGCGCGATCTCGCCTCGCCTGATCGCCTGGGGCCTGGGGCTGCAGGTGATCTTCGCGCTGGTCATCCTCAAGACGCCGTGGGGTCGAGCGATGTTCGAGGCCCTCGGCGCCGGCGTCCAGGCCCTGTTGGTGTTCGCCGACCAGGGCTCGCTGTTCGTCTTCGGCGAAGCCGCCGATCCAGGGGGCGATCTCGGCTACGTGTTCGCCTTCCGGGTGCTGCCGATCGTCATCTTCATCTCATCGCTGTTCAGCGTCTTCTACTACCTAGGGGTGATGCAGCGCATCGTCCTGATCATGGCCAGGGCGATGCACCGGTTGATGGGGGTCTCGGGCGCCGAGTCGCTGGCCGCCGCCGCCAACGTGTTCATGGGCCAGACCGAGGCGCCGATCATCGTCTCGCCTTACATTCCCGCGATGACCACCTCGGAGCTCATGGCGTTGATGACCAGCGGCATGGCAACCGTGTCCGGGGCGGTCCTGGCCTCGTATATCGGTCTCGGCGTGCGTCCCGAGTACCTGCTGTCAGCCAGTGTCATGGCGGCGCCGGCCTCGTTGGTCATGGCCAAGCTGTTGATCCCCGAGACCGGCGAGTCGAAGACTGCCGGCGCGGTGACCATCGACGTCGAGCCGACCGACGTCAACATCATCGATGCCGCCGCCCGCGGCGCCGGCCAGGGAATCATGCTGGCGCTCAACATCGGCGGCATGCTGGTGGCGTTCGTGGCCCTGATCTACCTGATCGACGGCGTGCTCGCCGCCGTCGGCGGCGTTTTTGCGAGCGCCACCCGGCTGGCCGTGGCGCTCGGCCTGTTTGCCGCGATGCTCGGCGCCTACCTGCTCGGCTGGCGGCCGGGCCCTCGCGGCCGCAACCTCACGTTGGGTGCCGGCGCGGTCGTCGCAGTGGTCGCGGTCGCCGTCTTCCTGGTCCGCGGCCCGGCGCCGATCGCTCTCGGCCTGCGGCCGATCCTCGCCACGCTGTTCGCTCCGGTCGCCTTCGTAATGGGGGTCCCTTGGGCCGAAAGCGGCGCCGTAGGCGAGCTGTTCGGCATCAAGCTGATGCTCAACGAGTTCGTCGCCTACGTGGAGCTGTCGGCGCTGCTGCGGGAGGGCGCGCTGTCGCCCAAGTCGGAGCTCATCGCCTCCTACGCGCTGTGCGGCTTCGCCAACTTCGCCTCGATCGGTATCCAGATCGGGGGTATCGGCAGCCTGGCGCCGACGCGCCGCAGTGACCTGGCCAGCCTCGGCCTGCGCGCCGTCCTGGGGGGCACCCTGGCGACCTTCACGGTGGCGACGCTGGCCGGCCTGTTGACGAGCTTCTGAGATGACCAGCCGGCCGCCCACCGATTACCGGACCCAGCTCGACACCGCGGCGCTCGCCATCCGCGCGGTGGTCAGCCGCCGGCCGACGATCGCCGTGGTCCTCGGCTCCGGGCTCGGCGCCTTCGCCGAGACCCTGCAGGGCTCCGTGCGCATCCCGTACGCGAAGATCCCTTTCTGGCCGCAGGCCGGCGTCGAGGGGCACGCCGGGCAGCTGGTGATCGGCAAGCACGGCGAGACCACCGTCGCCGTCATGCAGGGACGCGTCCACCTCTACGAGGGCTATCGGCCCCGCGTGGTGGCGTTTCCGGCCCGCGTGCTGGCGCTGCTGGGGTGTCACAGCCTGGTGGTCACCAACGCCGCCGGAGCCATCAACCGCGACTATGCGCCCGGCGATCTGATGCTGATCGGCGACCACCTCAACCTCCAGGGCGTCAACGCCTGCGCCGGTCCCAACCTCGACGATCTCGGCCCGCGTTTCTTCGACATGACCTACGCCTACGACCGCGAGTACCGCGAGCTCGCCCGCCAGGCCGCCGGCCGCCGCGGTATCGAGCTTCGCGAGGGCGTCTACGCGGGCGTGCTGGGACCGTCTTACGAGACCCCGGCGGAGATCCGCATGCTCGAGCGCCTCGGCGCCGACGCCGTCGGCATGTCGACGGTCCCGGAGGTGACGGCCGCCAACCACGCCGGCATGCGGGTTGTCGGCATCTCCTGCATCAGCAACATGGCCGCCGGCGTCCTCGACGCGCCGCTCGATCACGACGAGGTGATGGCCACCGCCGAGCGGGCCCGCCCGGCCTTCGTCGGCTTGCTCGCCGAGCTGGTGGCGGCGCTGTCTACAATAGGGCGGCGGTGACGACATGCTGCCAGCTGACTTCCACCACGGCCTGCGAGGGAAGCGACGCCGATGAGCCGACGACGAGGACGAATCATCCCCTGGATGCTGATGCTGGCGTGCCTGGCGCAGGCGGCCTGCGGCCCCTCGGGCCCCACAGAGGCGCCGCCGGCGGACCGCCGGCCGGCGGACCTGCTCGTCTTCGGCGGCACGCTGGTGACGATGGATCCGCAGCGGCGGGTGATCGTCAACGGGGCGGTGGCCGTCGTCGACGGCGCCATTGTCGCCGTCGGGCCGGCCGCCGAGATCGCCCACCTCTACGACCCGGCCCGCAGCGTGCGGGCCGCCCCCGACGACCTCGTCCTACCCGGACTGGTCAACGGCCACAACCACGCGCCGATGACGCTGCTCCGCGGGGTCGCCGACGACCTGCGACTCATGGACTGGCTGCAGAACTACATCTTCCCCGCCGAGGCGGCGGTCGTCGATCGCGACTTCGTCCGCACCGGCACCGAGCTGGCGGCGCTCGAGATGATCCGCAGCGGCACCACGACGTTCGCCGACATGTACTACTTCGAGGACGAAGTCGCCTGGGTCGTCCGCGACGCCGGCCTGCGGGGGGTTCTGGGCGAGACGATCATCGACTTTCCCTCTCCCGATGCGGCGACGGTCGATGACGCGCTCGCCTACGCCGAACGGTACCTGCAGAGCTGGGTCGACCATCCGCGGATCACCGCGGCGGTAGCCCCCCATGCCCCCTACACCTGCAGCCCGGAGACCCTGCTGCGGGCCGCCGAGCTGGCGCGCCGCTACGGCGCTCCCCTGTTGATTCACGTGGCGGAGACCCGCGACGAGGTCGATCAGATCCGCGGCGACTACGGCAGCAGCCCGGTCCAGCACCTCGAGCAGATCGGCTTCCTGGGTCCCGACGTGGTCGCCGCCCACGCCATCTGGGTCGACGCCGCCGACCGCGCAACGCTTGCCCGCCGCGGCGTCGGCGCCGTTCACAACCCCGAGAGCAACATGAAGCTGGCCTCGGGGACCATGCCGCTGGCCGAGCTACGGGCCGCCGGCGTCGCCATCGGCCTGGGAACCGACGGCCCGGCCAGCAACAACGACCTCGACATGTTCGGCGCCATCTCAACGGCGGCCCTGCTGCACAAGCACATGGCCGCCGACCCGACCGCCCTGCCGGCGACCGAAGCGCTGGCGCTGGCCACCATCGAGGGCGCCCGCGCCCTCGGCCTCGACGCCACCATCGGCTCCCTCGAGGTCGGCAAGCGCGCCGACCTGATCATCGTCGACGGGTCGCGCCCCAACCTGGTCCCCCGCTTCGACCCCTACTCCCACCTCGCCTACGCGACGCGCGGCAGCGACGTCAAGACGACGATCGTCGACGGTCGCATCCTCTTCGAAGAGGGCCGCTTCACGACCCTCGATCCGCAGCGCATCGCGGCGGCCGCCCGCCAGGCGGCGGAGCGCGTCCGCACCGCGGTGGCCCGGGGTCCCTAGCAGCCCGTAGGCTTGGCAAGGATCATCGCACTCCCGAAACGGAGTACGGGACGGGGCGCCTGCCGCCGTCGTGATCTACTATCCTCGCATCCGATCATCCTGAGCTCTTGCGTTCCGACCCCCGCCCCGCCCCATGGCCGACCACGATCACTGCCCGCCGGCTCCCACCGACCACGACGGTCCGGCCGGATCGGCGCTACCGGTGGGCGACGCCATCGCCAGGCTCATCGATCACACGGTATTGCAGCCGGGCGCCACCGAAGCCGACGTCGTGCGCGCCTGCGGCGAGGCGCTCGAGTACGGCTTCGCGAGCGTCTGCGTCAACCCGTGTTACGTGCCATTGGTGGCCGCTACGCTGCGCGGCAGCCAGGTGCCGGCCTGCACGGTCGTCGGCTTCCCCCTCGGCGCCAACATGCACCAGACCAAGGCATACGAGGCCCGGCGCGCGGTTCGCGACGGGGCCCGCGAGATCGACATGGTCATCAATGTCGGGGCGCTGCGGTCGGCGCGCTACGATACAGTGCGGCAGGACATCGAGCAGGTCGCCGGAGCCAGCCACCGCGGTGGGGCGATCCTCAAGGTCATCCTGGAGACAGCGCTGCTCACCGAGGAGGAAAAGGTCGCCGCCTGTGAGCTGGCCCGAGCCGCCGGCGCCGAGTTCGTCAAGACCTCCACTGGCTTCGGGCCGGGAGGGGCGACCATCGACGACGTGGCGTTGATGCGCCGCATCGTCGGGCCGGCGATGGGCGTCAAGGCGGCCGGCGGTATCGGCACCCGCGAGGCCGCGCTCGAGATGATCGCGGCGGGGGCGACGCGCATCGGCGCCAGCGCCGGCGTCAGGATCGCCCGCGGGGAATGAATGACCGCCCCATCAAATGATCCCATACCGGAGGAACCATGGCAGACGAGGTCTTCTGCGTCCGACATCAGAAAACAGGTCCGGCGATTACCGCCCACATCCCCTTCCGAGGGGAGCTGAAGGAGCAGGTGCTCGCTAACGTCTGCCAGGACGCCTGGAAGGAGTGGCTCGTCGAGCAAGTGAAGATCATCAACGAGCTGGCGCTCAACCTGGGGGACCCTCGCAGCCACGACATCATCGAACAAAAGGCCCGCGAGTTCTTCGGCTTCGAAGGCGACGGCTACGAGAGCGTCGAGCCCAAGCCGGGCGAAGGACCCCCCTCGACCGCGTAGCAGCCCCAGCGGGGAGCGATAAGCCGGCGTCTGCGGCGTTGCGCTTGCGATTGTTTCATGGGTTCGGCGCCCGCCACGAAGAGTAGCTTCTCCTGCGTCGCCCTCGCGGCGCGCGCCTGGCATCCACCGCCTTATCGCTCCCCGCCAGCTTGGCGAGAGAGGTTGCATCTCGGTGGCGCGGCGGGCAACCATGGGATCCTGGTCGCCTGCCAGAGCTTGCTTGACCTGCCAGACGGCCGTCTTTAAGATGGCCCGCGATTCGGCGCCAGCCAGCGCCGACAGTGGAGTCACGGAGAATGCCAGGCAATCGCGACGCGGTCGAGACCGGGATCCTCGAACAGCTGACGCTGCCCGAGCTCGTCGACCTCTGGGCGGAGGACGAGATCTACCGGCGGCTCCAGGAGGTCGACCTCTTCTCGGGGACCATCGTCCGCGAGGCGGTGCGCCTGGGCGGCCTCGAGGTCATGCCCGAGCGCGGCGGCTTCCTCGACGAAACCGAATCCGTCGAGGTGCTGGTCGAGGTCCGCGACCGGCAGGAGCGTTGCAGCCGCATCGGCGCCTGGTGTGAGAAGAAGGCCGACCGCAACGACGAGCTGGCCTTCGAGCGCGCCTACGAGAAGGCGTTCGCCCACGCCATCATCCAGTTGCTGCCGGCGACGGTCTGGCGGCGATGGATCGGCACCCGGCTCGTGTGAGTCGAGCGCGTCCGCGCGGCGAGCCCGGGCTCCGGCGGTCCGGCCGCTGGCTCAAAGCGGGGGCCGCACGGTAGACTAGTGGTGCGCTTCCGAAATACCGTGTGCACCGAGGACGCCGAGGCGCCCCGCTGGCAAGGCGGGCGACTGAGGCGTACGCGTTGCCGTACGCCGCAAGGAGCCCAACGCAGCCAGCGGGGATGGATCGGCGGCCGAATGCCACGGTATTTCGGAAGCGCACCACTAGAGTGCTTGATTCGCCCGGCGCGCCACAAGGGCGCCGGATCTGAGTGTCGATTCCGACGAGTTCGCGATCTGGGAGGCTTCCGCCCATGAAGGACGCCAAGTTCGATTTCGCCCTGGCCATCGGCGGCGCCGCCGGCCAGGGTATCGCCACGCCGGGGAACGTCCTGGCGCGCATGTTCGTGCGCCGTGGGCTGCACATCTACGCCTACAACGCCTACCAGTCGATCATCCGCGGCGGCCACATCCTGCTGACGGTGCGGGTAAGCGACCGGCAGCCGACCTGCCACGGCGACAAGATCGACCTGCTGCTCTGCCTCAACCAGGACACCCTCGACCGCCACCTCGGCGTTCTCGGACCCGGCGCCCGGGCGATCTTCAACAGCGACAGCGTCGAGGCCGGCGACACACCCGAAGGCGTGACCCTGGTACCGGTGCCGGTGAGCGAGCTGACCGGCGACAACCCCAACAAGCTGCTGCAGAACACCGCCTTCATCGGGGTCACCGCCGAGCTCCTGGGGATCGAGTGGGGCATTCTCGAGGCCGCCTTGACGGAGACCTTCAAGCGCAAGGGCCAGGAAGTCGTCGACCTCAACGTCGGCGCGGCGCGGGCCGCCTACGAGCACACCAAGGAGAACTTCGAGGCCTTTCCGGACCCGGTGCCGAGCAACGACGAGCCGCTCGCCGTCTGGTCGGGCAACGACGCTCTGGCAATGGGCGGCGCCGCCGCCGGCGTCAAGTTCTACGCCGCCTACCCGATGAGCCCGTCGACCGGCGTCCTCCACTGGATGGCCAGCAACGCCCGTGACCTCGACATCATGGTGCGCCAGGTCGAGGACGAGATCGGCGTCGCCAACATGGTGATCGGCGCCGCCCACGCCGGCGTCCGCTCCATGTGCGCGACCTCCGGCGGCGGTTTCGCCCTGATGACCGAGGCGATCGGCGCCGCCGGCATGATGGAGATCCCGGTGGTCTACATCGACGTCCAGCGGGCGGGCCCCTCCACGGGTGTCCCCACCAAGACCGAGCAGGGCGACCTTTGGCAGATGCTCGGCGCCAGCCAGGGGGACTTCCAGCGCTTCATCGTCGCGCCCAAGGACGCCCTCGACGCCTTCAACACCCTCCCCGAGGTCTTCAACCTGTGCGACGCTGCCCAGTGCCCCGGCATCGTGGTCTCCGACCTGCTGATCTCGGAGGGAACGTTCAGCGTCGTGCCCGACGCCATCAACCTGCAGCCCGAGATCGACCGGGGCGAGCTGATCACCGAGGGCAGGTCATCCGACAACGGCGCTCTCGCCGACCCCGGAACCCGCGAGGGCGGCGGCTACAAGCGCTATGCCGACACCGAGAGCGGCATCTCGCCGCGCGCCATCCCCGGCCTCGAAGGCTACGTCCATGTCGTCTCCACCGACGAGCACGACGAGGACGGGGTGTTGATCTCCGACGAGTTCACCAACCCCCACAAGCGCCGCAAGATGGTCGAGAAGCGGGCCCGCAAGTTCGAGACGGTGGCCGTTCGCGTGGCCCCACCGGTGCTCGAGGGCGCCGACGACGCCGACGTGACGCTGGTCGGCTGGGGCTCCACCTGGGGCGTCATCCGCGAGGCCATCGAGCAGCTCGCCGACCTCGGGGTCACCGCCAACCACCTGTCCGTCAAGTGGATCGTGCCGTTCCACGGCGACGAGATCGCCGCCATCCTGGCGAAGTCCAAGCGCGTCATCATCGTCGAGAACAACCACAGCGGCCAGTTCGCCCGCTACCTGCGCAGCGAGACCGGGTTTTCCGCCGACGGACACATCCGCAAGTACGACGGCGAGCCGTTCATGCCCCATCACATCGTCGCCGGCGTGCAGGAGCAGCTTGCCGGAAAGACCGAAATCTACGTCCCGACCCAGGAGATCATGGTCTGAGCGGCCGGGAGCCCGAGAGCAAACGATCTTCGCGAACCGAAAACGAGGCAGATGATGAGCGAAACGAAAGTGGCAGAGCCGGTCACCAAGGTGACCTCGAAGGACTTCAAGGGCAAGGTCGAGCCCGACTGGTGCCCCGGCTGCGGCGATTTCGGCGTCCTGAAGTCGCTGCAGGTCGTCGCCGCCGACCTCGGGCTGCGGCCCCATGACATCGTCACGGTCAGCGGCATCGGTTGCTCGTCGAACTTCCCCGGCTTCTTCAATGCCTACGGGATGCATACCCTTCATGGGCGCTCCCTGGCCGTCGCTACCGGCCTCAAGATGGCCAACCACGAGCTCACCGTCATCTGCACCGGCGGCGACGGCGACGGCTACGGAATCGGCGGCAACCACTTCACCCATATCGCCCGGCGCAACGTCGACCTGACCTACCTGGTCATGAACAACCAGATCTACGGGCTGACCACCGGACAGATCTCGCCGACCAGCGAGATCGGCATGAAGACCAAGTCGACCCCGTTCGGCAACATCGAGAAGCCGATCAACCCGATCACCTCGGCGATCATGAACGGCGCCACCTACGTCGCCCGCGGCTTCTCCGGCGACCCCAAGCACCTGCAGATGTTGATGAAGGAGGCGATCGAGCACGAGGGCTTCGCGCTGATCGACATCTTCAGCCCCTGCGTGACCTTCAACCACGACAACGACTACGCCTTCTTCCGGCCGCGCGTCCGCAAGCTCGAGGACGAGGAGCACGACACCGGCGACTGGAAGTCCGCGTGCGAGAAGGCGCTGATGTGGGGCGACGAGATCTACATCGGCAAGTTCCTGCAGGTCGAGCGCCCGACGCTGGGCAAGCAGGAGCCGGTCCTCGACGAGGGCGGCGCGCTCGCCCACCGCCCGGCCGGCCTCACCGCCGAGCAGGCCCAGAAGGTCATCAAAAGAATGATGTAACCGCCGCCACAGGCGATGATGCGCCACCGGCGCATGCAACCACCTCCCCACCGGGAAGCGAGAACGTGGTGGATGCAAGGCGCGCGCCGCGAGGGCGACGCAGGAGAAGCTACTCTCGTGGCGGGCGCCGAACCCATGAAACAATCGCAAGCCGCAACGCAGCAGACGCCGCGTTATCGCTTTCCGCGCGCCGCTACCAGCGTTGGCGAAAACCCTCGAGCGCCGCCTCGGGGTCGAGGCCCCGCTCGCGGAAATCCTTGACGAACTCCACCGGCAGCGGGAAGTGCACGCGCTCCTCCGGCCCGTCGAGCTGGGCCACCGTGCCCTGCGGACCGCGTAGCTCGTCGACGATGTCCATCACCAGCGTCTCCGGCGCCGAGGCGCCCGCGGTGATCCCCACCCTGGCGACGCCGGCGAGCCATTCGGGACGGATCTCGTCGCGCGTCTGCACCAGGTAGGCGGGCACTCCGGCGGCCTCGGCGACCTCGACGAGGCGGTTCGAGTTCGACGAGTTGGGCGCCCCGACAACGATGATCGCGTCGACCTCCGAGGCCATCCGCTTGACCGCCTCCTGGCGGTTCTGGGTCGCGTAGCAGATGTCGTCCTTGGCGGGCCCCACGATCTCCGGAAAGCGGCGCTTGAGGACCGCCAGGACGCCGGCGACGTCGTCGATCGAGAGGGTCGTCTGGGTCAGGTAGGCGACCTTGCCGCCGGCCGGGACCTGCACGGCCTCGGCCTCGGCCTCGGTCTGTACCAGCGTGACGTCATCGGGAACGTGTCCCATCGTGCCCTCGACCTCCACGTGACCGGCGTGACCGACCAGCAGGATGTGGTAGCCCTGGGCGACGTAGCGTAACGCTTCGTCGTGGACCTTGGTGACCAACGGGCAGGTGGCGTCGACGCTCCTGAGCCCGCGGGCGCGGGCCTCCTCGCGGACCTCGGGGGGGATGCCGTGGGCCGAGAAGATGACCACTCCCTCGTCGGGGACCTCCTCGATCTCGTCGACGAAGACGACCCCGCGGGACTCGAAGTCACGGACGACGTAGCTGTTGTGGACGATTTCGTGACGGACGTACACCGGGGGCCCGTACATCTCGAGCGCCAGATCGACGATGTCGACGGCGCGCACGACGCCGGCGCAGAAGCCGCGCGGCTTGGCAAGCACCACGCGGCGGGACTCGGCGTCAGGCTCGACCACGGAAAGCTCCTGTCAATTGGTGCCGAGGGGGGGACTTGAACCCCCACGGGCCGAAGCCCACATGGCCCTCAACCATGCGCGTCTGCCAGATTCCGCCACCTCGGCACTCGATACGAATCGGGGGTCTGCGCCGCCTCAGGATCGCCCGCTGCCCGGGTCGGAGCCGCCGCCACCGGGGCCCGGCTGCTGCGGGCCGCGCCCGGTCTCGCCGCCGCCCTGCGGCTGCCCGGCCTCCGCCGGAGCGCTCACCGGCGGTGGGCTCTCGATGTCGTCGATCACCGACGACTCGCTACGCCCGACGATTCCCAGGCTCAGCGAGGTCAGCATGAAAAGCACCGCCGACACCGTGGTGAGCTTCTGCAGCAACGTCGCGGCGCCCCGCATTCCGAACGCGGTCTGGCTGCCGCCACCGCCGAAGGCCCCGGCGAGGTCGGCGGCCTGGCCCGACTGCAGCAGCACCACGAAGATCAGAAACAGGCAGACGAAAATGTGCAGGATGGTCAGCAACAACTCCATTGGAAAGCCCTCTCTGGCGGAGCCGCCGCGCGGTTGCCGCGACCACACGTCAACCCACTCTGTCTCGGCCCCGGGGAAAACGAGAAGCGAGCGACCCTCGCAAGCTCGGAGTAACAATCTAACAGAGAGATACCGCGCCAACAACGCACGAAGCCCACTCGCCCGGTGACGTCATCTCACAAATCTGACGTGCACCCAGGCCCGCTCGAGAGCCCCAGAATGCCCGCTGGCAGGCTCGCCGGCCCGGCCCGGGAGCCCCCCCCCCGGTGGGCCCCGGCGCGGCAGCGATTGCGGGGCCGTGGCGGACCGCTCAGCCGCGAGCCGCCTTGACGATGGCGGCGAACGAGTCGGGGTCGAGGCTGGCGCCGCCCACCAAGGCGCCGTCGATGTCGGTCTCGGCGAGCAGCTCGGCGGCGCTTGCGGGCTTGACGCTGCCGCCGTACTGGATCCTGATCGCGGCGGCTAGGACCGGTCCCAGCAGGTCGCCCAGGAAGTCGCGGATGATCGCGTGCACCTGCTGCGCCTGGGCAGGCGTCGCGGTCACCCCGGTGCCGATCGCCCAGACCGGCTCGTAGGCAATCACCAGATCGGCCAGATTCGCGCCTCTGAGCCCGGCCAGGCCGTTGCCGAGCTGCGAGGTGACGACGGCGACGGTCTCGTCCTCCTCGCGCTGTTCGAGCGTCTCCCCGACGCAGAGGATCGGCACGAGGCCGTGGCTGACGGCCGCCGCCAGCTTGCGGGAGATGAAGGCGTCGTCTTCGGCGAAGATCTGACGGCGCTCGGAGTGGCCGAGGATCACGTGACTGGCCCCGGCGTCGAGCAGCATGGTGGGCGAGACCTCTCCGGTGAACGGTCCCTCGTCCTCGGGATAGAGGTTCTGGCCGGCCACCACGATCTTGCTGCCGCGGAGGACCTCGGCGGCGGCCGCCAGCGCCGGAAACGACGGCGCCACGCCGCACTCGACCCCCTCGACGTCGCGCAGAGCGCCGCGCAGCTCGGTCAGCGCCGTGCGCGCCTCGGGGATCGTCTTGAACATCTTCCAGTTGCCGACGATGAAGGGTGTCCGCTCGCTCATTCTGCCTCCAGATCCGGATGGTCGACGGCCCCCGCCGGAAGCCTAACAGGCCGGGGTAGCCGGGCGCTCACTCCGGCCGATCGGTGAGCGCCTCGATGCCCGGCAGGACCGCCCCGGTGAGCAGCTCGAGGGCTGCCCCGCCGCCGGTCGATACGTGGCTCATGTCCGCCGCCAGTCCGGCGCCGGCGACGGCCGCGGCGGTATCGCCGCCGCCGACGATCGTCAGGGCGCCGCGCGCACGCAGCGCCGCGATCGCCCGCCCGACCCGCTCGGTGCCGGCCGCGAAGCGTTGCACCTCGAAGACCCCCATCGGCCCGTTCCACAGCACCGTGCGGGCATCCGCGAGCGCCCCAGCGAAGCGCTCGGCGCTCCGCGGTCCGATGTCGAGGGCCATGGCGCCGGCGGGGATCTCCGCGGTGATCGCGGCGCTCTCCGGGTCATCGAGGCCGTCGGCGACGACGAAGTCCTCGGGCAGCAGCACCTCGACGTCCTGCTCTCCCGCCCGGCGCACGAGGTCGCGGGCCAGCTCCTGGGAGCCCTCCTCGATCCGTGAGCGGCCGGTCGCCCGCCCCTGTGCGGCGAGCACCGCGTTGGCCATCGCGCCGCCGATGATCAGCCGGTCGACGAGCGGCATCAGGTGGGCGACGGCGTCGAGCTTGTCGGAAACCTTGGCGCCACCGGCGACCAGAACGAAGGGCTTCTCCGGGGCCTGGAGACAGCGGCTCAGCATCTCCACCTCCAGGATCAGGAGCCTGCCGGCGGCCGCCGCCTCGACTCGCGCCGGCACCCCGGTGATCGAGGCGTGCGACCGGTGCGCGGCCCCGAAGGCGTCGTCGACGTAGAGGTCGGCGAGAGCGGCGAGCCGGTCGGCGAACCGCGGATCGTTGGCGGTCTCGCCGGGGTGGAAGCGCAGGTTCTCGAGCAGCGCCACCTCGCCGGGGCGAAGCGAGCAGGCCGCCGCCTCGACCTCGTCGCCGACGCAGTCGGGAAGCAGCGCGACCTCCCGGTGCAGGGCCGCTCGCAATGCCGCAGCGACGGGAGCCATCCCCAGCTCGGGGTCGCGCCGGCCCTTCGGCCGGCCCCGGTGCGACATCACGATCAGCCCGGCGCCGGCGGCGAGCAGGGCCTGCAGCGTCGGCAGGGTCGCGTCCAGTCGGGTGCTGTCGGTAACCTCTCCGTCCTCCACCGGCAGGTTGAGATCGGCGCGCACCAGCACCCGGCGTCCCGCCACCTCGAGGTCATCGAGGGCCAGCTTGCGGCGCAGGACCTCGACCGATCCGAAGCTCATCGGGACATTTCGCCATCGCCTGCGTCGGCTCTTCTTGCGGTCACCCGCAAGACCCACGCGCCAGACCCATCACACTTCCACCACGGCCGGCTAAAGGCTCGCCGCCACGTGCTCGGCGAGGTCCTTGAGACGCGTCGAGTAGCCCATCTCGTTGTCGTACCAGGACATCACCTGGACGAGGCTGCCACCGACGACGCTCGTGAAGCCGGCATCGACGGTCGACGACCGCGGGTCGCCGTTGTAATCGATCGAGACCAGCGGCTCGTCGGACACCGCGAGGATCTTCTTCAACGGCCCCGAAGCGGCGGCGGCGCGAAAGGCGTCGTTGACCTCGTCAGCGGTGGTGGCCTTGGCGACCTGGGCGACCAGATCGACCATCGAGACGTTCGGCGTCGGCACGCGGACCGCGCAGCCGTCGAGCTTGCCCTCCAGCTCGGGCAGAACCAGCGCCACGGCCTTCGCCGCTCCGGTGGTGGTCGGGATCATCGATACGGCCGCCGCCCGCGCCCGCCGCAGGTCGCTGTGGGGCAGGTCGTGGATCCTCTGGTCGCTTGTGTAGGCGTGGATCGCCGTCATCCAACCGCGCTCGATGCCGAAGCTCTCGTTGAGGACCTTGGCGACCGGCGCCAGGCAGTTGGTCGTGCACGAGGCGTTCGAGATGATGTGGTGGCCGGCGGGGTCGTAGGCGTCGGCGTTGACCCCCAGGCAGATGGTGACGTCGGGGCCCTTGGCGGGGGCGGAGATCAGCACCTTGCGGGCGCCGGCATCGAGGTGCTTCTGGGCATCGGCACGGGCTCGGAACAGCCCGGTGGACTCGATCACGATGTCGGCCCCCAGCTCTTTCCATGGCAGCTTCGCCGGGTCGCGCTCACGGAGCACCTTGACCTCGGCGCCGTTGATGATCAGGGCGCCGTCGCCGACCTCGACGGTCCCGGAAAACGCACCGTGCACGGAGTCGTGCTTGAGCAGGTGGGCGAGCGTGGGGGGGTCGGTGAGGTCGTTGATGGCGACGAACTCCAGGTCCGAGCCGTCGCGGACCGCAGCGCGCAACATGTTGCGTCCGATGCGTCCGAAGCCGTTGATGGCCACACGGGCAGACATTGGAGACTCCTTGGTAAGCGGTTCAAAAGCTCCGGTAGACAGGGCGCATACACCGCCAACAGCCCTTCGGGCCCGGCTCGGAAGTACTACCGGCGCGGTCGGCGAACCCCGGGCGCGATCTCGATCGTCAGGGATTATCGGGGCGCGGTGCGGAAGCTGTCAACTCGACGGTTCCGAGGCCTCCAGGGGCCCTTTGGGCGGGTTTCGAACGGCCCGCCGAATGCACAGTCATGCCCATCATCGACAAATGACGCCCATTAAAGCATCTGATCAGGCAGACGACCCGGCCTACCGCCAGTGGTGGTCAGTTCCCCCTCGCCGCGTGCTTGCCACCCCCGCGGCCGATGCCTAGAATTTCCTCATCAACAACAACGGCCCCAGAGCAAGGGGGCCCGGTCGCCGGCCAGTCGCTTTCCGAACGGCCCATCCCAGGTCGGCGGCCTCAGAGCCCGGGCAGCAACGTGCCCGGTTCAACTCGAAGACTCGAACGAAACACACGTCGCGTGCTTGCCGCCGATCCGCGCCGGTGCGCACCCGACGTGCAACGAGGAGCTACGACTATGCGTAGTCCATTGAGGTGGCTCACGCTGGCCGCGATGGGGCTTTGTGTCGCCCTCGTGCAGGCGTTGGAGTATCAAGCCATCGAGTTGGACGAGCTGCGGCGGCAAAGCGACACCCACTACCAGGCCATCGCCGAGGTGGAGTCCGAGCTGCAGTCGTTGCGTATCGAGACCAGCGTCCGCGACGTCCTGGACGCCAACAACATCAACGTTCCGCGCCACAAGCAGCGGGAGATCGCCCGCAGCCTCATCGAGGTCAGCCGTCACTACGGCATGCAGCCGGAGCTCATCCTGGCGATGATCTTCACGGAAAGCCGCTTCGACGTGTACGCGGAGTCGGAGGCGGGCGCCGTGGGGCTCATGCAGCTGCGCCCGGCGACAGCCATGGCCGTCGCCGACGAGCTGGAGCTCAAGTGGAAGGGCCAACGGCTGCTGACCGATCCACAGGTCAACATCCTGCTGGGAACGTCGTATCTACACTCGCTGCTGCAGCGCTACAACGAGCAGGGCCTCGACTATGCGCTGGCGGCCTACAACGTCGGGCCGCGCAAGCTCGACGAGCTGCTGCTCGAGCGCGGCCGGCCGCCATCGCGCTTCGCCCGCGAGGTCCGCAAGGTGAGCGAGAACCTGCGCGCCGAGTATTTCTACGACGATCGGCGGAACTGATCCGCCTTCCGGCTGCCGCACAAACGGCGGCCGGCGTGCTTTGATGGGCCCCGTGGCTGCCGCCACGGGGCCTTTTTCGTGAACGAGCGAGGTGACGTCGGGTGGATCTGCTGGTTCTCCGCAGGCTGGTCGTCGAGCTGCACGAGCGGCTAGGGGGCGCCCGTATCGACCAGGCCTACGGCGTCGGCCGCGACCACCTGGCGATCGTCCTCGGCCTCCCCGGCTCGCCGCGTCTTTGGTTCAGCGCCGAGCCCGAGCTGCCGCACCTCTACGAGCGGCCGGGCTCCCACATCACCCCCCAGCGACCCCCACCGTTCGCGATGGCAGCCCGCAAGCTGCTTTCGGGCCGGCGCATCGAGTCGATCGCCTGCATCGGGGGCGACCGGGTCGTCGAGCTGTGCTGCGGCGGGGATGGGGCCCCCCGCCTGATCCTCGAGGTGATTCCCCGCCGTGCCAGCGGCTTCGTGGTCGACGCCGGCGGCGACGTGCGGGCGGTCTGGCGGCCTCGTCGCGGCCGGCCCGGGCTCGGCGAGCCCTACATGCCGCCCGGCGCTGATGCCAGGCCCCCGGTCTCGAGCCTCGGTGGGGCGGAGTGGAAGGCCCTGGCGGAGGCGCCCGACGCCGACGCCCTGGCGCGCGGGCTGCTCCGTGGGGTCGCCGGGATGTCGCCGCTGCTCGCCCGCGAGATCGCCGCCCGGCACGACGCCGGAGCTTGCTTGCAGCAGGCGACCGAAGAGGAGCTGCGCCGGGCGGCCGAGGCGCCGACGGCCGCCCGCGTCTACTCGCCGGCCCCGCTGGAGGAGCTCGCCGAGCCGCCGGCCGCCGGGCGATTCCTGCTGGCGCCCTACGGGCTTCGCCATCTCGAGGCCGCCGGTACCGAGCTGCAGGTTACCCGCTTCGGCTCGCTCGTTGACGCGGCGGCCGCCTACTACCCTCTCCGCTCCGAGCTCGTCGCCCGCGCCGCCGCCCGCCGTGATCTCGGGCTCGACCTCGAGATCGCCGCCCTCAAGCTGCGCCGCACCCTGGAGGCTGTCGCCAGCGACCTCGAGAGCGCCGGCAAGGCGGAACTGCATCGCCGCTGGGGTGATCTGCTGCTCGCCCACCCTGAGGCGCCCCGCCACGACGGCAGCGTCGAGGTGCCCGACGACTACGGGGACGGGGCGCCGATCCGGATCCCCGTGGATCCGGCCCGCTCCCAGGTGGACAACGCCCAGCGCTACTACCGCCGGGCGCGCCGCGCCGACCGCAGCGGCCAGCGGACCGCCGAGCGCCGGCGCCGCCTCACGGCGCGCATCGACGAGCTGGAGGATCTCCGGAAACGCGTCGCGGCGGCCGCCGGCTCGGGCGACCTGCGGCGCCTGGCTCGCGAGGCCCAGCGGTTGCGGGTCGATCTGCGGGTAACCGCCTGGGAGGCGCCCGAAGCTCGGGTCGAGGACGCCGCGGCGCCGGAGCCGAAGGCCGCCGGCGGCCCCTCGGCCCCTCGGCGGGCGGCGGACACGTCGCCGGACGCCCCCATCGCCGGCGCCTCGGGGCGCAAGGTGGCCCCCGGGGTCGTCGCCTACCGTTCCAGCGACGGCTTCGAGATCCTCGTCGGGCGCAGCGCCACCGCCAACGAGCGCCTCACCCACAAGCTCGCCAAGCCGCACGATTTCTGGCTCCACGCCGAAGGACCCGGCTCGCACGTCGTCATCCGCAACCCGCGGCGGCAGGGCGCACCCAGCCCCGACTCGCTGCGCGAGGCCGCCGCCCTGGCGGCGTACTTCAGCTCTTCGCGGGCGGCGACCAAGGTGAACGTCCGCTGGACGCAGGTGCGGCACCTGCGCAAGCCGCGCGGCGGCGCCAAGGGCCAGGTGATCCTGCGACAGGCCGAGACCTATCTGGCATCGCCGGTGCCCCCGGAGGAGCTGTTCGCTCCCTCCTCTTCCCGGGGTTAGCAATCCGTGCTGAAACCAGGGTCTGGGAGGGGCATCGGATGCGGCCGCCCTCCTTGCCGTCGACCGCCGACCCCACGCTCCGAATCCGTCGGGTCCTCACGAGGGCGTGGTGGCGGTCCTAGGCCAGGCCTAGGCGTTGCGCGGATCCTCGTCGCCGGCGTCGTCGTAGGGGTCGGCGGTGGGCTCGGCCTCGAAGGTCACCTCGCCGTCACCCGGGCCACCTTCGGAAGACACGGGGCCGACGGCGGGACCCGGTGGCGGCGTTCCGGGCGGCGGATGGCCTCCCGGCGGCGCACTCGCCGGGGCCGCGCGGTATACCCATGGACGACCGGTGCCGAAGCGGGTCGCGAACACAGAGCCGAGGCCGACCAGCGCCGCCACCAGCCAGATCACGCTGCCGACGATCGGCACGAAGCGCAGCATCCCGAGCACCAATCCGCCGCACAGCACGATGGCGATCTGGGTGGCATCCGGGCGCCCCACCATGTTCATGACCCGGTTGCCCACCGCCTGGAAGACGGCGACCAGGCCGAAGATGTACGCCAGCCACCAGGCGAAGATCAGCGCCAGCAAGAAGGGGATCCCGATGATCAGGAACGAGAGCACCACGAGCACCACGAAGGCGAAGCAGAGGGCGAACAAGCCCAGCAGACCGATCGCGCCGATCCGCAGCGGCTCGCGCGAGATCGCGTGGCTGGCCGCGGAGACCCGGTCGCCGACGAGGGCGACGGTGAGCAGCGCCAGCATCAGCCAGTAGAAGAGCTGGACGGCGCGGCCAAACCAGGCGAAGGGGGTCAAGCCCCACCACCCCCAGAACGGGAAGCTGCCGCCGAACATGTTGTCGAAGCCGTAGCCGATGCTGACGTTGACGAGCTCGCCGTCGATGCGGGAGCCCGCGGCGCGCCGCAACGAGCCGCCCACCTGCACCAGGTCGCGACCGATGCGGGCGTTGGGGCCGAGGATGAGCGTTCCCCCGACCTTGGTGACGCTGCGTTCGACCTCGCCGTTGACCTCCAGCCGCCCGCCGATGACGACCACGTCGCGCGTGGCGCGGCCGTCGATGCGAACCGCACCGCCGATCGCCACGATGTCGTCTCGCGCCACCTCACCCTCTTCGACGACGATCCTGCCGCCCATCACGAAGCCGCCGTCGGCGGCCTGCACCTGGACGCAGCCCATCGCCAGGAGAGCCGCCGCGACGAGCGGCAACAACCCCGCCAACCGGCGCCCTGCCGACAGTCCCCCCTCGTATCTCGTCGATGTCACCATGGTGCAACGCCTCCTCGCCCGCCTGCCTTCCGGTCTCATTGCCGCCGCTGATAGTTGAGTACCATGCGCGTGAACAAGTAGTTGAGGGCCACGGTGATCAGCAGCACGGCGAGCTGGAACGCCAGGCTGCTGCCGCGGACATACTCGAGGATCCCGGTCAGCAGCGTGCCGATCGGTTGCACCAGCGGTCTGGCCGTCTCGACCGCCTCGACGCCCCACAGGTACACGTTCTTGGCGGCCTGGGCCGCGGCGACGATGCCGTTGGAGGCGTACCCCGCCGCCTCCTGACCCTCGGCCGGCGAGGTCATCAAGAGCCACCCCCCGATGCCCAGCCCGAGCACCAGCAAGGCGGCGAGGCTGCCGGCCCAGACCGCCAGACGTTGCAAGGACACCTCGGTGGCGGGCTGGTAGGCCGGGTATTGCGCCACCCGCGCCATGACGCCGGCGGTGAAATCCACCGGCACCTCGACCGTGCGCAGACCGTCGAGCCGGCGCAGGAAGGCTCGCTCCTGCTCGAGCCGGGCCCGGCACTCGCCGCAACCCGCGAGGTGGTGGCGGAGCCACTGGGTGGCGTCGATCGACAGCGCTTCCTCGAGATAGGCGTTGAGGCTGTCGCGATCGGGATGTTGCTGGCTCGTCATGGCGTTCACGTGGCCTTTTCCGAGTCGTCGTCGAGCAGATCGCCCAACGACCGCCGCAGGGCGTCGCGGGCGCGGAAGATCCGCGTCTTGACGGTGCCGAGCGGCAGCTCCAGGGCCTCGGCGATCTCGTCGTAGGACAGCTCGGCCGCGTGGCGCAAGATGATCGCTTCGCGGTACTTCTCCGGTAGCTCGTCGATCGCCGCCGAGACCCGGTCGCCGAGCTCGACGCCGAGGTAGGCCTCCTCCGGGTCGAGGCCGGGGGATTCGACCTCGCGGCCGACCGAGCCGTCTTCGAGCTCCACCGGGGCATCCAACGACACCGTGACCACTCGGCGCTTGCGGATCTCGTCGATCGCCGCGTTGCGGGCGATCCGGAACAGCCAGGCGGCAAACGGGTACTGCGGCTTGTAGCTGCCGAGAGCCGAGTAGGCCTTCAGAAACACGTCTTGTGACAGGTCCACGGCATCCTCGTAGTTCCCCAGCATCCGGCAAACGTAGTTGACGATCTGAGACTGGTAACGCGTGACCAGCTCCGCGAAGCGGTGTTGCTGGCCTCCGAGCACCGCGGCAACGATCGCTCGATCGTCCTGGTCCATTAACTAGCCATCACCGGTAGTTTTACGGCCGGACAGCCGGGGTTGTTTCACCACCAGGACCTCCTCTGGCAGACTGCCCCGGCGACTGCCAGCCGGCTTGCGTCCGCATGAATGGAGCGTACGAGTGCCGGACCCCGGCGCCTTCTCTCCCCTGCCCGAAGCCCTGGTAACGTCCGTTTCCCGGCGCGGCGACGACCTTGGCGGCCGATGCTACCATCCCCCGGAATGGGTGACATCGGCGCCAATCTGGAGGCGGTTCGGAAGCGCATCGAGGCCGCCGCGAGGCGCGCCGGACGCGATCCGGCCGCCGTCGAGCTGCTCGCCGTCTCCAAGCGGGTCGGTCCCGAGAGGATCGACGCCGCCATCGCCGCCGGCGTCCGCCGGCTCGGCGAGAGCCGGGTCCAGGAGGCCGACGAGAAGATGCCGCTCGTCCGCGGCGCGGCCGAGTGGCACTTCATAGGCCCCCTGCAGAGCAACAAGGCGGCGCTGGCCGCCAGGCTTTTCGACACCATCCACTCGCTGAGCCGCACCGAGCTGGTGGGGCGGCTCGCGAGCGCCGCGGCCGCGGACGGCCGGGCGATCGGAATCTACGTGCAGGTGGATGCCGAGGCCGCGGACGGCCGGACGATCGACGAGGTGGCGACGCTCTGCCGTGCGGTCGCCGTCGCTGAGGGGCTGTCGCTGCGCGGCCTGATGCGCATGGCCCCCTATGATCCCGATCCGCAGGCGGCGCGGCCCTATTTCGCCGGCCTCCGCGAGCTGCGGGATCGGGTGCAGCGCGCCGAGCCGGCGCTCGGGGAGCTAGGATTGTCGATGGGGATGAGCGGCGATTTCGAGGTCGCCATCGAGGAAGGCGCTACGATCGTACGCGTCGGGACGGCAATCTTCGGGGAGCGCCCCCGATAATGTCATCGAGATCGTCTCCGCCACCACCACGGGACAGGAGCTCGCAGTGTTCATAGTTGCCAACCTGCTGGAGGCGATAGCCTACATCCTGAACATGGGGTTGACCTTCTTGCTGATCCTGGTCTTCGCGCGCGCGGTGATCTCGTGGGTCCAGGCCAGCCCCTACAACCCGATCGTCCAGTTCCTGTACACGACCACGGAGCCGATCCTGCGGCCGATCCGCCGCCGCCTGCCGCCGATGTCGGGGATCGATATCTCGCCGCTTGTGGTCCTGGTGATCATCGTGTTCCTGCAGCGCGCCCTGGTGCAATCGCTCTTCGACCTCGCCCGGCGCCTGCGCTGAGCCGCGCCACAACACGGCCGCGAGGCGTGGCGGCGGCGCTGCCGATTGGACGCTTCGAGCCGCTCAGAAGATCAACGGGCCTTCGGAGTGCGGGCTGAAGGTCCAGTTGAACACGTAGCCGCCGATGAGCTCGACGGGGACCGTATAGGTCACGTCGATGCTGATGTACTTGGCGCCCGGCCGGGTGATCTGGATGTCGCCCGCGCCGACGGGCAGGTTCAGCATCCGCGCCTGCTCCAGGAGGTTCTGCCGGATCGTGTCGTCGGTCGCTCGCCGGGCGCCTCTGCGGCCTCCGGCGAACACCACTTCGTCGCGTACGGCGTCGGCGAACTGGTAGGCGGCGGCACGCACGGGAATGAACTTGTACCCCGCGTAGATGAGACCGACGATCAGCAGCAGGCCGATCAGGCCGCGAATCGTCGCTTTACCCGACTGCTGCCTCCACGCCGGTAGGCTCGCCCCACCGCAGTGGTTGGTATTGCGTCGCTCGCTCATCCCTTCCCCCTTCCTTGACCGCCTTTTATCGCCGCAACCAGACCCATCGGGGTTTCACCACGGATTGCTAGCGAATGATCTGAAAGGTCCGCTCCCAGCGCGTGCGGGTGAAGAAATGCAGGATCACGTTGCCGAACTGCCGTAGGCTGTCGGCCAGACCGGTGCTGACATACGACTGCTCGTCGGACTCGTAGGACCAGTACACCAGCATCGCCTTGCCCTTGATGTACGCCCTCGGGACCGTGCCCCAGTAGCGGGAGTCACGGCTGTTCTCGCGGTTGTCGCCCATCACGAAGAACTCGCCCGGGGGGACCTCGATCGGCTCCCGGGTGTCGTGGAAGCTGCCGAACGAGGCCTTGTGGTTGGCAAAGGGGTCGTCGATCGGCTTGCCGTCGACGACGACATCGCCACCCTCGACCACGACGCTCTCGCCGGGCAAGCCGATGACCCGCTTGATGAAGTCCTTGTCGGGCTCCTGGGGGGCGCGAAACACGATCACGTCCTGGCGTTCCAGCGGCCGCACCGGCAGCAACCATTCCTCCAGCGGCGTGGCGGTGGGGCCGTAGATGAACTTGTTCACCAGGATGTGGTCGCCGACCAGCAGGTTGTCCTCCATCGACCCGGTCGGGATCTTGAAGGCCTGAAAGACGAAGCTGCGGATGAAGAGCGCCAGGATCGCGGCGATGAGGATCGATTCGGTGTACTCGCGGAGGGTCGATTTCTGCATTTCTATTCGTTGTTGCTCATGGATGTGCAGCCCCGATCACGACGAGGTAATGCACCAATTTGACAGCTAATGTAGCCCAACAGCAGGCCGCGGTGAAACCATGCTTTGCCAACGGGCCTGCGGAGCATTCAATCATGCCAGCACAACAGGGCGGCACCGATCGCCCCCGCCCGGGCGCCGAGCTGCGCCGGCACCACCTCGCACTGCTCCCATGCCTCGCCCCACGCCCGCCGCGCGGCCTCCTCGCGGGCGGGCTCCAGGAGCCATTCGCCGGCGCTGGCGACGCCGCCGCCGACGACGATACGCTGCGGGTTCAGCAGGTTCATCAGGATCGCCAGACCGACCCCCAGATGGCGACCGCATTCCGCCAGCGCTTCGCGGGCGGCTCGGTCGCCCGCCGCCGCCCGCTCGCCGACCCGCTCGGCGTCGATGTCCCCCGGCGGCGCCCCGGCCCGCCGCGCGTAGGCGGCAACGACCGCCGCCGCGCCGACCTGCTCTTCGAAGTGGACGCGGCCTTCGGGGTCGAGGATCAGGCGGCCGAGCTCGCCGGCCAGCCCGCCGGGGCCGCGCCACAGACGTCCGCCGTGGACGATGGCGCCGCCGACGCCGGTGCCGACCGTCAGGCATACCGCGGCCTCACAGCCGGCGGCGGCGCCGAGCACCGCTTCGGCGAGCCCGGCGGCGTTGGCGTCGTTGTCGAGGCTCACCGGCAGGCCGGTCGCGGCGACCAGCGCCGGGCCGATCCCGAAGCCCTCGAGGGCGAGCAGGTTGGGGGCCCGCAGCACCGTGCCGGTCGAGCGCTCCACCAGGCCCGGCACTGCCAGGCCGATGGCCGCCGCTCGCGCCCCTTCGCCGTCGCCGGCCCAATCGGCGATCGCCGCGGCGACCGCCGCCACCACCGCCTTCGGCGAGCGGAAGTTCGAGGCGAGCTCGCGGCTGTCGAGCACCTCGCCGGAATCCGCCAGCACCACCATCTTGGTGCGCGTGGCGCCGATATCGACGCCGATGGCCGTCTCGCCCACTTTAGCGCTCACCCGCCCAGCGGCCAGCTCGCCCGCACGGTCAGGTCGAAGCCGTCGGCCTCGCCCGCCGCCAAGCGGCTCCAGGCCTGCCCCGCCACCATCGCGGCGTTGTCGGTCGAGAGCTCCGGCGGCGACAGGTAGAGGGGCAACCCGTGGCCACTGGCGAGCTCCTCCATGCGGGCGCGAAGGGCGCGGTTGGCGGCGACGCCGCCGGCGACCGCCAGCCCGCGAACCGGCTGCCGGCGGAGGGCGGCGTCGGTGGCGGCGACCAGCGCGTCGATGACGGCGAGCTGGAACGAGGCCACCAGGTCGAGCACCTGGGGATCTTCGCTGCGGCCGGGGCGCAGGCCACGGGCCAGCGCCTCGCGGCGCACTGCCGTCTTCAGCCCCGAAAAGGAGAAGTCCATCGGGTTGTCGAGGCGCGCCCGCGGCAAGGGCACCGCCTGCGGATCGCCGCGCGCGGCGAGCCGATCGATCACCGGCCCGCCCGGGTAGCCGAGCCCGAGCAGCGCCGCGACCTTGTCGAACGCCTCGCCGGCGGCATCGTCGAGCGTCTCGCCGAGCCGCTGGAAGCCGCCCTCGGCGTCGAGCCGGTGCAGGGCCGTATGTCCGCCGGAGACCACCAGCGCGAGCAGCGGAAAGTCCACGCGGGTACCCGCTTCCAGCGGCGGCATCAAGGCGCCGTGGACGTGGGCGGCGAGATGGTTGACGCCGACCCAGGGGATGTCGACGGCGCGCGCCGCGGCGCGACCGTAGCACCAGCCGGTGAGAAGCGCCCCCACCAGGCCCGGCCCGCGGGTGATCCCGATGCCTTCGACATCGCGCCAATCGACGGAGGCGGTGCGCAAGGCGGCCTCGACCACCCACGGCAGGCTCTCGACGTGCCGGCGCGCCGCCAGCTCCGGCACGACGCCGCCGAAGGCCGCGTGGTCGACCTGGCTGGAGACGATGTTGCTGCGCACGCGGACGCCGTCGGCGACGATCGCGGCCGCGGTCTCGTCGCAGGAGGTCTCGATGCCGAGCACCAACATCGGGAGCCGTCAGCCCTGGGCGGCGGCGCAGAGGGCCGCCAGGCTTTCCGTGTACGGGGGCCGGGCCACCCCCTGCTCGGTGATGATCGCGGTCACCAGGCGGTTGGGGGTGATGTCGAAGGCCGGATACGCGGCGGCGACGCTCTCGGGGGCGATGCGCACCCCGTTGACCACCATGACCTCGTCGCTGCTGCGCTGCTCGATGGGGATCAACGCCCCCGATCCGGTCTCCAGGTCGACGGTCGAGGTCGGGGCGGCCACATAAAAGGGAATCCGGTGCTCGCGAGCCAGCACGGCGACCGTATAGGTGCCGATCTTGTTGGCGACGTCGCCGTTGGCGGCGATCCGATCGGCCCCGACCACGACGCAGTTGACTTCGCCCTGCTGCATCATGTGCCCGGCCATGTTGTCGGTGATCAGGGTGACCGGAATGTCGTCCTTCTGCAGCTCCCAGGTCGTCAGGCGGGCTCCCTGCAGGAACGGCCGGGTCTCGTCGGCGAGGACGCGGACGTTCTTGCCGGCCTCCTGAGCGGCGCGGACGACGCCGAGCGCCGTTCCGTACCCGGCGGTCGCCAGCGCTCCGGCGTTGCAGTGGGTCAGGATCGAGGCGTCCTGCGGCACCAGGGCCGCGCCGTGGCGGCCGAGCGCCCGGTTGATCTCGATGTCCTGCCGGTGCATCAGCTTCGCCTCGTCGATGAGCCGCGCCTTGGCGGCGGCGACGCCGTCCGCGGCCAATGCCTCCTCGGCCACTCGATTGACGCGACGGACCGCCCACGAGAGGTTCACGGCGGTCGGCCGGGCGGCGACCATGCGCCCGGAAAGCTCCTCGAGGCCGCCGCGGAAGCCCTCGGGATCGTCGGCGAGCTGCTGGGCGCCGAGCGCCATCCCCATGGCCGCCGCCACGCCGATCGCCGGGGCGCCGCGAACCACCAGGTCGGCGATCGCCCGGATGACCTCTTCGGGGCGCTTGAGCGTCAAGTAGACCTCTTCGCCCGGCAGCAGCCGCTGGTCGAGCATGACGACGCCCTCGTCGGTCCATTCGATGGTCTTGATCATTGCGCTTCGGTCCCCATTCCGGGACGCGCGTCGTCGCCCGCCACGGCCCGCCCCCGGCGCTCGCTCCGTGACCCGTTGAGACGGCCCGGCTAGCACAGTAGCCAGCCGGACACGGCGGCGCAACGCGCTTGACTGCCCGCCGACGGGGTCGATAGCATCCTTTCATGTTCGCTTCCCGGCGGATCTTTCCCCAGGATTTCCCCGTTCCGCCCCCCACCGGGCTCGCCGAATCTCGCCGGCGCCGCCCGGGCCCGAGCTGACCTCCGATGGCCTGGTTCCGCAACAAGGGTGGCAGCAAGCGTCCGGTCGGCGACCGCAAGGTCGACATGCCGGAGGGCCTGTGGACCAAGTGCAACCACTGCGGGGAGTTCATCTACCGCAAGGAAGTCGGGCGCAACGCCAATGTCTGTCCGAAGTGCAACTACCACTTCCGAATCTCGGCGCGGGAACGGCTGGAGCTGCTCTGCGACGATGGCGCCTGGGAGGAGCTCGACGCCCAGATCGAGCCGGTCGACGCGCTCGGCTTCGCCGATACCAAGCCCTACGCGAAGCGGCTGCGCGAGTACCAGAAGCGCACCGGGCGCAAGGACGCGGTGGTCACCGTCGAGTCGACCATCGACGGCGTCCCGGCGATCGTCGTGGTGATGGAGTACGGCTTCATGGGCGGCAGCATGGGCTCGGTGGTCGGCGAGAAGATCACCCGGGCGATCGAGCGGGCGTTGGCGAGCCAGCGGCCGCTGGTGATCGTCGCGAGCTCCGGCGGGGCGCGCATGCAGGAGGGGGCCCTGTCGCTGATGCAGATGGCCAAGATCTCCGGCGCGCTCGCCCGACTCGCCGCCGCCCGGTTGCCTTTCATCTCGGTGCTCACCGATCCGACCACCGGCGGTGTCACCGCCTCGTTCGCGATGCTCGGGGACCTGAACATCGCCGAGCCGCGGGCCCTGATCGGGTTCGCGGGGCCGCGGGTCATCGAGCAGAGCATCCGCGAGAAGCTCCCGGAGGGCTTTCAGCGCAGCGAGTTCCTCCTCGAGCACGGCATGCTCGACCTGGTGGTGCCGCGCTCCGAGCTCAAGGAGACGCTGTCCCGCGCCATCCGTTACCTGCTGCCGGCCGACCTGCTCGCCGCCACCGTCTCGGGCGCCTACTCCGAGATTCCCACGGACCAACCCGAGGCCGACGACTCGGATCCGCAGACGCGATGACGGATGGCCGACGGAAGTAGCATCCGGCGGCGCCTCGAGTCCATCGATCCGCACGAGATCACGCCTGGGCTCGAGCGCATCCGCCTGCTGCTGGAGGCGCTCGGCGCGCCGCAGCTGGCCTATCCGACGGCGATCATCGGCGGCACCAACGGCAAGGGCTCGATCGCCGCCATGCTGACTGCCATCGGTCGCGCCGCTGGCCACCGCGTCGGCCTCTACACCTCGCCTCACCTTTCGGCCGTCGAGGAGCGCTTCCAGGTGGACGGCGCCCGTATCAGCGCCGCCGGCTTCGACGCCCAGCTCGGCGTCGTGCTGGCAGCTGCCGACAAGCTGGTGGAGGACGGCCGCATGGCGCAGCCGCCCTCGTACTTCGAGATCCTCACCGCGGTGGCGTTTCGCTACTTCGCCGAGGCCCGGGTCGAGCTGGCGGTCCTCGAGGTCGGGCTCGGCGGCCGCTGGGACGCCACCAACGTCACCCGGCCGCGGGTCGCGGTGATCTCCTCCGTGGCTCTCGACCATCAGGAGTACCTGGGCGACGACCTGGGCGCCATCGCCGCCGAGAAGGCCGCGGTGATCGCGCCGGGTGGCATGGCGGTCACCGCGTCGCAGGCGCCGGCGGCCCTCGGAGTGATCCGCCGCTACGCCGAGTCGGTCGGTGCGACGCTCTGGGAGATCGACGCCTACCCGGCCGTGGTGCGCCGCACCGACTCCCGGTTGCGCCACACGATCGACTGCCTCGGGCGGCTGCGCGACTACGTCGGCCTCGAGGTCGCCCTCCCCGGGCGGCATCAAGTCGAGAACGCCCAGTGCGCCATCCTCGCCGCCGAGGCCCTCGACCGGCGGCGGCTGCGGATCGGCTCGGACGCCATCTGGGCGGGGCTGCGGAGCGCCCGTTGGCCGGGGCGCTGCGAATGGCTCGAAGAGGGCCCGTCGGTCCTGCTCGACGCCGCCCACAACCCGTCGGGCGCCAAGGCGCTGGCCGAGTACCTCTGGGAGCTTCGCCGCCGCAAGGCGTACGACCGGCTCCATCTGGTGTTCGCCACGCTCGCCGACAAGGACAGCGCCGGGATGGCCGCCGCCCTCTATCCGCTGGCCGACGAGCTGATCGCCACCCAGGCGCCGTCGTCGCGGGCGAAGCCCGCCGCCGAGCTGCTGGAGCTGGCCTCGGCGCCCAGCCAGCGCCAGGCGATCCCCGACCCCGCCGAGGCCCTGGCGCGGGCCCGCCAGGCCGCGGCGCCCGAGGACCTGATCTGTATCTGCGGGTCCATCTTCCTGGTCGGGGCGTTGCGCCCCCTTCTGGTCGAGGGTTGACGTGCGCCGCTCACCCCGGGGCAGACAGCCTGCTGGTGAACGGCCGCGCCCACGCTCTGCGCGCGCCCACGGCCTGCTAGAGTAGCAACGACCCTCACCTCCGGAGCCATGCGACTCTCTGCGCCGCCCATCTCGAGCCCGACGCGACGCTTGGCGGCCGCCGCCGGGGCCCTGGCGATCGCCGCGGGGTTGTCGGCGCCGGGCCCGGCGTCTGCCGCACCACGACCACCGCAGGGCCAGCAGCCGGCCGCTCGACCGCAAGACCCCCAGCAGTCGGCCCCCTTCAGCATCCCCGGGCTGGACGCCCGGATCCACTACGACAGCTTCGAGTTCGCCGGCGGCACGATCGTCCTCTCGGGATACGTCGACATCGACGGCCGCCCCGATTGGCGGCTGCAGGCCGACCGCGTCGTGCTGACGGCGCCCGCGGACCCCTCCGATCCACAGGCCGATCACCGCTTCGAGGCGACCGGCAACGTGACCCTGGAGGCCGGCGAAGTGGTGCTCAACGGCACGCGGATGACCGGCCTGTTGAAGACGGGGACCGGCGTCATCGAGAACGCCGTCGGCACCGGGCCGGGGGGTGTCTACTTCCGCGGCGCGACGATCGAGCAGAGGGAGCCGGGCTCCTACCGGATCGAGAACGGCGTCGTGACGCCCTGCACCCAGGCGCTGCCGATCTGGGAGTTCACCGCCCGCAGTTTCGATCTGTACGCCGACGACCACGTGACCATGAAGGTGCCGGTCTTCAAGGTCAAGGGCGTGCCGCTGGTGGTGCTGCCGGCGCTCTACTGGCCGATCGACGAGGACCGCCGCTCCACCGGGCTGCTGCTGCCCGCCGTCGGCTCCTCCACCCGCAAGGGCTTCATGTACCGGCAGCCGTTCTTCTGGGCGATCAGCCGCAGCACCGACGCGACGCTGACCTACGACTACTACTCGAAGGCGCGCTCGGCGGTCAGCACGGAGTTCCGCCACCGGCTCACCGCGCAGTCGGCGGGGACGGCGCAGTTCCTCTGGCTTCAGGGCTCGGACCCCGACGCCGTCGATCCCACGGCCGAGTTCGGGCCGGTCGCCGGCGGCTGGTCGATCGACGGCGACCACATGCACAATCTGCCGCGCCGCTGGCGGCTCAACGCCGACGCCGCGTTCTTCTCGAGCAAGGAATTCGTGCAGGGGTTCGAGGACGACTTCGACCGGTTCCTGCGCCGCAACTCCTCGGCCGGCCTCTTCCTGACCCGCTCGTGGAGCAGCTACTCGCTCAACATCGTCGGCGACCACAACCAGACGTTCTTCGGCAACACCGACTCGGTCGTCCGCCGCCGGCTGCCCGAGGTCGAGTTCCGGGTCCGCCGAAAGCCGATCTTCGAGTCTCTGTACTTCCAGCTCGAAGGATCCTACGCGGGCTTGTTGCGCGAGGAACGGGCGGCCGAGGTCGAGCCGCGCGGCGGCCGCTACCAGCGCCTCGATGCCTTCCCGGAGGTCTCGCTGCAGTTCACCCAGATCCCCTGGCTGACCTTCAGCCCGTTTCTCGCCTGGCGCTCGACCCACTACAACGAGCGGACCGTGGGCGGCGAGTTCGAAGACGAGCCGATCTTCCGCAACGTCTATCAGACCGGCGTGCAGGTGGTCGGACCGAGCCTGTTCCGGATCTTCGATACTCCCGCCAGCAACTACTCGCCGCGCTACAAGCACGTCCTGGAGCCGCGCTTCACCTGGGGGCGGCTGGCGGAGCTCGAGCACCTCGGCTTCAGCAACAGCGAGATCATCCAGTTCGACGAGATCGACCGCTTCGGCGGCGATCGGCACTTCGCCCGCGCCTCGCTGACCAACCGCTTCCTGGCCAAGCGCTTCAACACCCCGAACGACGATCAACGCAGCGTCTGGGAGGTCTTCAGCGTCGAGCTCGCCCACGATTTCGATCTCCGCGAGCGCGAGGAAGACGTGCTGTTTCCCACCATCCCGCTGCCGTGGTCGCTCGGCGCCAGGGTCACCCCGACGCCGGTCATCAACTTCAGCGGCAGCATCCGGTTCACCCCCGACTTCCGGCCCGGCGGCTTCACCCTGACCGGCAGCATGACCTCGCCCGACGGCGGCGCCTACGTGACCTGGTTCCGCAGCGCCCGGACGACCCCGAACGAGGAAGACCCCGCCAAGGTCGACGTCACCTCCACCGACCGGCTGACCGGCAGCGGGCGGGTGAACCTGCTCGACCGATTGGTGACCGTGAGTGGCAACCTGACCTGGGACGTCAGCGAGCGGCTGCTGCAGGCCTACGCGATCGGCGGCACCTGGAACACCCAGTGCTGCTCGATCGGCGGCCAGCTGCGGCGGGTGAACTTCTCCTACCGCGAGGAGTTCCAGTTCTCGGTGCTGCTCGAGCTCCTCAACGTCGGCCAGCTGGGCTTCGGGAGCGATCGCTGAGGACGACGATGATCGGCGGCAGCGGCTTGGGGCGATGAAGGGGCTGATCCTGTCCGGGGGCTCCGGCACCCGCCTGCGGCCGCTCACCTACACGTCCGCCAAGCAGCTCATCCCGGTGGCTAACAAGCCGGTGCTGTTCTACGGCATCGAGCACCTGGTCGCCGCCGGCGTCTCCGACATCGGAATCGTCGTCGGCGATACCGCCGCCGAGATCGAGGCCGCCGTCGGCGACGGCGGCCGCTGGGGGGCGAGCGTCACCTACATCCCCCAGGACGCGCCGCGCGGCCTGGCCCACGCCGTCAAGATCTCGCGCGACTACCTGGGCGACGAGCCGTTCATCATGTACCTGGGCGACAACATCCTGCGCGACGGGGTCCAGGCGTTCGTCGACGCCTTCGCGGCCGGCGGCGCCAACGCCCAGATCCTCGCCGCCAGGGTGCCCGAGCCGCAGCGCTTCGGCGTCATCGCGCTGGACGGCGACCGCGTCGTCCGCGTCGTCGAGAAGCCCGCCGTGCCGCCCTCCGACCTGGCGTTGGTCGGCGTCTATCTGTTCGACCACAACGTCTTCGCCGCCATCGAGACGCTGTCGCTGTCGGCGCGTGGCGAGCTGGAGATCACCGAAGCCATCCAGGTCTTGATCGACCGCGGCCTGGCGGTACGCTGGCAGCAGGTGAGCGGCTGGTGGAAAGACACCGGCCACCTCGACGACCTGCTGGAGGCCAACCGCGTCGTGCTCGGCACGCTCGAGCCGCGCCGGGAGAGCGAGCCGGACGCCGACTCGCGGATCGAGGGCAACGTCGTCGTCGGCCGGGGGACCACGATCGCCCACAGCGTCGTGCGTGGCCCGGCGATCATCGGCGACGGCTGCCGGCTGGATCACGCCGACGTCGGCCCGTTCACCTCGCTGGCCGACGGCGTGGTGATCGAGGACGCCACCGTCGAGCACTGTATTGTGCTCCAGGGGGCCCGCATCGAGCACCTCACGGGCCGCCTCGAGGCCAGCCTCGTCGGCCGCCAGGCGCGCGTCTACGGCGTCGCCGCCGAGCCGCGCGCCCACCACCTGATGATCGGCGATCGCTCGAGCGTCGGCATCGGCGAGTAGCCGTTCGTCGGGCGGCAACTGCGCGCCGGCGACCCATGGTATCGTCAGCGCCGCCTTTCTTTCAGGGGGTTTCGTGAAGGTCTTGATCACCGGTATCACCGGATTCGTGGGCAGCCATCTGGCCGACTACTGCCTGACGCTCGGCGACGTCGAGGTCGTCGGGATCTGCCGTTGGCGCTCGCGTCGCGACAACATCGAGCACCTCGAGGGCGACGTCGAGATGCACGAGTGCGACCTGCGCGATGCTCATTCGGTGAAGCGGCTGATCACCGAGGTCCGCCCCGAGCGGATCTTCCACCTGGCGGCGCAGTCGTACGTGCCGACCTCGTGGAACGCGCCGGCGGAGACGCTGACCACCAACGTGATCGGCCAGCTCAACATCTTCGAGGCGATGCGCGAGATCGGCAGCGAAGCCCCGATCCAGATCGCCGGCTCCTCCGAGGAGTACGGTCTCGTGCACCCCGACGAGGTGCCGATCACCGAGGACAACCCCCTGCGGCCGCTGTCCCCCTACGCGGTCTCGAAGGTCGCCCAGGACACCCTCGGCTACCAGTACTTCCGCTCCTGGGGCCTGCAGGTGGTCCGCACCCGCGCCTTCAACCACACCGGGCCGCGGCGCGGCGACGTTTTCGTCACCAGCAACTTCGCCAAGCAGATCGCCGAGATCGAGGCCGGCATCCGCGAGCCGGTGATCCACGTCGGCGACCTGACGCCGGAACGCGATTTCACCGACGTCCGCGACGTCGTTCGCGCCTACTGGTTGAGCCTCGAGCGTTGCACGCCGGGCGAGGTCTACAACGTCGCCAGCGGCAGGGCCTACCGGATTCGCGAGGTCCTCGACCTCTTGCTCGCCCACGGCGGCCGCGACATCGAGGTGCGCGAGGACCCGGCGCGCCTGCGTCCCTCCGACGTGCCGCTGCTGCTCGGCGACCCGACCAAGTTCCGGGAGGCGAGCGGCTGGAAGCCGGAGATCCCCTTCGAAAAGACGACGGCCGATCTCCTCGACTACTGGAGAGAGCGGGTCCGAGACTGAGCATCCGTGCCATGCTGAAGCTGCATTTCTCATCGCCCTTCTGCGCGAGCCCGCAACCAGACCCATGGGAGTTTCACCACGGGCTGCTAGCCGGCCGGGCCAGATGCGCAGCCTGATCACCGGCATCAGCGGCTTCGCCGGCGGGCACCTGGCGACCGAGTTGCTGGCCCGCGACGCCTGCGTCGCCGGACTCGACCGCGGCACCAGCGACCAGCTCGCCCCGCTACTCGACCGCATCGAGTTCTGCGAGGCCGACATTCGCGACGGCGAGCGGCTGCGCGGGCTCGCCGAAGCCTTTCGCCCGGAGACGATCTTTCACCTCGCCGCCCTCACCCACGTTGCCCAGGCCTGGGAGCAACGGCGCGCGACGCTGGAGATCAACGTTTTGGGGACCGCCACGGTCCTCGAGGTGGCCGCCGGGCTCGACCCCAAGCCGCGCGTGGTGCTGGCCTCTTCGGGCCAGGTCTACGGCGCCCGTCCGGCGGACTCCCGGCCGCTGACCGAGGAGGACCCGACCACGCCGCAGAGCCCCTACGCGGTCAGCAAGCGCTGCGCCGAGCTGCTGGCGGAGCAGGTCCGGCTCGGCGACGGCGTCCCGACGGTGATCCTGCGGACCTTCAACTACACCGGACCCTGGCAATCGCCGAGCTTCGTGTGCAGCGACTTCGCCCGCCAGATCGCCCGCGCCGAGGCCGGGCTCCAGGAGCCGGTGATCACCGTCGGCAACCTCGATGCCGCCCGCGACTTCAGCGACGTCCGCGACATCGTCCGCGGCTACCTGCTGGCGGCGACCGACGGCGAGCCGGGGCGCGTCTACAACCTGTGTAGCGGCGAGGCGGTGCCGATCGCCACGATCCTCGATCACCTGCGGGCGGCGTCGCGGGTCGACATCCGCGTCGTCGAGGACCCGGAGCGGTTGCGGCGGGCCGACCTTCGCGTGCTCCGCGGCGACGCCTCCCGGGCGCGCCGGGAGCTCGGCTGGGAGCCGCGCTTCCGCCTCGCCGAGACGCTCGACGCGGTGCTCGACTTCTGGCGCCAACGCACCTCCCGGGAAGACCTAGAGTAAATACGACGATGTTTACTGTACGGAACACTTGAGATGGGTCAGGAGCTCGTTTCCGCGCCGCCATCCCAGGTCGTGGAGCTGGCGATCCTGGTGGCGGGGCTGCTCGCCTTGCGGGCGCTGGCGAGGTGGCTAGGCGGCGGCGCCGGGCCGAGCCCGTCGCGCCGCGGCCTGCCCGTCCCGGCGCTCCCGACGCTCCTCCAGGTCGCCGCCGCCGCCGCCGTCGCGGTCGGCCTGGCGCTGTTCGGTGAGATGACGGCGGCACCCGCCTACTGGGCGGCCGCGGCGGTCGCCGGCATCTGCTCGCTGGCCGCCATCTCGGTGGGCGCCGAGGTCGGCGCCGCCTTCGCCGGGGTCGGCTACGCCTTGCCCTCGATCCGCCGGGTCGAGGCCGGTGCCCCGGGGTCGGTCTCGGCCGAGGGCATGCTGGCGGCGGCCGGCGCGGCAACGCTGCTGGCCGCGCTGGCCCACGGCATGGCCCTGATCGGACCGGGCGACGCCGGTCTGATCCTGCTGGCGGCGCTGGCGTCGCGGCTGCTCGAGCGCTGGCTGTGCGGTGCCCTCGGGCCCGGGGTCGCCGGCCGCTGGCTGGCGATCTTCACGCCGGCCGCGATCGGCGCCGGCCTTGCCGCCGCCCTCGTCGTGCTACTTCCGTAGCAGACGATGTATTCAACGTCGCCGTCGTCGCGGCGCCTCGCATCTGGTCTTTTCCCGCCGTAACCAGACCCATCACACTTCCACCTCGGCCTGCTACAATCGATTCCATGAGCACGATCAAGACGACTCTTCTGTTGGGGCTGCTGACCGGCCTGCTGCTGGCCTTCGGCGGCTACTTCGGTGGGCAGCAAGGCATGGTCGTGGCGCTGGTCTTCGCCACTCTCCTGAACATCGGCAGCTACTGGTTCTCGGCCAGCATCGTGCTGCGCACTTCCGGGGCCCGCCCCGCCGGCGAGGCCGAGTATCCGAGCCTGCACCGGATCACCGATGGCCTGGTGGCGCGCTCCGGCCTGCCGAAGCCGGCGCTCTACGTGATTCCGTCGCCGGCCCCCAACGCCTTCGCCACCGGCCGCAACCCGTCGCACGCGGCGGTGGCGGTGACCGAAGGGCTGCTGCAACTGTTGAGCGAGGAGGAGCTCGCGGGGGTCATCGCCCACGAGCTCGCCCACGTCAAGAACCGCGACATCCTGCTCTCCTCGATCGCCGCGACGATCGCCGGCGCCATCATGTTCCTGGCCACCATAGCTCGCTGGGGCGCTTTCTTCGGCGGCGGCCGCGGCGGCCGCGACGGCGGCAACATCTTCGCCCTGCTGGCGATGTCGATCCTGGCGCCGCTGGCGGCGATGATGGTGCAGATGGCGATCTCGCGCACCCGCGAGTTCAAGGCCGACGCCACCGGCGCCGATATGGTCGGACACCCGCAAGGCCTGGCGAACGCTCTCCAGCGCCTGGAGCAGACCAACCGCCGCGTCCCGCCCGAGGCTTCACCGGCCTCGCCGGCCACCGCCCACATGTACATCGTCAAGCCCTTCGCCGGCGGCCTCGGCAAGCTGTTCTCCACCCACCCGCCGATCGAAGAGCGCGTCCGCCGGCTGTTGGGCCGGTAGCGCCACCCCTCGCAGCCCGGCGGTTTCGCCCGCAGGCCACCGCGGTTCGCACGCGTCACCGCCCGGCGGCTTCACCACGGCCTGCTAGGCCACCCTGCGGCTCGCAGGCGTCACCCACCGGCGGCCGGGGCCGCGACCAACGGGGACCCGAGCCAGGGGGCGTGCGCGGTTTTTTTTCTTCGCCACCACTTTTTCGCTTCTTTGTGCTTGACAGGTGATCGCGAGGATTCATATAGTCGCCGGTGGTTCGAAATGGACCAAAGTGGATGACCGTCCCAAAATCATGAACAGATCACCGGAGATCAGGCGCCGATGCTTCGCGGGAACCAGCCGGCCACGGTCGATGACAAGGGCCGGATCAAGATCCCGACGTCGTTCCGCACGACGATCCGCGACGCCTACGGCGCCGAGGTCTTCCTCACCAGCCTCACCGGCGAGCACGTCCGCATCTATCCCCTGCCCGTGTGGGCAGCCCTCGAAGAGCGCATCAACCGGATCCCGGCCATGAACCCGGCCCGCCAGAAGCTCATGGATCGCGTCAACTACTACGGTCACGTCACCACGATGGACAAGCAGGGCCGCGTGCTGGTACCGGCGCTGCTGCGCGAAGAGGCGCGGATGAGCGGCGAGGTGGTGGTGATGGGGCAGATGGATTACCTGGTCGTCTGGAACCACGAGATCTTTCGCCAGCGCCTCGCCAGCGAGCCGCTCAGCGAGCAGGATCTCGACAAACTCGCTGAGCTGGGCATCTGATGATCACGGTTGCCAGGGTTCAGACGCCCGCCAGCCCGCTGCGGCTCCCTTGGCCGCAGGAAGTGGATGCGCGCACGACCATGGAGCCCGGCCAGATCCACCGTCCCGTGATGGTCGACGAGGTCCTCGATTACCTCGAGGCCTCGGGCGGCCTGGTTATCGACGCCACCGTCGGCGGCGGCGGCCACAGCGCCGCGATCCTGGCCGCCTGCCCCGACTGCATGGTCATCGGCCTGGACCGCGACTCCGAGACCCTCGATGTCGCGCGCCGCCGGCTGGAGCCGTGGAAGAGCCGGGTAGAGCTGCTCAACGCCGATTACCGGAACCTTCCCCAGCTCGCCTTCGAGCGCCGCTGGTGGCCGGTCCGCGGCATCGTCGCCGACCTCGGGGTCTCGTCGCTGCAGCTGGACTCCGCCGAGCGGGGCTTCTCGTTCCGCCGCTCGGGGCCCCTCGACATGCGGATGGACCGGACGAGGGCCCTCACCGCCGCCGACTTGATTCACGAGCTGGACGCCGACGAGCTCGCCTCGATCCTGCGCCGCTACGGCGAAGAGCGTTACGCCGGCCCGATCGCTCGTGCCATCGTCGCCGCCCGCGGCCGCAGCCGGCTGCGGACCACCGACCAGCTCGCCGAGGTGGTGTCTGCCGCCGTGCCGCGAGCGCCGGCGCACATCCACGCCGCCACCCGCACCTTCCAGGCGCTGCGGATCGCGGTCAACGACGAGCTCAGCGGGCTGTACGAGTTCGCGATCGGCGCCACCCGCCTGCTGGCGCCCGGCGGCCGTCTGGTGGTGATCACCTTCCACTCTCTCGAAGATCGTCTGGTCAAGCAGGCCTTCCAGTACCTGGCGAGCGACTGCGTCTGCCCGCCGAAGCTGCCGCGCTGCGCCTGCAACAAGTTCACCGAGGTCGAGATCCTGACCAAGCGCCCGCTGCGACCCGGCCCCAACGAGGTCGAGGTCAATCCGCGGTCGCGCAGCGCCCACTTGCGGGCCCTGGTGCGACCGTGATCGGCGGGCGCTGGCCCATCCAACCGAGTACCAACGAGTGTCCGGAGCCTGTGGCCCCGTCGCCTCAGCTAGACCAACATGAGTTGTAAACTGCCTCCCTTTACAACCGTGGCTAGCATTCGCCCCTGGCTGTCGGGGCCACGCTCCGGATTTTTCTTGTCGTCCCCCGCCGTCTCCTTCCTACCTTGCGGGAAGATCTGAGATGGCCCCGATCCGCCGTCCCAGGGTCGTCAACGGACCCCTCGTCAAGCCCCGCGAGCCGGGGCGTTTCGGGGACCTGGCCCGGATGATCCTGCTGGGCATCGTGCTGGTGCTTCCCGCGTTCCTGTACGCGGGCCTGCAGGCCAAGCTGTATGAGTACCGGCGCCAAGTGGTCGGGCTCGAGCAACAGAAACAGGAGCTCGAAGAGCAGCGGCGCCGGCTCGACATCGAGCTCGCCACGATGAAGGATCCTCGTCGCATCGAGGAGCTGGCCCGCCTTGTCAGCGGCCTGGTCCCCGCCACGCAAGACCAGGTCGTGTTCTTGCCGCGGACTCCTGAAGCACCGGCGCGTGACCCGCTCTACATTGCCGCGACAGGAGCTCCCGATGGTCGTCAGCGACCGTAACAGCCCAGGCGTCGGACGCCTGCAGCGGCGGCGCCTCTTCCTGGTCCTCTTCTGCGCCGGCCTGTGGACCGGCCTGCTGCTCGGCCGGCTGGTGCACCTGCAGGTCGTCCTGCACGACGACCTGGTGGCGCGCGCCCGCGACCAGCAGCAATCCCTGGCGACCATCCCGGCGCTGCGCGGCAACATCCTGTCGCGCGACGGCCGCCTGCTGGCCAGCAGCATCGACGAGCAATCGATCTACGTCCACCCCCACCTCCTCGACGACCGCAACGCCGCCGCGGCGCTGCTGGCGCCCCCTTTGCAGATGCCCGTCGGGGAGGTGCAACGCCTTCTCGCCCCGCAGCGGACCTTCGTTTATCTGCGCAAGCAGGCGCCGCCGGAGATCGCCGATGAGGTGTTCGCGGTGGTGCGCGCCAACCGCCTGCACCTGGCGGTCGGCATGGAACCCGCCAGCCGGCGCTACTACCCCAACCGCCAGCTCGCCGCCCACGTGCTGGGCTTCGTGACCGATGACCAGCGGGGAGTGGCGGGGATCGAGTACAAGTTTGACGAAGTCATTCGTGGCCAGGACGGGCGTTGGTTGACCCTCAAAGACGGCGGCAACAAGCCCATCGATCCTGATGGGCTTTTCCGTGAGGACCCGACTCCTGGCCACGAACTTACCTTGACCATCGATTCGGTCATCCAGGCGGCCGCCGAGGCCAGCCTCGAGCAGGCCGTGCGGGAACGACATGCCGACGGGGCCAGCGCCGTCGTCATGGATCCGCGCAGCGGCGCCGTCCTCGCCCTGGCGTCGTATCCGACGTTCGACCCGAACGTGAAGGGCGCCACTCGCATCGAGCTGTCGGCGGCCAACTCGGCCGTCAACCACGCCTACGAGCCGGGCTCGACGTTCAAGATCTTCACCGCTGCGGCCGGCCTGCGCGAGGGCCTGGTGATGGAGAACGAGCTGATCGACTGCCAAGGCGGCGCCCTGCGGGTCGCCAACCACGTCTATCACGACTGGAGGAGCGGTTTCGGCGTCATGCCGTTCTCGCAGGTGATCGCCAACTCCAGCAACGTGGGGACGATCAAGGTCGGCCTGCGGCTGCCGCCGGAGCGCTTCCACCGCTGGCTGGAGGGCTTCGGCTTCGGAGCGCCCACCGGAATCGACCTGCCCGGAGAGGCGCCGGGCCTGCTGCGGCCGACCGCGCGCTGGTCGAGCCTCTCGCAGAGCTCGATGATCATCGGCCAGGAGATCGGCGTCACGCCGCTGCAGCTGGCGACCGGGGTGGCGGCGATCGCCAACGGCGGCCTGCTGATGGAGCCCTACGTGGTCGCCAGCATCCGCGACGCCGGGGGCGAGGTCACCTTCGCGCGCCAGCCGCGGGTTCGCCATCGCATTCTCGACGAGGCGACGGCGCAGCGCGTCATGGCGATCCTCGAGGGGGTCATCGCGCCGGGCACGCCCATCGCCCGGGCGGCCGGCATCCCCGGCTACCGGCTCGCCGGCAAGACCGGCACCGCCCAGAAGATCGGTCCCGACGGCACCTACAGCCAGTACATGTCTTCGTTTGTCGGCATCTTGCCCGCGTCTGCTCCCGAGCTGGTGGTCCTGGTCGTGATCGACGCACCACGCAAGGGCTACTATGGAAGTGAGGTCGGCGCGCCGGCCTTTCGGGAGATCGCCGAGACGGCGGTGCGCGTCCTGCGGCTGGCTCCCGACGCCGTGGTCGCTCCCGTGCAGGTTGCCGGCAGCTAGCGGGCCAGGCGTCCCGATTCGGGCCGCCGGATTTTTTCGCCCGTCAGGGGTGACGGGCGTTGGTTGAGCCAGAACAGCCAGGGGAGGCCATGCCGACGAGGTTCGCCCTCGCGACCCTGCTGTCCTCGCTGGAGGCCAGCGTGTACGGCGACGCCGAAACCGCCGTCACCGGGATCGCGTACGATTCGAGAAAAGTGGAGGCTGGCGACGTCTTCGTCGCCGTCCCCGGCTTTGTCCACGACGGCCTGAGGTTCGTGCCGGACGCCATCGAGGCCGGCGCCGTGGCCGTGGTCACCGAGGCCGACCTCGAAAAGGCCGGCCTCCCTGCCCTGCCCCGCGCCTGGGCGCGTGTCGCGGACGCCCGTGCCGCGCTCGCCCCGATGGCGGCGACCTTCTACGCCCATCCCTCCCGCGAGCTGACGGTCGTCGGGGTCACCGGCACCAACGGCAAGACCACGGTGACTTCGCTCGTCGAGACGCTGCTCGCCGCCCGCGGCCCGGCCGGCCGCTGGAGCACGACGGCGGCGAGCATCGCCGGCGTCTCCCGCCCTGCCCACCGCACCACCCCCGAGGCCCCCGACCTGCAGCGGGCGCTGTGGCAGATGGTAGACGCCGGCTGCTGGGCCGCCGCCCTCGAGGTTTCCTCCCACGCGCTCACCCTCCAGCGCGCCGATTGCATCGATTTCGACGCCGCCGTGTTCACCAACCTGAGCGGTGATCACCTCGACTTCCACGCCGACCTGAACGATTACCTCGAGGCCAAGGCCATGCTCTTCGACCGCCTCGGCGGCGGCGCCGTCGCCGTCCTGAACGTCGATGATCCGGGGTCGGCGCGGCTCGCGGCGCGAACCCCCGCCCGAGTCGTCGGCTACGGCTGGAAGGACCGCCCGCTCTCCACCAGCCAGTTGCGCGCGTTGATCCATCGCGTCGACTCCGCGGCCAGCAGCCGCACCAAGGTCGTGCTCCCGGAGCCCGCCCCCGAGCTCGACGTGCCGATCTACCGGATCCTCGGCTGGGGCAACCGCGGCGGCAGCAATAGCATCCTGCGGCTCGAGACCCCCGGCGGCGACGAGCTCCGCGTCGAGAGCCCGCTGTTTGGCCCCGCCAACGCCGAGAACCTCGCCGCGGCGCTGGCCGTGGGCATCGAGCTCGGCCTCGAGCCCGACGAGATCAGCGCCCCGATCGCCGCGTTTCGCGGCGCCCCCGGCCGTTTCCAGCGCCTCATGCACGGCCAGCCGTTCGCGGTCCTGGTCGACTATGCCCACACCCCGGACGCCTTGCAGGCGGCGCTGGCCGCCTCCCGCTCGCTGGCCGGCGCCCACCGGGTGATCGTGGTGTTCGGCTGCGGCGGCGACCGCGACACCGGCAAGCGGCCGCAGATGGGGCGGATCGCGGCGCTGGCGGCAGACCAGGTGATGATCACCTCCGACAACCCGCGCAGCGAGGACCCGGAGGCGATCATCGACGAGATCGCCGCGGGTATCCCGGAGACGACGAGCGCCCAGGTGGAGCGCTTCGTGGACCGCCGCGAGGCGGTCGAAAACGCGTTGCAACGGGCCCGCCCCGGCGATTGCGTGCTGATCGCCGGCAAGGGCCACGAGCGCGAGCAGGTCTTCGCCGACCGGGTCGTGCCGTTCGACGACGCCGAGGTCGCCGGCAGCTGGCTGCGCGCCCGCTTCGACGTCCCGATCGGCCACGACAGCTCGGCAGGCGCCTCATGATCCCGCTGACGGCGAACGCCATCGTCGAGGTCACGGGCGCCAGCATCCTCTCCGGCGCGCCTTCGACCACCGCCACGTCGGTGAGCATCGACTCCCGCCGTACGGCCGCCGGCGCCTGCTTCTTCGCGATCCGCGGCGACCGCAAGGACGGCCATGAGTTCGTCCCTGCAGCGGCCGCCGCCGGGGCGACGATGCTGGTCGTCAGCGCCCCACCCGTGACCGTGCCGGCGGCCGGCTGCGGGCATCCTGCGGTCCTCCAGGTCGCCGATACGACGGCCGCCCTGCAGCAGCTCGCCGGCTGGCTGCGGCGCCACCTCGATCCCACAGTGGTGGCGATCACCGGCAGCCTCGGTAAGACCACCACCAAGGAGCTCGCCACCGCCCTCCTGCGCACCCGCTATCGGGTCCACGCCACGCCGGGCAACCTCAACAACCACTGGGGGCTGCCGCTGTCGCTGCTCGGCCTGGGGCCCGGGCACGAGGTGATGGTCGCCGAGCTGGCGATGAGCCACGCCGGCGAGATCCGCGCCCTGGCCCGCCTCGCCGCCCCCGACATCGCCATCATCACCAACGTTGCACCGGTTCACATGGAGAACTTCACCGACCTCGACGCCGTCGCCGCCGCCAAGGCCGAGCTCGCCGAGCAGATCGGCGCCGGAGCGACGCTGATCGCCGGCGCCGACGATCCGCGGACCGCGGCGATGGCGGCGCGCTTCGCGCCGCGCGTCGGCCGCGTGCTCACCTTCGGGCGCGGCGAGGGGGCCGACGTGCGCGCCACCGGCGTCACAACCGGCGGCGAGGGGTCCCGCTTCGACCTCCGCCTCCCCGGCGGCGAGCGCGTCGCCGTCCGCCTGCAGCTGCCGGGCGCCGCCGGCATCGCCAACTTCCTCGCCGCGGCCACCGCCGCCTGGGCGCTCGGGGTCCCCGTCGACGTGATTGCCGCGACGGCCGGCGAGCTGCAGCCTCTCGCCAACCGCGGCGCCCTGCGCAAGCTCGGCGGCGTCAGGCTCGTCGACGAGAGCTACAACGCCAGCCCGCAGGCTGTCGCCGGGGCGCTCGACAACCTGGCAACGCTGCCGGCGTCGGGCCGCCGCATCGCCGTGCTCGGCGACATGCTCGAGATGGGCGCGTGGACCGAGGCCGTGCACCGCGAAGCCGGCGCCCAGGCAGCCGCGGCCGGGGTCGATCTGCTGCTCGCCGTCGGCGCCCAGGCCGGGCACGTCGCCGCGGGCGCCGCCCAGGCGGGCATGCGCGGCGAGCAGATCCACTGTTTCGAAGACGCCGGCGCGGCCGGCGCCTGGCTCGCCCCGCTGCTCGCCGACGGCGACGCCGTGCTCGTCAAGGGCTCGCGCGGCGTGCGGATGGAACGCGTGGTCGAGGCGGTAGTCGCCGCCGCCGAGGTCACCGACGGCGTGAGGGAGCGCTGAGATGCTGTACCGGCTGCTGTTCGAGCTCGCCGACGTCTGGTCGCCGTTCAACGTCTTCCGCTACATCACCTTCCGCACGGCGCTCGCCGCCGTCACCGCCCTGCTGTTGACGCTCGCCTTCGCCCCCTCGCTGATCCGCAGGCTGCAGGACCGGCAGGTCGGCCAGCGGATCCGCTCCGAGGGCCCGCCGGACCACAACGTCAAGGCCGGCACGCCGACGATCGGCGGCCTGCTGATCGTCGGCGCGGTGGTGATCAGCACGCTGCTGTGGATGGACCCCTTCAACCACCTGGTGTGGGTGGCGCTCGGCTCGACCGTCGCCTTCGCAGGCCTCGGCCTCGCCGACGACTACCTCCACGTCGTGCACCCGCGGCGCCGCGGCCTCTCGGTGCGCGCCAAGTTCCTCGGCGAGATCGGCATCGCGGCGGCGGTCGGCGGCACCCTGATGTGGATGTCGGCGCAGGGCTCGTTCACCACCCAGCTGCAGTTCCCGTTCTTCAAGGAGCTGTCGCCGTTCCTGGGCGCCTGGTACCTGCCGTTCGCCATCCTGGTGCTGGTCGCCGCATCCAACGCGGTGAACCTGACCGACGGCCTCGACGGGCTGGCGACCGGCTCGATGCTGGTCGCCTCCGGCACCTACACGATCTTCGCCTACCTGGCCGGCAACATCATCATCGCCGAGTATCTGAACGTCCTGTACGTGCCTCACGCCGGCGAGGTCACGGTCTTCGTCGGCGCCATCGCCGGCGCCTGCCTCGGCTTCCTGTGGTTCAACTGCCATCCCGCCGAGGTGTTCATGGGCGACACCGGCTCGCTGGCGCTGGGCGGCGCCGTGGGCACGGTGGCGCTGCTCATCAAGCAGGAGCTGAACCTGTTTTTCGTCGGCGGCCTGTTCGTCGTCGAGTGCCTCTCGGTGATCATCCAGGTCGGCTCCTTCCGGCTCACCGGGCGACGCCCGTTCCGAATGGCGCCGCTTCACCACCACTTCGAGATGAGCGGCTGGCCGGAGTCGAAGGTCGTGGTGCGCTTCTGGATCCTGGCGGTCATGTTCGCCCTTCTCTCCCTCGCCACGCTCAAGCTGCGATGAGAGCCGCCGCCACCAGGATCGAGGAAGCCTGCGCCCGCTGGAGCGGCCGCCGCGTCGTGGTCGTCGGCGCCGGGCGCAGCGGCCTCGCCGCCGCCCACCTGCTGCTCGACTGCGGCGCCCGGGTGACGATCACCGACGCGCGCCCGCGCGAGCAGCTCGACGGCGCCGACGTCCTGGCCGAGCGCGGCGCCGCGGTGAGCGCCGGCGCCCACCCGCCGGAGCTGTGGGAGAGCGCCGACGTCGCGGTGTTCTCCCCGGGGATCCCGCCCGGCGCGCCCGTCGCCGAGCAGGCGCGTGACGCCGGCGTCGAGATCGTCGCCGAGATCGAGCTGGCGGCCGCCTTCATCGGTGTTCCGATCATCGCCATCACCGGATCCAACGGCAAGAGCACAGTGACCTCGATGGTCGGCGCGATTCTGGAGGCGGCCGGGCAGCGCCCCGCCGTGTGCGGCAACATCGGCACCGCCTTGAGCGCCGCCGTGCGCCGCGAGGTCGGCGAAGGCGCCGCGTTCGACGCCTACGTCGTGGAGATCTCCTCGTTTCAGGCCGATGCGATCGACCGCTTCCATCCGCGGCTGGCGGCGGTCCTCAACCTGCAGCCCGACCACCTCGACTGGCACGGCTCGCTGGATCGCTACGCCGCCGCCAAGCTACGGCTGGCCCGCAACATGACCGCCGACGACTGGCTGGTGTTCAACCACGACGACGAGGGGCTGCGGCGGCGGCGGCCCGCCGGCCCCGTCCGCCTGCTGCCGTTCTCGTATCGTCCCGCCGAGCCGGCGCCGCCGGCCGCCTGGGTGGGCGAGCAAACGATCTGGTGGTGGCCCGCCGACGGGCCGCGCCAGGCGCTCGCGGAGCTCGCCGACCTCGCCGTCATCGGCCCCCACAACCAGGCCAACGCCTGCGCCGCCGCCGCCCTCGCCGCCCTCCACGGCGTCCCCGCCGCAGCGATCGCCGCCGGGCTGGCCGGCTACCGGCCGCTCGAGCACCGGATGGAGGAGTGCGGCGCGCCCGGCGGAGTCCGTTGCATCAACGATTCGAAGGCCACCAACGTCGACGCCACCCTGGCGGCGCTCTCGGGCTTCGAGAGCGGCGTCTGGTTGATCCTCGGGGGGCGCGACAAGGGCGCCGACTTCTCCCGCCTGCGGCCGTTGCTCCCGGGCCGCGTGCGGCGGGTGCTGCTCATCGGCGAGGCCGCCGAGCCGATCGCCGCGGCGCTCGGCGACACCTGCGAGCCGCAGCGCTGCGGCACGCTCGAGCGGGCGGTCAGCGCCGCGCTGGGCGCCGCGGCCCCCGGCGACACGCTGCTGCTGGCCCCCGCCTGCACGTCATTCGATCAGTACGCTGACTTCGAGGAGCGCGGCCGCCACTTCAAGGCCCTGGTGACCGCCGCCACCGACGCCGACCCAACGGCCCCGCAATCGATGGAGGATTAGCCATGGCAAGCCGCTGGCTCGCCATCGACAAGCCGCTGTTCGCCACCACGGTGGCGATGATCAGCCTCGGTCTGCTGATGGTGTACTCGTCTTCGTACCACCTGTCGCAGCAGATCTGGGGCAGCGGTACCCATTTCCTGCTCCGCCAGGCGTTCGCCGCGATCATCGGCGTCGCCGCCATGGTCCTGGCGCTGCGCATCGATTACCGCGTCTACAAGGGCCGCCCGATCGTGGTCTTGGCGGTGGCCGGGACGCTGGGGCTGCTGGTGCTGGTGCTGGTCGCCGGCTCGGGCACCGGCGCCAGCCGCTGGTTGGTAGTCGGGCCCTTGCGGCTGCAACCGGCGGAGATCGCCAAGCTGTCGATCGTGCTCTTCCTGGCCAGCTACCTGGCCCGCAAGGACGAGGACATCAACGACTGGTGGAAGGGCCTCTTCCCGGCCCTGGCGGTGATCGGCGTCTTCGCGCTGCTGATCCTCCGCGAGCCGGACCTCGGTACCGCCGCCGCGATCGTGACGGTCGCGGCGATCATGCTGTGCGTCGCCGGCCTGGCCTGGCGCTACATCATCGGCCTCGGCACCCTGGCGCTGGCGGCGGCCGCAGCCCAGGTCATGATGACCGGCTACCAGACCCGCCGCATCCTGGCGTTCGTCAATCCCTGGGGCGATCCGCTCGACGTCGGCTTCCAGACCGTCCAGTCCTTGATCGCCGTCGGCACCGGCGGGGTCACCGGGCTCGGCCTGGCCGAGGGCAGGCAAAAGCTGTCGTTCCTGCCCGAGCCCCACACCGACTTCATCTACGCGGTGATCGGCGAGGAGCTCGGCCTTCTCGGGGCCATCTTCGTGGTGCTCGGGTTCCTGGTGATCCTCTGGCGCGGCTTGCGGGCCTCTGCGGCGGCCCCCGACAAGTTCGGGTTCTATCTGGGCATCGGCCTGACCGCCGGCCTGGTCATGCAGGCGCTGCTGAACATGAGCGTGGTGGTGAACCTGGTGCCGACCACCGGCATCCCGCTGCCGCTGATCAGCTATGGAGGCTCGTCGCTGGTCACCACCTGCGCCGCGATCGGGGTCCTGTTGAACATCTCCCAACACTCTTGAGGCAGGCATGCTGAAGCGAATTCGTCATCTCCACTTCGTCGGCATCGGCGGCATCGGCATGAGCGGCATCGCCGAGCTGCTGCTCAACCTCGGCTACGAGGTGTCGGGATCGGACCTGCGCGCCTCGCCGATCACCCGCCGCCTCGAGCAGCTCGGCGGCACGATCTATCTGGGCCACAGCGCCGGCCAGGTCGCGGGGGCCCACGTGGTGGTGATCTCCTCGGCCATCAAGCCCGACAATCCGGAGGTGATGGAGGCCGTCCACAACGGCATCCCGGTGATCCCGCGCGCCGAGATGCTCGCCGAGCTGATGCGGATGAAGCACGGCATCGCGGTGGCGGGCTCCCACGGCAAGACGACGACGACGTCGATCCTCGGCACCGTCCTGGAGCACGCCGAGCTCGATCCGACGGTGGTGATCGGCGGGCGGCTGCAGGCCTGGGGGACCAACGCCCGCCTCGGGCACGGCGACTTTCTCGTCGCCGAGGCCGACGAGTCCGACGGCTCGTTCCTGCGCCTGACGCCGACCTTCGCGATCGTCACCAACATCGATGCCGAGCACCTCGACCACTATCGCGACTTCCAGGAGCTGTGCGCCGCGTTCGTCACCTTTCTCAACAGCGTGCCGTTCTACGGGGCCAGCATCGTCTGTCTCGACGATGCGACCATCCAGGAGACGATCCCGAAGGTGAGCCGCAAGCTGATCACCTACGGCTTCAGCTCGCAGGCCGACGTCCGCGCCGCCGACGTCGTCGTGCAGGCCGAGGGGACGTCGTTCGCCTGCTTCATCGGCGACCAGCTCGCCGGCGAGGTGAAGCTGCGCCTGCACGGCCGCCACAACGCGCTCAACGCGCTTGCCGCCATCGCCGTCGCCCGCGAGCTCGATATCCCGTTCGCGACCACTGCCGCGGCGCTCGAGGAGTTCGGCGGCGCCGACCGGCGGATGCAGCGGATCGCCGACCGGGGCGACGTGCTGATCATCGACGACTACGGCCACCATCCCACCGAGATCCGCGCCGTCCTGGGCGCCGCCAAAGACGCCTGGGGGCGGCGCACGATCGTCTGCTTCCAGCCCCACCGCTACTCCCGCTCGCAGCTGCTGAAGGAAGAGTTCGGCCGCGCCTTCTACCAGGCCGACGCCGTCTTCGTGCTGCCGATCTATGCCGCCGGCGAGGCGCCGATCCCGGGGGTCAGCAGCGGCGAGCTGGCCACCTCGATCATCGAGCACGGCCATAAGCGGGTCACCAATGTCGACAGCCTGGAGGCCGCCGTCGAGGCGATGCTCGAGATCGTTCGTCCGGGCGACGTCGTCCTGACGCTCGGCGCCGGCGACGTCTGGAAGGTCGCTCGCGACCTGGCCGCCCGTCTGGAGGCCTCCCCGGAGCGCGCCAACGACACCGGCAGCAACGTCGCCGGCAACGGCGGATGACCCGATGGGCGCCAGGAACCGGCGGAGCTCGCCCCACGAGAGCCCGATGAGCGACGCGGCCGCCGCCCGCCACTCCGGCGACGCCCCGGTCGCCTGGAGCGCCGCCGCGCTCGCCGACCTCGAGGCGCTGAGCGTTGCGCAGGGCGCCATGGTCCGTCGTCAGGAGCCGCTCTCCCGCCATACCTCGATGGGGGTCGGCGGTCCGGCGCCGCTGATGCTCTGGCCGCGCCACCCGCAGGCGGTGGGGGCGCTGCTCGAGTGGTGTGCCGGACGCGCCCTGCCCTGGCGGGTGCTCGGCGGCGGCACCAACGTGCTGGTGGCCGACGCCGGCGTCGGCGAGCCGGTGCTCAACATCACCCGCCTCACCGACGGCATCCAGCTGCAGGCGCCGCGCGGTCTGCTGCCGGCCGGGTTGCCGACCGCCCAGGCGCTGCGGCTCGCCTGCCGCGAGGGGCTCGGCGGGCTGGTGTGGTCGACCGGGTTGCCGGGGACCATCGGCGGTGCCGCCGCCGGCAACGCCGGCTGCTGGGGCGGCGCGATGGCAGGGGTTGTCAGCCGCCTCGATCTGGTGGCGGCCGACGGCTCCTGGCGGTCGCTGCCGGCGGCCAGGCTGCGGTGGAGCTACCGGCGTCTGGAGCTGCCCGAGGACGCCGGGATCGGCGCGGTCATCGTCGCCGTCGAGGTCGAGCTCCGCCCCGAGGAGCCGGCGGAGCTGGCCAGCCGTTGCGAGCAGCTGCAGCGGCGCAAGCGCGAGAGCCAGCCCGTGGGGGCCCGCAACGCCGGCTGCATCTTCAAGAACCCCGCGCCGGACAGCGCCGCCGGGCTGCTCATCGACCGCGCCGGGTGCAAGGGAATGCGGGTCGGCGACGCCGAGATCTCGCAGCTTCACGGCAACTTCCTGATCAACCACGGCGACGCCAGCAGCGCCGACGTCGAGGCGCTGATCGCCGCCGTAAAAGACAGCGTCCGCGAACACGCCGGGGTCACGCTGGTGGAGGAGATCCGCCGATGGTGAACAACCGCTACCGTCGCGGGCAGGACGCGGCGCGAGGCTCGCGCCGCGCCGGCAACCCGCGCCGCCGTCGCCGCCGCCTCGGCGGCGCCGCCGAGTCCGGCTACCGGGGATTGACGCCACAGTTCATGCGCCGGGTCAGGAACCGCCCGGCGCTCCGCCGGCGCGGCCGCCTGCATGCTATGCTTCGCGTCGTTGCGGTGGCGGGCGCCCTGGCGGGCATCGCCTACGGCGCCCAGCATGCGGTTCAACGAGCTCTGACCTCGCCGGCCCTCTCGATTCAGAGCGTGAGATTGCACCAGGTACCGACGATGTTGATCGAACCGGTGCGTGCTCGCCTGGGGCCGGCCTACGGACAGAACCTGCTCGCCGTAGATCTCCTCGAGCTGCGCCGATCCATCGAAGAGCTCCCTGCCGTACGCCGCGCCGGCATCCGCCGGGTGCTGCCCGACGGCCTCGTGGTCAGCGTCGAGGCCCGCCGCCCCGCGGTCCGCGTCGTCGACGCGACCGGCAGCTACGACGTCGACGCCGAGGGGTTCATCCTCGACATCGTCGACCCCCGCGCGAGCCGGCCTCTCGAGGTCCGCCTGGCCGGCCGCCTGTCGGTGTCGGCCGCCGGCTTGCAGGTGACCACCGATCCGGCACACGGCATGGCCCTGCGCTCCGCGCTCGCGGTGCTCCGCTGGCTCGCCGAGCCCGACCGTCCGCTCACCCGCCCCATCGAACACCTCCGCATCGACGGCGTGGGCATCGTCATAGTGCTCTCCCCGGCGCTGGAGATCGTCGTCGGCGACGAGCGGCGCCTCGATGCCAAGATGGCGGCGGTGCGCGACCTGCTGCGCGCCAACCCCCCCTCGGAACCCACGCTGATCGACGCCCGCTACGCCGACATGCTGGTGGTGCGGCGGCTCGAGGCGGGCCCCGAATAGGAGGAACGGTGGCGCGGCGCGACCCCTACATCGTCGGACTCGATGTCGGCACCACCAAGGTCTGCGCCGTCATCGGCGAGCCGGGCGAGCACGACGCCCCGGAGATCATCGGCGTCGGTCTCGCCGAATCGCGCGGCCAGCGGAGGGGGTCCGTAGTCGACGTCGACGCCACGGTCGCCAGCATCAAGGCCGCGATCGAGGAGGCCGAGCTGATGGCCGGCACCAGCGTCGACCGCGCCTACGTCGGGATCGCCGGCGCCCACATCCGCGGCTTCAACAGCCGCGGCGCGGTGACCGTCAACGGGCGCGCCCGGCAGATCACCGAAGAGGACATCCGCCGGGTCATCGACGCCTCCCGCGCCCTCGATCTGCCGCCCGATCGCGAGATCCTGCATCTGCTGCCACGCGAGTTCACCGTCGACGAGCAGGGCGACATCGTTGACCCGCTGGGGATGTCGGGCAGCCGCCTCGAGGTCGACGTCCATCTGGTGGTCGGCGCCCTCTCGTCGATCCAGACGCTGGTGACCTGCGTGAACCGCGCCGGCATCGAAGCCCACGCCGTGGTGCTCGAGCCGCTGGCCTCCAACGAAGCGGTCCTCACCGACGACGAGCGCGAGCTCGGCGCCGCCCTCGTCGACATCGGCGGCGGCACCACCGACATCGTCTGTCTGGTCGACGGCAGCGTCTGCCACACCGCGGTGCTGCCGACCGGGGGCGACCACTTCACCAACGACATCGCCGTCGGCCTCAGCACGCCGCTGGCCGACGCCGAGGCCCTCAAGCTCCGCTACGCCTGCGTCGAGCCCGGCCTGATCGATCCGGACCAGGCCATCGAGACCCCCGGGATCGGTGGCCGCGGGCCGCGTCTGGTGCCCCGTGGCCGTCTCTGCGAGATCCTGCAGCCGCGCGCCCTCGAGGTCCTCGACCTGGTCGGCGACGAGCTGAGCCGCGCCGGCTTCCTCGATCGGCTCAACGCCGGAATCGTGTTCACCGGCGGCGGCTCCCTGATCGAGGGGCTGGCGGAGCTGGCGGAGCGGCGCTTCGGCCTACCGGTGCGCCTCGGGCAACCGACCGGTGTCGAGGGGCTGGTGGATATCGTCTCCAGCCCGATCTACTCGACCGCCGTCGGCCTGGTCCTCTACGGACACCACAACCGCGACATCGATGCCTACTTCGGCCACGGCGGCGGGGTCTTCGGACGCCTCGCCGGCCAGGTCGGACGCTGGTTCGGAGAACTCTTCTGATGCTCGGGTTGACTCTCGAAGCAACCCGGATACATTGAGGCCACCACGCCGGTGACCAAGGAGACGTGAGCATGTCGGGAGCAGAGCCGAGGGGTTGGCAGCCGGAGCTTCACGAGGAACTGCGCCGTCTGGCACGCCAGGAGCGCGCCACGGCGGACCCCGGCGAGACCGCCGCCGCGAAACCCGAGGCCGCGGCCGCGCCGCCAACCGGCGAAGCCGTCGAGGCGCCCGCCGCGGGTGAATCCGGGGCCGCGAAGCCGGCGGTGGCCGAGGGTCGGGGGCAACGCCCGCAGGCCGCCCCCCGGGCGGTCGACCTTTCCCCTGCCCCCGCCGACGGGCGCGTGCGGCCGGCACCGTCGCCGGTATGCGGCGCCCAGATCAAGGTCGTCGGCGTCGGCGGCGGCGGCGGCAACGCCATCAGCCGCATGATGCACGCCGGTCTCGGCGGCGTGGAGTTCATCGCCGCAAACACCGACATGCAGGCCCTCGACACCAACGACGCGCCTCACAAGCTGCAGCTCGGCGCCAACTTGACCCGCGGCCTCGGCGCCGGCGCCAACCCGGAGATCGGCCGCCAGGCGGCGCTCGAGAGCACCGAGGAGATCGTCGACGCCCTCGAAGGGGCCGACATGGTGTTCGTGACCGGCGGCCTCGGAGGCGGTACGGCGACCGGGGCCGCCCCGGTGATCGCCCGCCTCGCCACCGAGCTGGGGGCCCTGACCGTGGCCGTCGTTACCCGGCCGTTCCGGTTCGAAGGGCGCCCCCGGATGATGCAGGCGCAGCAGGGCCTGCAGGAGCTGCAAGACGCCGTCGATACCCTGATCTCGATCCCCAACGACCGGCTGCTCGCCACCGTCGCTCCCGACACGCCGCTGGTCGAGGCCTTCTCGGTGGCCGACGCGGTCCTCCACCAGGGCGTCCAGGGGATCGCCGACCTGATCCTCGTCCCCGGCCTCATCAACCTCGACTTCGCCGACGTCCGCACCGTGATGTCGGGCATGGGGATGGCGATCATGGGCACCGCCACCCAGCGCGGCGAGAACCGCGCCGTGCAAGCGGCGATCGCGGCGATCTCCAGCCCGCTGCTGGAGGACACCTCGATCGACGGCGCCCGCGGCGTGCTGTTCAACGTCACCGGCGGCCCCGACATGACCCTCCACGAGGTCTCCGAGGCCGCGGCGATCATCTACGAGGCCGCCGACGACGACGCCAACATCCTTTTCGGCGCCGTCATCGACGAACACATGGGCGACGCCGTGAAGGTCACCGTCATCGCCACCGGCTTCGAGGCCGTGGCCCCGTTCCAGTCGCGTGTTACCGTCGAGAAAGCCGGTGCCCGCCCGCCGGCGACCACTTCCGACGCCGGCCACTTCTACCGGCCGGGCAACAGCGACGAAGGCTCCGGGGCGGAGAGGGGCTCGTCGATCGAGGAGGACCTGGATGTGCCGACCTTCCTGCGCACCCAGGACCTGCCGATCAGCAGCGACGATCGGTAGCGGACAGCCGACGCTGCAGCGCCCGTCCGGGCGATCGCTGACGTGAGCCTGGCGGAAAGGCTGCGCCGCCGGGCGCGCTCCGAGACCCGCCTCGTCGAGCCCGACCCCGGGGGTCGCTTGCGGGTCGTGCTCGCCTACCCCAACACCTACGCGCTAGGGATGAGCAACCTCGGCGTGCAGACGATCTACCGGCTGCTCAACGCGCTCCCCGAGGTTTCCTGCGAGCGGGCCTTCCTACCCGATCCCGAGGAGCTGGCCGACCGCCCCACGCTGCTGACGGTCGAGAGCCAGCGGCCGGTCGGCGACGCCGACGTGCTGGCATTCTCGGCCTCGTTCGAGAACGACTACATCAACCTGCTGACCATGCTGCAGCTCGCCGGCCTGCCGCTGCGCGCCGCCGATCGTGATAGCCGCCATCCCCTGGTGGTCATGGGCGGGGCGACGGTATCGATCAATCCGGAGCCGGTGGCGCCCTTCCTCGACGTCTGCTGTGTCGGCGAGGGCGAGGGCCTGCTGGAGCCGCTGACCTCCGCTCTGCTCGAGATCGGCGGCGGCCGCTCGCCACAGCGCGGCGGCGGCGGCCGCCGCGAGCGGCTCCTCGCGCACCTGGCGGGGCAGCCCGGCTTCTACGTTCCGGCGCTCTACGAGCCGCGCTACGACGACGCCGCCGGCGGCTACCCGCGCTTCGCCTCACTGCGCCCGCTCGGACCGGCGCCGTCCACGGTCGGCAAGGTCCGCGCCGAATTCGGCGGCCCGGAATCGGTCGCCGCCACCGCCATTCTCACCCCCGAAACGGAGTTCGGCGATCGTGCCATGATCGAGGTGGCGCGCGGCTGCACCAAGGGCTGCCGCTACTGCTGGGTCGGTTACAACATCCTCCCGTTCCGGGTCCACGCCGTGAACGACGTGCTGGCCGCGGCGGAGCGCTGGCGGGGCGCGACGCGGCGCGTCGGCCTGGTGGCCACGGCGCTGCTCGACCATCCCGACATCGAGGCGATCGCCGCCGGCCTACGGGCTCGCGACTTCGACATCTTCAGCCCCAGCCTGATCATCTCGACGCTCCGCGAGCCGCTGCTGCGCGCCGTCGTCGACTCCGGGCAGCGCAGCATCACGATCGCTCCCGAGACCGGCAGTAATCGGCTGCGCGAGATGATCATGAAGCGGATCAGCAACGAAGAGATCCTCGCCAAGGTGCGGATGATCTTCCGCGCCGGGGCCACCAGCCTCAAGAACTACGTCATCATCGGCCTGCCCGGCGAAGAGGAGCGCGATCTGCAGGAGCTCGTCGATCTGGCGGCGGCGATGCAGGCGATCATGGTCGAGGAAAGCCGCAGCCGCGGCCATATCGGCACGATCACGCTATCGGTGAACTGCCTGATCCCCAAGCCCTCGACGCCGTTCCAGTGGGCCGAGCAGATCCGCCCCGCCGAGTATCGCTCGCGGCTCCGCTGGCTGCGGCGCCGCTTGCGAAGTCTGCCCAACGTCAACATCGAGGCGATGCCGCCGCGCGCCGCTGAGGTGCAAGCGCTGATGTCGCGCGGCGACCGCCGCGTCGCCGACATGCTCGAGCACTGGGCCGCCGGCGGCTCATGGAGCGCCGCCGTGCGCGAATGGGAGCGGGGCGGCGGCTCGCTCGATCACTTTGCCTACAGGCCGTTGGGGCCCGCCGAGCCGCTGCCCTGGGGCCACCTGCGCACCGGGGCATCGCCGGCGTCGATGCAAAACCAGTGGCGCAAGGCCGCAGCCGGCGACGAGGCGGCGTGACCGCGGAGGGGCCGCTGACCGACGCCGGCGGCGTGAGCCCCAACGCGCCGCTGGCCGAAACCGGCGGCGTCCTGCAGCTCGACAACCTCCAGCGGGCGGCGGGATTCCGCCACGGCTTCGAGACCCGCCGCGGCCGGCTCGCCGATGCCGTCGCCGGCCCGGTCGCCCGCCTCCGCCAGGTGCACGGCGCTGCCGTACGGCGCCTGCCGGCCGCCGCGAGCGAGCAGCAGCCCTTTTTCGCCGCCGCCCTCGGGAGCCGGCCCGAGGGCGATGCCCTGATCACCGACCTCCCCGGCGTGACCGTCGCGGTGGCGGTTGCCGACTGCCTGCCGATCCTCATCGCCGACCCCCGGGCGGGCGCCGTCGCCGCCGTGCACGGCGGCTGGCGCGGCATCGCCGGCGGCGTGCTGGAGGCGGCCATCGGGGCGCTGGGCTCGGCCTTCGGCAGCCGGCCCGCCGACCTGATCCTCGGCATCGGCCCGGCGATCGGCCCCTGCTGCTTCGAGGTCGGCGAGGAGGTCATCGAGGCGCTGGCCGCCCGCGGTTACGGCGAGATGGCCCGCGTCGAGGCGGGCCGGCCGGAGCCGGGCTCGGCGGGGCCCCGGCGCCCCCACTGCGACTTGGCGGCGGTCGCCGTCGCCATTGCGGTCGACGCCGGGGTGCCGCCCGGGCAGATCGAAGCCGCCGGGCTCTGCACGCGCTGCAACAGCGACTGGCTATGGTCCTACCGGAAGGACGGCGAACGGGCCGGCCGCATGCTCTGTGGAATCGCCCGCATCTGACGGTCGCGGCGCTGGCGCGGGGAAAGTACGCGAAGGATGACGCCGGTGATCACGGTCAGGTGCCGTCCGGCAATCCGGCGGTCAAGGCTGCGCGACCCCTTCGACCGGGCCCCGCAGGTCCATCGCCAGGTTGGCCAGCCGGTCGGCGTCGGCGTTGTCGTCGCGGCGGACGTGCTCGATCCGGAAGCGCTCGAAGCCTGCGGCCAGCCGCCGGGCCTCGTGGAACAGCGGCTGCAGCGCGGTGCTCTTGACCCGGTACCGGCCGGTCATCTGCCGCACCACCAGCTCGGAGTCGGCGCGCACCAGCAGATCCTGGACGCCTCGCCGCCGCGCCCACTCGAGGGCCGCGAGCAGCCCCCGGTACTCGGCCTGGTTGTTGGTGGCCTTGCCGATGTAATCGCCGAACTCGGCGAGCGTCGCGCCCTCACGGTCGCGGACCACGACGCCGAAGGCGGCGTCGCCCGGGTTGCCCCGCGAGCCGCCGTCCACGTAGACGATCGCCGGCTGCCCGCCGCTCTTCAAGACGCGGCGTCGCCGGCGACTTCGCCGCCGGGATCGGCGCCCGCCTCGGGATCGTCTGATGGCCGTTTGAGCTCGAGACGCTCGGCGACGTAGAGGATCCGCTTGCAGCTCTCGCAGCGGACGATGCCGGCGAGGTTGGCGGCCTCGACGTACAGTTGCGGCCGCATCCGGAAGTTGCACACCAGGCACACCTCGTCGCGGGCTTCCGCCACACCCACCCCGGCGCGCATCGTCTTGACGCCGTCGTAGGTCTTCAGGAGGTCGGCGGGCAGTCGCTCCCGCAGCTCGGCGATGGCCTCGCCAGCGCGCTTCTTCTCCGCGGTCAGCTCGGCTCCCCGGCGGTCGGCGGCGGCGATGGCCGCCGCCACGCGTTTGCTGATCTCGTCGAGGTCGCCGCGGCGCTCGACGATGGCACCCTCGAGCGCGTCGGCCCTCTCCAGCTGCTCGAGGATCCGGGTTTCGACGTCGCCCATCGCGGCCTCGGCGTGGCGGATCTCCTCCTGCAGGGCCCACAATTGCTCATTGGTCTTGACGGCGATCAGCTGGTCTTTGTACTTGCCGACCTTGTCCTCCGCGGCCTTCAGGTCGACGTCGAACCGGCGAGCGCCGCTGCGGGCGGCCACCAGCTCCGCCTCGGCCTCGCCCACCTGCTGCTCGGCGGCGGCGACCTCGGCCTTGGCCGCGGCGCGGGCCCGGCCGGCGGCCGCGATCTCCTCGCGTATCCGCACCACCTCCAGCTCGCGGGCCTGCAGGCGCACCAGGGTCTCGAGCTCGACCTTGACGCTCATCGGCCTAAGCCTGAGGGCACAAAAAACGGGTGGGCCGGAGCCCACCCGTGGCGCGCGCCGCGGCGCTCGCGCGCCGGCTCGGCGGCGGCGTCGAACGGCGGGCGAAGATTGTCGATCTCGGCGGCATGGTGGGCGTCGCGCGCTTCGCGGCTCGTCGGCGGGTCGGCCCGCGATGATCGGGCCGTGAGCCGTCATTTGTATACCCGCGCCCTAACTCGCGCAAGCAGCACGGCGCCCGCAGAATGCGTAACCGACGAGCCGGCGCGGGTTCACGGCAGGCTCTTGTGCAGGGAGTGGGCCCTCCAGGATTCGAACCTGGGACCTACCGGTTATGAGCCGGCGGCTCTAACCAGACTGAGCTAAGGGCCCGCAGCCTCGAATCTAGCACGGTGCAGCGGTGGCCCGGTGACGGCCGCTCAGGCGTCGCCGCGCGGCGGCGTATCCGAGCCCGGACCTTTCTTCTTCCCGCGTAGCTGGCGGGATCGGGACGGATGGCGCAGCTTGCGGAGCGCCTTGGCCTCGATCTGGCGGATCCGCTCGCGGGTCAGGGCGAAGCGGCCGCCGACGTCCTCGAGGGTGTGCTCCTCGCCGTCCTCCATGCCGTAGCGGAGGCGCAGGACGTCGCGCTCGCGGCCGGCGAGCGTGTCGAGGACGTTGTGGGTGCGGTTCTTGAGGTTGACGTCGACAATGGTGTCGACCGGCGAGCGGACACGCTCGTCCTCGATGAAATCGGCGAGGTTGGAGCCGTCGTCGTCGCCCACCGGCGTCTCCAGCGACACCGGCTCCTGGGCGATCCGCAGGAGGCGGTCGATCTCGTCGGGCGGCAAGCCGATGTGGCGGGCGATCTCGTCGGGCTCGGGCTCCCGGCCGCGCTCCTGGACCAGCCGGCGGGCCACCCGCACCACCCGGTTGATGGTCTCGATCATGTGCACCGGAACGCGGATCGTCCGCCCCTGGTCGGCGATCGCCCGGGTGATCGCTTGCCGGATCCACCAGGTGGCGTAGGTCGAGAACTTGTAGCCGCGCCGGTAGTCGAACTTCTCGACCGCCCGCATCAGTCCCAGGTTCCCCTCCTGGATCAGGTCGAGAAACTGGAGGCCGCGGTTGCCGTAGCGCTTGGCCACCGACACGACCAGCCGCAGGTTGGCCTCCACCAGCGCCTGCTTGGCATTGTTTTCTTCGTTCTCGCCCGCTTCGACCTCCCGCAATGCCCGCTTCAGGTTGGCGGCCGGCAGGTCGTAGCGGCCCTCGATCGCCGCGATCTCCGCCCGCAGCTCCTGGATCCGGCCGCGCGCCGCCGCGGTGCCCTGCGCTTCGAGCAGGTCGCGGCGCTCGAGGCGGATGGCGCGCTCGATCAGGTGGATGCGCTCGACGGCGCCGCGCAGCTCGGCGGCCAGCGCCCCGCGCACCTCCTCGCGCAGGCCGAGCCCCTCGAGGATCTCACGGACGCGATCCCAACGACGGCGCTGCTCCTGGGCGAGCTCCTCGCGCTGCGGCAGGTGATCGCCGAGGCTGGCGAGCAGAGCACTACCCTCGAGCAGCAGGCCCTGCAGCCGCTGCAGGTCGCTGGCGGTCCGCACGAACGCCGCCGCCCGCTCGCCGAGCTGCTTCTCCTCGATGTCGGCGCAATCGACGATGCGGCGCAGCTCGGCGGGATCGGCGGCTACCGCGCCGGCGCGATCGAGCACCAGGCGCAGCGCCAGCGGCGTCCCGTACAGCGCCCGCGCCACCCGCTTGCGGCCGGCCTCGATGTCCTGCGCCAGATCGACCTCGCCCTCGCGGTCGAGCAGCGGATGGGTGCCCATCTCGCGCAGGTACATGCGCACGGCGTCGGTGGTCTTGTCGAGGGCGCCCGAGCGGATGGCGCGGCCGGCCTCCTCGGCGGCGCCTTCGACATCGTCCTCGGCCTCGTCGTCGGCCTCGTCGTCCTCGTCGTCGAGGTCGATGGGCTCGTCGCTGAGCAGGATGCCGGCGGCGGAGATCCGCTCGAGCAGCGCCGAGATCTCCTCGGGGGAGGTGATGTCGGCCGGCAGCATGTCGTTGACCTCGTCGTACAGAAGGAAGCCCTTCTGACGGCCGAGGGCGATCAGCGCGCCGATTTCGGCAAACTTGTCTTCTGGTTCCAACGCAATCCCCAGGGGCATCGCTGCCCTCGCCTGCGATCGGTCCCCAGCCGCTGGCGCCGTCCCCGGCGGCGCCGCTCGCGGTGACCTACGCGGATCCGATCCGCTGAGCCAGCGATACCTTCTCTCGATTCAGCTCACCGAAGCGCTCCTTGTCCCCCGCCTCGAGCGCCTCGCGAATGTCCTTGCTCATCTCCCGCAGCCTGCGACGCAGGCTGTCATCGTGGATGCCGAGGGCGCAGTTGCGCGCCGCATCCCAATCCAGTGGTGCCTTCTCTTCGACGCGCAATCGCGCCATCAAAGCCCCGGCACCGGACATCTCGCAGCGGGCCAGCAGGTTGCCGACCTCGGCGGCGACGCCCTCCGCCTCGCAGGCCTCGACGGCCGCCAGCAGCGCCCGCACACGCCCATCGCGGATAGCGTCGCGCCCGCAGAGGTCCTCCAGCGGCTGCCGCCACTCCGGGTGCTCGAGCACCGCCCGCAACAGGTCGCGCTCGGCCAGCGGCACCTGCTCGAGGTCCGCCTTCCAGCCGCCGCCGGGCGGTCGCGGCGCGGCGCTCGTCCCTGAGGCGCGGAAGCGGCGGGCCCTGGCGCCGGCCTCGGCGGCCGCCTCCTCGACCAACCGCGGGGCGATCTGCAGCCGCTCCGAGAGCCGCGCCAGCCACTCGGCGCGCTCGACCCGATCGTCGATGGAGACGACGAACTCGAGCAGCGACGACAGCGCCTCGGCCTTGCCCCGCGGCGTTCCCAGGTCGGTGCGCTCGCCGGCGCGGCGGACGAGGAACTCGAGCCCCGACTCGGAGCGCTTGAGGGCCTCGCGGTAGCCCTCCTTCCCGGCCTCGCGCAGAAACGAGTCGGGATCGTGACGTTCGGGAAGACGCACCACATTCACCTGAAAACCCTGGCTCAGAAATACACCGGCGGTGCGCTCGGCAGCCGTCTGCCCGGCCGCGTCACCGTCGAAGCTGATCACCGCCTTGCGCGTGAAACGCGCCAGCAGCTTGGCGTGATCTTGCGTGAAGCTCGTGCCCAGCGGCGCCACCACGTTGCGGAAACCATATTGGGCGCACGCCAGCAGGTCAAAGTACCCCTCGACGAGCAGCGCGAAGCCGTTCGCCGCGATGCTCTCGCGGCCCTCGAAAATGCCGTACAGGGTGCGGCTCTTGTGGAAGGTAGGCGTCTCGGGGGAGTTCAGATACTTGGGCTCGCCGCTGTCGATGACGCGGCCGCCGAAGGCGATGGTCTGGCCGCGCAGATCGCGGATCGGAAAGACGACGCGGCGTCGCAGCCGATCGTAGCTGCCGCTGCCGGTCTCGCGCCGCTTCACCAGCCCTGCCGCCTCCAGCTCGGGCACCGAGAAGCGCAGCTTGACCAGCCGCTGCAGGGCCGCCTCCCAGGCGTCGGGGGCGAAGCCGAGACCGAAGGCGGCAACGGTGTCGGGGTCGAAGCCGCGGGCGGCGAGGAAATCGCGGGCCGGCGCCCCGGCGTCGGCCTGCAATTGCTCGCGGTAGAAGCCGTCGGCGGCCGCCAGAGCCTGCAGGAGGCGCTGGCGATCCGGCGGCGCGCCACCCTCGGCGCGTTCGGCGCGCGGCTGCTCGGCGGGCAACGGCAGCCCGGCCCGCTCGGCCAGCGAGCGCACCGCCTCGTGGAAGCCGAGGGCCTCGTGCTGCATCACGAAGGCGAACAGATCGCCCCCCTCGCCGCAGCCGAAGCAGTGCCACAGCCCTTGCTCGGCGTCGACGGAAAAGGAGGGCGTCTTTTCGTCGTGGAAGGGACAGAGGCCCAGCCAGCGGCTGCCGCGGCGCTTGAGCGCTACCGCCTCACCGATGACCTGCAGGGGATCGACGTTGCGTCGGATGTCATCGATGAAACTACGCGGGTAGGCCATGGGCCTCTTTAGTACCGCGCCGGGCGCTCCCAGACAAGGCCGGATTCAGCGGCGCGATCGACGCACTTGCTGGCGCGAGACGATGAGCCGCTTGCCGTGCACGTCGACCTCGACGTCGGCGTCGTCGAGGTTCTCGGGACGCCAGTCGCGGGCCACCCGGCCGCGCAGGTTCAGCGGCATGACGAGCACCGCTTCGCCCCGCTGCAGGGCCGCCGTCGGGTCGTCGTCGTCGTACGCGGGCGGCTCGCCGGCGTCGCCCTCCTCCAGCTCGTCGCCGCCGCCGCCGGCGGCTTGCAGCTCGGCGGCCTCCGAGGCAACGCCGGCGACCGTATCGTCGATTTGCCGGCACGCCTCGGTCTCGGCGCCGGCGACCCGCGCCGCCCAGCTCGCTCGACGGTCCTGGGCGGCGCGCGACCGGCGGCTCTCGTCGAGCTCGGCGGCGAGCTCGGCGAGCTGCTCCTCTCCGGCGGCCCGTACCGCAGCGAGCGCCTCCTCGACGGCCTCCCGCCCCTCATTGGCCAACCGCTGGCGCAGCTCGCCAAGCGCCCGGTTGAGCTCCTCGTAGCGGGCGTGAGCGGCGGCAAGCTGCGATTGCTGCCGTTGCACGCCCTGGCGGTCCGAGGCCAGCGCCTCCGCCTCGCCCTCGACCCGCCGCAGCAGCGAGTCGAGCTGCTTGGCGTCGACGTCGAGCAGGCCCCGGGCCCGCCGCACCAGCGCCTTGTCCAGCCCCAGACGCTCGGCGATGTCGAAGGCGTTGCTGCGCCCCGGGAGGCCGAGCTTGAGGCGGAACGTCGGCTGCAGCGTCTCGCCGTCGAACTCCATGGCGGCGTTGAGCGCCGCCGCGAAGCCGTGGGCGAAGGCCTTGAGGGCGTCGTGGTGGGTGGAGACCAGGGTCAAGGCGCCGAGGTCGACCAGGTGCTCGAGCACCGCGATCCCCAGGGCGGCACCCTCCGCCGGATCGGTGCCGGTGCCGAGCTCATCGAGCAGCACCAGGCTGCCCGGCGGGCAGTCGCCCAGAAAGCCCCGGATGCGCGAGAGGTGGGCGGAGAAGGTGCTGAGGTTGGCGATGATGCTCTGTTCGTCGCCGATGTCGGCATGGATCCGCGGGCAGACCGGCAGCCGGGCGGCCGCCGCGGGAACCGGCAGCCCGCACTGCGCCATCAGCGCCAGCAGCGCGACGGTCTTGAGGGTCACGGTCTTGCCGCCGGTGTTGGGCCCGGTGATCACCAGCGCCTTCACCTCCGCCGCGATCTCCAGGTCGAGGGGGACCGGCCCGCCCTCCCCTACTTTCGACCCCTTCCCTCGTCGCGCCTCGCCGGCCGCCTCTGTCGCTTTGCCGCCGGCCTCGACGCGGACGCCGGGGATCATCAGGGGGTGGCGGCCGCCGCGGATCTCCAGGCCGGCGGCGACGAGCTCCGGCACCACGGCGGCGGTGAGCTCCGCGAAGCGAGCCTTCGCCTGCCGCTCGTCGAGCTCGGCAATGGCGGCCACGGCGGCCCGCAGCGCCGCCGCCGCGGCCCGCACGTGGGCGGTCAGCTCGGCGAGAAGCCGCTGAATCTCCTCCTGCTCGGCGCGGGCGACCTGCACCAGCGCGTTCTGCTGCTCGACGCTCTCGAGGGGCTCCACGTAGACGGTCTGCCCCGACGACGAGGTGTCGTGGACGACGCCGGGGAGCGCCCCGCGCCGGCCGGACAGAACCGGGACCACGAAGCGGCCGCCGCGCTGGGTCACCAGCCGATCCTGCAGGACGCCGTCGAGGCGATCGGTCCGCACCAGCCGCTCGAGGCCCTCGAGCAGCCGGCTGCGCAGCCGGTGCTGTTTGCGGCGCAGCGCCGCCAGCTCCGGCGAGGCGTCGTCCCGCACCTCGCCCTCGTCGTCGAGCACCGCCCCGATCTGGGCGATCAACGGCCCGAGGTCGGCGATCGAGCCGCCGAGCGCGGCGAGCCGCGGGGCGCTCTCGCGACCCGCCAGCCGCCGGCGAACGTCGCGGCCCACCCTCGCGGTCTGCAGCACCGCCAGCAGGCTTTCGCCGTCCAGGACCGTGCCGGCGACGGCGGCCAGCCGCAGCGGCTCCTCCAGCGGCAGCGCCGAGCCCAGCGCCAGCGTCCCTTCGGCGCCGATGTACTCCCGGCATTCGGCGACCTCCGCCTGTAGCTGCTCGAGCCGCTCGCGGTGGGTCGAGGGCGACAATCCCAGCAGGCGCGCCCGCCCCATCGGGGTCTGGGCGTGGCCGGCCAGGGCGGCGAGCAGCAGGGGAAAATCGAGCACCCTGAGGGTATCGGCCGACGCCACCACCCCGGCGTGCGATCGTGAGGCCGCCGAGGCGTTGCGATCGGCGGGGCGCCGGCCCGCGGCGCCACCGCCCGCCGCAGCGCCGCCGCCCGCCGCAGCGCGCTCGCTGGCGCTCACGGCCCGCCGGCGGCGTTGATGACGTGCGCCAGGTAGCCGGCACCGAAGCCGTTGTCGACGTTGACCACCGCGACGCCCGGGGCGCAGCTGTTGAGCATGGCGAGCAGCGCCGCCAGGCCGCCGAACGACGCCCCGTAGCCCACCGACGTCGGCACCGCGATGACCGGCACCCCGACCAGCCCGCCGACGACGCTCGGCAGCGCCCCCTCCATGCCGGCGACCACGACGACGGCGCGCACGCCCGCGAGGCTCTCGCCGACCGCCAGCAAGCGCTGCAGCCCGGCGACCCCGACGTCCCAGTGGCGCTCGACGCGGCTCCCCATCGACGTCGCGGTGAGCGCTGCTTCGGCGGCCACGGGGATGTCCGCGGTGCCGGCGCACAGCACCGCCACCCTGCCCCGAGGCTCCGGCGGCTCGCCGACCACCATGGCGCCGGCGTCGGCGTCGAAGACCGCCGCCGGGAAGCGCTCGCGCAGCACTTCCCCGGCCTCCGGCGACAGCCGCGTGACCATCACCGGGCCGCCGCCCGCGGCCAGCTCCTCGACGATCGCCAGGAGCTGGTCGGGGCGCTTGCCGGCGCCGAAGACGACCTCGGAGTGGCCGGTGCGCAGCGACCTGTGGGTGTCGAGCTTGGCGAAGCCGAGGTCGCGGAAAGGCAGCGAGCGGAGGCGGGCGACCGCCTCCTCGACGCCCATCTCGCCGGCGGCGACGGCGGCGAGCAGCGCCTCGATCCGCCGCGCGTCCACTCAGCGCTCCAGGTCGGTCGCCACGCCGAAGGCCAGCAGGGCGCCGACCAGGCCGGCGGCGACGCCCGAGCCGAAGATGACCGCGAAAAGCGTGGCGTCGAAGAAGTGCAGCGTCAGCACCGAGAGCAGCGGCCCGCCGCCCGCGGTCACGAAGGCGACCCCGAGCTTGTAGATGCCGTACAGGACGACCATCGCCATGGTGCTGCCGATCAGCCCCTGGATCGCCCCCTCGGCCAGGAAGCGGCCGCGCACCACGCCCTCGGTGGCGCCGACCAGCCGCAGGACGACGATCTCGCGCCGCCTCGCCACCACCAGCACGCGGATCACGCTGGCGGTGGTGATGATCGCGGCGATCAGCACCGCACCGCCGAGGACGGCGCCGATGAAGCGCAGGCTGTTGACGCCGAACTCGAGGCGGCGGATCACCTGCAGGTCGTACTGCGCCGCGTCGACCCCGGCCAGCGCGCCCCAGCGCTCGGTCAGGGCGACCAGCGCCTCCTCGTTGCGGCTCTCCTCGCCGACGCTGACGACGAACGACGCCGGCAGCGGATTGCTGTCGAGAAACGCCAGCAGGTCGCCAAGCTCGGCGAAGTCCTCGCGAAACTGCTCCGCGGCGTCCGCCGCGCTCATGTACCGGAACGTGTCGACCTCGGGGCTGGCGCGGATCGCCGCGGCGACGGCGAGCCGCTGCCGCTCGGTGAAATCGGGCTCGAGGAAGACCTGCATGTGGCCGCGCTCCCGCCAGCGCACCAGCAAGCCGTTGAGATTGTCGGAGATCAGCACGAAGCTGCCGAGCACCACCAGCGACACGGCGATGATCAGGATCGCCGGCGCCGCGGTACGGCGATGGCTGATCAGCCCGCGCAGCGCCTCGCCGAGGCAGAGCCGCAGGTAGCGATCGAAGCGCACCTCAGGAAACCTTGCGGGCGGCCGTCAGGGTCCGCAGCAGGCCGGCCTCGAGGATCAGCGTGCGCCGCCGCATGGCGGCGATCAGGTCGGGATCGTGGGTGGCGACCAGCACCGTGGTTCCCCGCCGATTGATGGCCCGGAAGATGCGCATGATCTCGATGGCGCGGTCGGGATCGAGGTTGCCGGTCGGCTCGTCGGCGAGCAGGAGCTGCGGCGCGGTCATCAAGGCGCGGGCGATGGCGACCCGCTGCTGCTCGCCGCCCGAGATCTGCGCGGGATACAGGTGCGCCCGGCCGTCGATGCTTACCAGCCGCAGCAGCTCGTTGGCGCGCCGCTGACTCTCGGTGTACGAAAGGCCGACGACCCGCCCGACCAGCGCCACGTTGTCGAACACCGAGCGATCGTCGATGAGCTTGAAGTCCTGGAAGATCAGCCCCAGGCGGCGGCGGAAGCGCGGCACCTGGCGGCGCGGCATCGTCGCCAGGTTGCGGCCGGCGACGATCAGCTGGCCGCTGGTGGGCAGCTCGGCCCGGTACAGCAGCCGCATCAGCGTCGTCTTGCCGGCGCCGCTCTGCCCGGTGAGGAAGACGAACTCCCCCTCGTCGACCTGCAGGCTGATGTCGCGCAGCGCGGTGATCGCCCCGTAGCGCTTGGTGACGTGGAAGGCGCGGATCATCGCTCGAGCCCGGCGCGCACCAGCTGGCGCACGGTGTCGGGGTTTGCCTTGCCTTGCGTCGCTTTCATCACTTGCCCCATCAGGAAGCCGAAAACCTGCTCGCGTCCGCCGCGGAAGGCGGCCACCTCGTCGGGATGCGCCGCCAGCACCGCGTCCACGATAGGAGCCAGCTCGCCGCTCGCCGAGATCTGCCGGAACCCTTCCCCGGCGATGATATCCGCCGCGGCGCGGCCCGTCTCGGCCATCCGGTCCATCACCTGCCCGGCGACGGCCGCCGCCACCGTGCCGTCGGCAACCGCCCGCAGCAGCGCCGCCATCTCCGCCGCGGGGACGGGAAAGGCCGCCATGTCGCCGACATGCTCGTTGAGCCAGCGGCCGATCTCCATGCGGACCCAGTTGCCGGCGGCGGCGGGGGGGGCACCGGCGGCGACCATCGCCTCGAAGTAGTCGGCCCGGGCGCGATCCTGGACCAGCTCCGCCGCGGCGTCGGCGGACAGGCCGTAAGCGGCCACGAATCGGTCGAACCGCGCCAGCGGCAGCTCCGGGACCTCGGCGGCGGCGGCGGCGAGCGCGGCATCATCCAGCGCCACCGGAACGAGGTCCGGCTCCGGGAAGTAGCGGTAGTCGTGGGCCTCTTCCTTGAGGCGCATGGCGACGGTCTCGCCGCGGCGCTCGTCGAACAGCCGGGTGCCCTGGCGGAGCGGCTCGCCGGCGGCAAGCAACGCCGCCTGGCGCGCGATCTCGAAGGCCAGCGCCTGGCGGAGGAAGCGGAACGAGTTGAGGTTCTTCAGCTCGGTCTTGGGGTTGAGCGCCGCCGCGCCGCGCTCCCGCAGGGAGATGTTGGCGTCGCAGCGGAGGCTGCCCTCCTCCATGCTGGCGTCGGTGACCTCCAGGTATAGGAGGGTATTGCGCAGCGCTGACAGGAAGGCGACCGCCTCCCCGGCGCTGCGCAGCTCCGGCGCGGTAACGATCTCGATCAGCGGCACGCCGCAGCGGTTGAGGTCGACGTAGCTGTCGGTCGCCGACCGCGGCATGCCGTCGTGGATCGACTTGCCGGCGTCCTCCTCGAGGTGGAGGCGGATGATCCGGACGCCCTGGCGCCGCCCGTCGAAGTCGAGCTCGAAGCGGCCCTCACCGGCCAGCGGCTGGTCGTACTGGGAGATCTGATAGCCCTTCGGCAGGTCGGGGTAGAAGTAGTTCTTGCGGGCGAAGCGGCTGCGCCGGTTGACCGCGCAGCCCAGGGCCAGCGCGGCGCGGCTCGCGTAGCGCACCGCCGCCTCGTTGAGGATCGGCAGCGCGCCCGGCATCCCCAGGCAGATCGGGCAGGTGCGGCTGTTGGGGGCTCCGCCGAAGGCGTTGGGACAGCCGCAGAACAGCTTTGTGCGGGTCTGCAGCTGGACGTGGATCTCGAGGCCGATGACGGCCTCGAATCGCTCTGCCAGCCCGTCGTTCACCGCAGCTGGGCTCGGCATGACGCCTCGGGGCTTTCAGTTCGCTAGAGATCCGTGAGGTACGGGTTCACCTTCGGCCGCTGCTTGTCCGCCGGCTTGCCGGCCTCGGCGGGCTTGTCGGCGGCCGGGCGGGCGGCCTTCTTCTCGGGCTCGGCCTTCTGGGCCGCCGTCTTGCGGGGCGTCCGCTTGCGGGACGTCTGCCGCTTGGCGGCGGTCTTCTTGCCGGACCTCGGCTGGCGCTCTCCCGTGCTGCGCTTCGACTCGTCGCCCTTCGCATCCGCGGACGACTTCTTGCGCCGGCTGCGGGTCGTCTTCTTCTTCTTGGCGCCGCCGTCGGCGCCCTTGGCGGCCGCCGCGTCGCCGGCTTCTCGCGAGCCGCGCCCTCGCCGGCCGCGGCGTCCCCGCTTGCCACGCCCTTCGGCCTTCTTGTCGGCGCCGGCGTCCTTGGCCGCGGCGGCGCCCTTGTCGTCGCCGCTCTCTTGACGCTTGCCCTCGGCCCTGTCCTCGCGCTTGTCCGCGGGCTTGTCGGCGGCCCTCTTCCCGGCCTCGGCCGGCGCCTCACCTTGCGCCGTCTCCTGCCCCCCGGCCTTGCGGGTGCGGCGCCGGCGGCGCTTGCGGCGGCGGCCCCCGGAATCCTCTACCTCCTGCGCCTGGGTGGTGGCGTCGGGGGCGGTGGCTTTCGTGGGCTTGATCCCCGCCTCCAGCGGGCCTTCTTCGAGCGCGAAATCGAGGCGCCGGCGCCCCTTGTCGACCTTGGCGAGCTGCACGCGAACGCGGCTGCCGAGCGTCAAGGTGCGCCCCTTGCTCTCGCCGCGCAGCGTGTGCTGCTTGTCGTCGTACTTGTAGTAGTCGTCGTCGAGCGAGGAGACGTGCACGAGACCCTCGACGAAGAAGCGCTCGAGCTCGACGAAGAAGCCGTACGCGTGGACGCCGGTGATCAAGGCTTCGAAGGTGTCGCCCACCTTGTCGGCCATGAACTGGACGGTCTTCCAATCGACGTAGGTGCGCTCGGCCTCCTCGGCGTTGCGCTCGCGCTCGGAGCTGAGCGAGCCGGTCTGCCGCAGCTCCCCCTCGAGCACGGCGACGTCGAACGGCTGCTGGGCGCTGCTGCCGCGCTCGATCTTCAGGAGGCGGTGGATCACGAGGTCCGGGTAGCGGCGGATCGGCGAGGTGAAGTGCGTGTAGCGTTCCGAGGAAAGGCCGAAGTGGCCGATGTTCTCCGGCTGGTAGACGGCCTGCTTCATGGTCCGCAGCATCAGATAGATCAGCACCCGCTCGCCGGGCTGCCCCTCGAGGTGCTCGACGAGGCGCTGGAAGTCGCGCGGGCTCGGCTGTTTGCCGCCGCCGAGGCCGAGGCCGAGGCCGCCGATGAACTCGCGGAAGGCCTCGACCTTCTCGAGGTCGGGGCCCTCGTGGACGCGGTACAGCGCCGGCCGGTCCTCCCAGGTCAGGTGCGAGGCGACCACCTCGTTGGCGCGGATCATGAACTCCTCGATGATCCGGTGGGCGAGGTTCCTCTCGGAGCGGAAGATGTCCTCCACCTCGCCGCGCAGGTTGATCAGCAGCTCGGGCTCGGGGAGGTCGAAGTCGATGCTGCCGCGCCGCTTGCGGTACTTGCGCAGCACCTCGCAGAGCTCGCCCATGTGCTGGAAGTGCTCGACGTGGTCGGCGTAGCGCTCGGCCAGCGCCGGATCCGAGCCGTCGACCAGCGCCGCGACGGCCTTGTAGGTCATCCGCTCGGCCGAGCGGATGACCCCGTCGTGGAACTCGTAGTCGACCGTCCGCCCCTCGCGGTTGATCTCCATGATCACCGTCTGTACCAGGCGGTCGACGCCGGGCTTCAGCGAGCAGGTCTCGTTGGACAGCCGCTCGGGGAGCATCGGCACGACGCGGTCCGGGAAGTACACCGAGGTGGCGCGCAGCCGCGCCTCGCGGTCGATCGCCGAGCCGACCGGCACGTAGGCGGAGACGTCGGCGATGTGGACGGCGAGCCGGAAGCTGCCGGCGGCAAGCTTTTCGACGTGGACGGCGTCGTCGAAGTCCTTGGCGTTCTCGCCGTCTATGGTGACCACCGGTAGCTCGCGGAAATCAGTGCGCCCGGCGATGTCGGCCTCGCCGACCTCGGTGGGGATCGCCTCGGCCTCGGCCATCACCTCGGCCGGGAACTCGTACGGAAGCCCGTACTCGCGGATGATCACCTCGACGTCGATGCGGGGATCGTCCGCATCGCCGAGGACCTCGACGACGCGGCCCTCGGGGTTGCGGCGGCCGTTGCGCTCCGGATAGCTGGTGATCGCGGCGCTGACCAGCTGGCCATCCTTGGCGCCGGCGGCCTCGGCCTGCGGCACGTACACCTGATAGCCGATGCGCGGGTCGAGCGGCACCACGAAGCCGAAGTGCTTGCCGAGCTCGAAGGTGCCCACCACCTGGGTGCGGGCGCGGCGCAGCAGCCGGATCACCCGGCCTTCGGTGCGATCGCCCCGCGTCGCCTCGCGGCGGGCGATCACCAGGTCGCCGTGCATGCCGTCGCCGAGCTTGCGGCTGGGGATGTAGAGGTCCTTCTCGGTCCGGTCGCGGGGGATCACGAACCCGAAGCCCTTCTCGTGGCAGGTGAGCTTGCCGACCACCAGGTTCATCTTCTGGGGCATGCCGTAGCGGCCGTCGCGGGTGGCGACGATACGGCCGTCGGCGGCGAGCTCGGCCACCACAGCCTCGAGCGCCGGCCGCTCCGACGGCTCGACGTCGAGCTCGTCGGCCAGCGTTTCGAGGCTGAGCGGGCGATCGACGGTCTCGAAGAAGCCGAGCAGGCTTGCGGGTTGCTGGGGATCGAAGGAACGGGAAGCTTGCGGGGTCTTGGTCGAGGGTTCTTCTGTCATCTAGGAGTCGTTGGTAGGACGGGGCCGGGCGGGCACACGAGGGAGCCAGCGTTGAAGCGCACCGGACAGCGGGGATTGCGGGGACCGACTGTTGCCTGACGCCCGGCGAAGCCCCGAGGGCGGTGGCTTTGAGCCGAAGAGCGGTGCGCCGAACGGCCTCCCGCGAATCTGAACACGGTCACGATATCACCCGCAAAGCGCCGTGTACACCTGTCTGGTCTGCTCCCGCGACCTACCCGCTCGCCCGACCTTCCCCGCTCGCCGGGCTCGACGCCGCCTTCTCGCCCGGCGGGACATCGCGCCAGTAGAGCGCCGCGCCCACCAACCACAGCACCAGGCTGAGGCCGAACACAAGCAGGCTGAGGCTGAACGCCCCCGCCTCGCTCATCCCGGCACGGCTGAAGAAGTAGACGAAGGCGCCCTCGCGGACGCCGAGGCCCGCGAGGCTGATCGGCACCAGCGTGATCATCGTCGTGACCGGAACGAGCACCAGGTAGGGCGCGAACGGCACCTCGATCCCCAGCGCCCGCGCCGCGAGGTAGATGGTGACGATGCGCAGCAGTTGGACGATCAATGACAGGACGGTGGCCACCGCCAGCTCGCCGGGCGCCCGCCGGTAGGCGTGTAGGGCGGCGTGCAACTTCCCGAGAACGGCGGCGGGGCCGGCCAGACGCAGCGGTTGGAGAATCGCGGTGGCGGCGCGACGGGGGGCCTCGGTGAGCCCGACAAGCAGCGCCCCCGCGCTGCCCGCCACCAGCAGCCAGGCGAGCACGAGGGCCGCGGGCGGCAGCGGCGCCGGCACCAGCCCGACGCCGGCGACCGCGAACAGCCCCAGCGCCAGCAGGCTGACGAAGCGCAACACCAGCATCGAGCCGACCGCGTCGTAGCCGTCGACGTGGCGCGCCAGGTAGTAGGCGCGCAGCACGTCGGGTCCGGTGCTCGACGGCAGCCACGTGCCGATGAAGATGCTCAGGTAGTAGATCCGCAGGACCTCGAGCACGCCGACGTGCAGCCCGCGGGCGGCGAGCAACCGCTGCCAGATCAGCGCGGTCAGGCTCTGCTCGACGAACATCACCGCGACCGCCAGCGCCAGCCAGGCGTCGGCCGCCCCCGCCAGCAGCGAGAGCACGCCACCGAGGTCCTGGGTGAGCACCAGGAGGACCAGCAGCGCCAGGCTGACGAGCAGCTTCCAGCCCCGGCGGCTACCGGTGGGGGGCGCCGCGGTAGGCGCGGCTGCGGGCGCGGGCATGTCGACTCTCGACACGGCAAGTCTCGCGGCGGTGGCGGGAACGGCGGGGGCAGGCGCGTGGGCAGTGGGGGGCCTCAATCGTTGCCCGTCGGCCGCGGCCGACCCTGATGGATGAAGCCGCGGTCGCGTGATGCTTCTCCAGTAGATCGCCCGTGCACGCTAGCGTCGCCCCCGGCCCGGCGCAATCACCCAGGGACCCTGATCTACCCCGGTGCACATCGCGCCCGTTCGTCGCTTGCCGCTCGTTCGGTCTCCCGTTTCCGCCCGTTGCACCGCGTCTCGCGCATCTCATCGCGAGCCCCCCGTCTGCTATGCTGCGCCCGATCCCGCCGGCGGCGGGCGGCGCCGGCGCCCGGCCCCACAGCCACGAGCGGCCTCGTCGATGAACAAGCTACCTTCCTTCGCGCTGCTCATCGCCGCGACGCTGCTCGTCGGCCACGCGCTTACCGTGCCCGTCGTCACCCAGAAGGGCGCCTTCTTCTCCGACGAGGCCACCTATTACTCGATGGCCTATAGCCTCGCCTTCGACGGCGACCTGCGCTACGAGGCGCACGACCTCGAGCGGGTCTACGAGCGCGGCTACGCGGCCGGCCCCAGCGGCCTCTTCCTGGTCCGCGATGCGAGCACCGGCCGCCTCTATCACGCCAAGGCCTTCGCCTACTCGCTGGCCGCGGCGCCTTTCGTGCGCCTCTTCGGCGACAACGGCTTCTTTCTGTTGCACGCCCTGCTGCTGTGCGGCGTCCTGTTCTGCGGCCACGCCTACCTGGCCCGGAGCCTGCCGCCGCGCACGGCGGCGCTGTGGACCCTCGCCTACTTCCTCGCTTCGATCGCCGCCCTCTACTACTTCTGGATGACCCCCGAGATCTTCAACCTGTCGCTCGGTTTCTTCGCCACCTTCCTGTGGCTGTACAAGGAGCGGCCGCCGGGCTGGCCGGCCGACGCCGCCTGGGAGCCGCCGGCGCGCCTGCGCGGCGCCTGGACCGACATCGCCGCCGCGGCGCTCTACGGCGTCGCCGCCTACTCCAAGCCGCCGAGCGTGATCCTGCTCGGGCCGCTGCTGGCCTGGATGCTGCTGCAGCGGCGCTGGGCGCGGGCGATCGCCCTGGGCGCCGTCGCCGCGCTCGTGATCGTCGGCCTGTTCGGCGCCACCCACCTGGCGACGGGCGACTGGAACTACATGGGCGGCGACCGGCGCAGCTTCACCGGCCCCTACCCGTTCCAGTACGCCAACCAGCCCTTCGACACCATCGGCACGTCGATGACTACCGAAGCCGGCGAGTACCAGGATCGGCTGCCGCGCCCCGACCACCTCGCCGCCGACCTCGCCGCCTACCTCTGGGTCGGCCGCAACGCCGGCCTGCTCGTCTACATGCTGCCCGCCGTCCTCGCCGCCCTCGCCTGGCTGGGCGCCCGCCACCGCCGCTGGCTGTCCCCCTACTCGCTGCTGCTCGCCGCCGCCGCCGCCAACACCCTCGCCTACATGACCGTCATCCAGGCCAACTGGATCGGCGGCGGCGGCACCATCGGCTCGCGCTACTTCGTCGGCCTCTACTACGCCCCCTTCTTCGCCATCCCCGCCGGCGCCGGCCTCCTCGCCCCCGCCCTCGCCTGGCTGGTCTGGGCCCTCTTCCTCGCCCAGATCGTGCTCAACCCCTTCGCCTCCTCGCGCAGCCCCGGCATGCACACCAAGTCGTTCCCCTTCACGCTGCTGCCGGCCGAGATGGGGATGCTCAACGACCTGCCCTTCAACACCGACCCCCGGGCGCGCCGCGTCATGCT
>DASWHK010000257.1:0-12362 GCA_036398215.1 Acidobacteriota bacterium | reverse complement strand
TCGCCGGTAGCCCGGAGCACGTTGTCGAGGTAGCCCCAGGTCACCAGGTTGTCGTTGGTCTCGGGCTCGAGGATGTAGCTGATGAAGTTCGACAGCGGCTGGCCGCTGGGAACGAAGAAGGTGCCGGCGGGGAACTCGACGGTCTCGGTGACCTTGTCGGCCACCACGGCCTTCAGGTAGTGGGCCTGGAAGTACTGGGTATCGGCGACGGCGGTGGCATCGTAGGCCTCCACCTCGAGGCTCACCGGCTCGGTGAGCCGCTTCACCGCGATGTCGTGCTCCAGCAGGATGGGCACGACCTTGGTCAGGCTCGGCGGGATCAGGTATCCCCACGGCCTCGTGGTCGTACGGGTGGGCTCGAACAGGGTGAAGATCGGGCCGTTGACCAGCTCGTAGTCGGCCTGCTGCGCGCCGCCGCCGCCGCCCTGCCCGCCGCCGCCGCCCCGGCCGCCGCGGCCACCGCGGCCGCCGCCGGTCCGGCGCCAGAAGTCGTCCTGATACTTGGCCACCTGCCGGTACTCGAGGACGATCTGGTCGTCGTCGGCATCGTCGTTGCCCAGCCGGACGGCGCGCTCGCGAGCGCCCCGCACGACGGCCAGCAGATCCTCGGTCTCCTCGGCGGCGAAGCGAATCAGCTCACGCTGGCCGATGTACTGGCCGCGAACCTGGTGCCGGTAGCGCTCGCCGTCGGGAATGGCGACCACCTCGGTGCCGTTGTCGGTCACCCTGTGGCTGCTGCTCGGGGTCTCGAACAGGAAACCGACGCTGTTGGCCAGCGTCGCGAAGACGTGCTGCTTGCGGGGCTCGACCGACGTCGGCACCCAGCCCTGGACCCCATCGACCGTGCCGGTGCCCGTATACCAGAAGCCGTCGTAGTCCTCGGCCCGCAGCGCGGCGCGGACACGGGAGAGAATGCGGTCGTTGCCCAAGGCGACGATCTCCTGGTCGCCGGCCGGGTTCATGTTCGTCTGATACGTCAGCGTGTAGGGGGCCGAGCCGCCGTGGTGGGTGTCGACCCAGATGTCGGGCTGCCACTCCTGGATGACCTGGGTCACCAGGGCGTGGATCTCCTGCGACTCGAGCTTGATGTAGTCGCGGTTGAGATCGAAGCCCTCCTCGTTGGTGCGCCGCCGCACCTCGGCGCCGTCGGGGTTGATCGTCGGCACCACCAGCACCACGACCTCGTCGAGCAGCGGCCGCAGATCGCCCATCACCAGGTCGCGCATGATCTCCATCGCCGCGTCCTTGCCCGCCACCTCTCCTCCATGAACGTTGTTGACGATCAGCACGATCGGCTTGTCGGACTTGGCGAGATCGGAGGGCCGGAACACCGCCGGGCTCGTCAGCATGCACAAGACGACGTCGCGACCCATGAGGGTCTCGGTGAGCTTGACGACGTTCATCAGGTCGCTCCGCGACTCGAGCTCGTAGACGAACTCCATCAGCGGCTCGTAGAGCGTCCCGCCCTGCGAGTAGTCGACCCGCTCGGCGGGGGTTTGCAGCTGTTGGGACGGCGCCGGGACCGGCGCCCGGCCATGGACGGTCGCCGCCGGCAACGCCAGCACCAATGCCAGCAGCAGGGTCGCGGCAATCACGGAAGGGCGAAGCTTCATCGGGATCTCCTGGTGGGCGTGATCACATGTGACTGCCGAGTCTACCCTCGCGGCGGGAGGCGTGCCCGATCGACACCGGTCGATCTCACCGCCGGATGGCGAGATCTTCCGCCGGCTGGCGGCTCGGCTGGTATTGGACGTGAACCAGGTGCCAGACGGCGACCGCTTCGCCGTCCCTGGTTGCCGGGACGAAGCGCCAGCGGTCGACGGCACTCTGGCGCGCCGAGTCCTTGAACGCGCTCTCCGTCGCGGCCGGCGTGATACCCGGATCCACCTGGAGCACGCGCGCCTCCGCAACGGACCCGTCGGCCAGTACCAGGCAGTGGACGCTGACCCGGCGCGCCACCAACCCGATCGCGTTCAGCGTCGTGCGGTCGAAGGCGAACGATACCGAGTCAGGATCGAGCTGCGGCCGGATCACGTCGTCGGTGAGCGGGACCGTCTCGATGCCGGCCGCGGCGGGTTGCGGCCCCGGGTCGGCGGCCGCCGTGTATTCCGGAACCTGATCGAACTCCCCCGCGCGCAACCGAATGTCGGCCTCAAACGCGTCGCCGACCTCCCAGCCCGCGGGAGCTGCCGGGCCCGGCGCGGCGTCGCGCCCGAACGATACCAGCCAGTACTCAGCGCCCAGGTTGCCGTACCAAAAAGGCGTATCCCAACCGTCGAGGGTGGGGACCGCCGGCATGAACGGAGCCAGCTCCTCGAGGGCCTGCGGGTACGAGTTGCTCGACTGGTGGAATACCTCGAGCGCGGCGGCGATGTCGGTCATGGACCGGATCGTGTCGAGCTGGCGGTCGCTCTCGACGTCGGGCTCATCCACCGGCGCCGGCTGCGGGCGGGGTGGCAGCGCAAACACGAGCGTCGCGGTCAGCGGGTACTCGCGCGGCTCGCCGTTCACCAGCGCCGGCTCGTACTTCCACTGCTGGACCGCGTCGATTGCGGCCCTGTCGAGCAGGGGATGGAGGCTGTTGGCCACGGTGGCCGCCTTCACGTCGCCGTTCACGTCGATCGTCGCCTCGACGGTCACCTCGCCCTCGATGGCCAGGGCGAATGGAATCTCGGGGTAGTCCGGCCTTATCGCGGAGATGCGGCTCGGCGCCCGCGTCTCGCCGATCGGGGCGGCCTCCGGCTCGTTCGCCCCGGCAACGGGCGGCTGTTCGCCTGCGGCCGGCGGCGTCACGGGAGGCTCGGCCGCGGCGGTTGGCTCGGTGGCTGGGGCAACCGGATCGTCGGGCGGCTTCTCGGCGGCGGGCTTGGCGGTCTGATCCTCGGCAGCGCCGGCCGGCTCAACCGTTTCCGTCGAAATCGGCGGCGGCGCGGCCCCCTGTGGGGGCGGGGCGCCCTCCCCTGCGTCCGCGATGGTGGGTTGCGTCGCCTCACTGTCGATCGGCGGCCCAGCCAGCGAATCCGCCGCCGTGAGGCCCGGCCGAGAGGTCCCGGTCTCCGGCGTCCCCGCCGGTCGGCCCCGGCCAAGCCGTCCCGTAGCCACGGCGATGACGAGCCCTGCGACGATGACCACCGCGGCGGCGATGCCCGCCCCGATGAACAACCGTCGCCGGACGTCGGCGCCAAGGGTCACGGAAGGGAGGCTGACCTCCGGGAGGCTGATCCTCGGGAGACTGATCTGCGGCAAGCGCAGGGTCGGCAGCCGCCATTTCGGCTTCGACATCGCGGCCATCGGAACCCGCTGCGACTCGTCGGGCATCACCACCGGCGGTCTCTCCGGCATGACCACCGGAGGCCTTTTCGGCATCACCACCGGCGGCCTCTCGGGCGCTTCGGCGGACGGTCCTTCCGGCATCACCACCGGCGGACCCTCGGGCGCTGCGACGGGCGGTCGATCCGGCGGCGCAGCGGTCTCCGGCTCCGGTGTCGCCGGTGGATCGGTGAGGATCTCCGTCGGCAGTTCCCCGGTCACCACCGGGTCCCCCGTCACCGCCGTTTCGTCGGTCACGACCAGGTCCCCCGTCACCACCGTCTCGTCGGTCACGATCGGGTCTCCCGTCACCACCGTCTCGTCCGTCACCACGGTCTCGCCGGCCCCGACCGCACCCTTCCTCTGCGCCTGTTCCGTCGCCCTTGCCGCCGGCGCGACGACTCCGGCCGGCGCCGTCTGGAGGCCCGCGGCGAACGCCTCGGCGAAGGCCCTGCAGGATTCGAAGCGGGCCTCGGGCGACGGGCTCAGCGCCTGCATGACGGCCTCGCAAATCCCCGATGGGAGATGGGGACAGACCTGCGCCAGCGGTACAGGCTTGTTGATGATCTTCTGCACGAGCGCCGAGATCGGCGAGTCGCTCATCTCATGGGGGAGGTCCCCCGACAGGGCCTGGTAAACGACGACCGCGAGCGCGTACTGGTCGTAGGACGGGCCCGGCGGGCGATGCTCGCCGGCCTCGGGCGCCATGTAGGCAACGGTCCCGGGCAGCGTGCCGGTCTGAGTCAGGTTGGTGAACTCCTTGTCGCCCAGCACCTTGGCGATCCCGAAGTCGGCGATGTAGACGTTGCGCTCGCTGTCGAAAAGGATGTTGGCGGGCTTGATGTCACGGTGCAGGAAGTTGCGGGCGTGGATGAAGTCCAGGGCGCCCGCGACCCGCGGCAGCCAGCCGCTGATCTGCTCGGGGGTCAGCCGCCCTCCGGCCTCCTCGATACGGTTCACGAGGCTGCCGCCGGCCAGGTACTGGAGGACGGCAAAGGGCACCCCGGACACCTCGCCGCGATCGAGGATCTTGCCGATGAACGGGTGATCGAGACGGATCAGAGCGTGGATCTCCTGGGCGAACCGCTCCCGAAACCCCGAAACGGTCAAGAAGATCTCGAGCGGCACCTTGACGACCACGTGGCGGCCGAGGCGCTCGTCGGCTGCCAGATAGACGGCGGCCATTCCGCCCTCGCCGAGCTTCGACTCGACGCGGTAGCGGTTGTCTAGCAGTTTGCCGGTGAGATCCCGTCCCCCGGAGCCCTCAAAGCTGGTCATGTCGATCGGTCCAGTCCGCGAATGCCGTCCTATTCTCGCAGAGGCACCACGAGCGGCTCAACTGCATTCCGGTGAAGTTTGCCGCCGCCACCCGGGCGATGCTCCGCCTGCTACACTCGATAGCCACGATGCCAGCCAGGATGTCGGGAGCATCGTGCGACTCGAGGGCGCTGGCGAGGCCACCTGCGTGGATCGCGATCGCGCCCTTTCCAATGCAACGCCATGACGACGCGAAACATCGACCCGATCGCCGCCGAGACGCCCATCTGCCTGTTCCACCTGTGACCGGATTCCGGCCTGTCGCCCGGTCAGGGCGGCGCGCACGAGGGTCGCGCGGTCATGGCACGGATTCTGCTCGGCGTCTTCGCCGGCGCCATGTCGGCCGGCTTCGCGCTCCTGGTGGCCTACGACCTCCTCTCGCCGGCCGCTGGAGGGGCGCTCGGGCACGCCGCGATGGCGGTGTTGATGGCGGGCGCGACGGCGCTGCTGTTCGCTCGCCAGGATTGGCCGCTGTGGCAGTTGCGCGCCGTCGAGATCGCCGTCTTTGCGACGGTTGCGGCCTACATCGCGGCGCAGGCCTATGGTCTCGGCGTGGCCGACCTGCAAGCCGGCAGCGGCTCCGCAGCTTGGTACCACAACCTTTTGCGGTTCACGCTGTTGATGGTCGCCTACGCCGTCTTCGTGCCCAACTCCGTGGCCCGCGCCGCCGCCGGCGTCGCCGCGATCGGCCTCACGCCGCTGCTGGTCGCATGGCTGATTCGTATCCGTCATCCGGAGCTGCAAGCCGCCTTCGAAGCCGCGGCGCCGGCGCGCGTCTTCGATAACGTCCTGCTGCTCGGCGCCGGCGCCATCGTCGCCGTCGCCGCGGCGGCGGTGATCGACAGGTACCTGGTCGTCGCCTACGAGTCGCGGCGCACCACCTTTTATGAGCTCCACGAGCTGATCGGCAGCGGCGGCATGGGCGAAGTCTGGAAGGCGAGCCATCGAACGCTGGCACGCCCGGCGGCGGTCAAGCTGATTCGCGGCGACAAGCTCGACGCCGCCGACAGGGCCGGGGCACGCCAGATCCTGCAGCGCTTCGAGCGAGAGGCGCTGGCGGCGGCGCGCCTGCGCTCACCCCACACGGTCGCCATCTACGACGCCGGCGTCACCGGCGACGGACACTTCTTCTACGCCATGGAGTACCTCGAGGGGCTCGATCTCGAGAACCTGGTCGGGCGCTTCGGCCCGGTCCCGGCGGAGCGCGCGGTCCACCTGCTGATGCAGGCCTGCGATTCGCTGGCCGATGCTCACGAGCACGGGATGACGCATCGGGACATCAAGCCGGCGAACCTGCACCTCTCGCGGCGAGGCCCGGGCCTCGACTTCGTCAAGCTGCTGGACTTCGGGCTCGTCCAAACGCGGGAGCGAGCGGAGGATTCGACCCAGCTGACGGCGGAGGGGACGACGAGCGGCACGCCGGCCTACATGGCGCCGGAGATGGCCGTGCGCCGCAACGGCGTCGACGGCCGCGCCGACATCTACGCCCTCGGCTGCGTCGCCTACTGGTTGTTGACCGGCACACGCGTCTTCGAAGCCGAAACCGGGTTGGCGCTGATCGTCGAGCACGTCAAGACGGCGCCCGTTCCCCCGTCACGCCGCACCGAGCTGCCGATCCCCGCCGAGCTCGAGCGAATCGTGATGAAGTGCCTCGAAAAGGACCCCGCCGACCGCTTCGCCAACGCCCGCGAGCTCGCCGTCGCCCTCGCCGCCGTCCCCCTGCAAACCTCCTGGAACGCGCCGCGCGCCGACCAATGGTGGCAGCTCCACATGCCGCCGGCGGCCGCCCGCTCGATCGACAGCGCGCTGGCCACGTCGGCCTGATCTGGCCGAGTGGTTCGAGAGCGCGGTCTGCGACGCTCAATGGCAGCCCAACGTGTTGTTCCCGCTTCCCTTCGTCGGCTACAGTGCGAGTGCTTTCTTGGCATTCTCGCCGAGGTAACGTGGGGGGGCCTGATCATGATCGGAAGCGCTGCGGAGCCCTCTGTGCTCGAATCATCCCGATGATCGGCTCGTCGCTGGGCCCGTACCGGATCGTCGAGAAGATCGGCGCCGGCGGCATGGGCGAGGTCTTTCTCGCCGAGGACACCCGTCTGAACCGCAAGGTGGCGATCAAGGTGCTGCCGGCGGAGTTCGCCACCGATCCGCAGCGGTTGGCGCGCTTTCAGCAGGAGGCCCAGGCCGCGGCGGCCCTCAACCACCCGCATATCGCCGCGGTCTTCGACGTCGGCTCGGCAGCGACAATCGCGGACGGCGTCCAGGGGACGGCTACTACTCACTTCATCGTCCAGGAATACCTGGAAGGCGAGACGTTACGCGGCGCCCTGGCCGCCGGGCCGCTGCCGGTCGGCAAGGCGCTGCTGTTCGCCAGCGAAATCGCAGAGGCGCTGACCGCGGCCCACGGCGCCGGGATCGTCCACCGCGACCTCAAGCCCGACAATGTCTTCGTCACCAAGGAAAGTCACGCCAAGGTCCTCGACTTCGGCCTCGCCAAGCTCACCGAGATCACCGCCCCCGGCGGACAGGACCTCTCGATGTCGCCGACGGCGTTCGGCACCGTCGCCGGCCAGGTCATGGGCACCGCCGGCTACATGGCGCCCGAGCAGGTGCTCGGCGAGGCCACGATCGACGGCCGCGCGGATCTGTTCGCCTTCGGCTCGGTGCTCTACGAGATGGTCGGCGGCAAGCGCGCCTTTTCCGGGGCGAGCGTGCTCGACACCCTGCACGCCATCGCCCGCAACGAGCCGCAGCCGCTCGCCGAGATCAACGATGCGCTGCCCGCCGATCTCCAGCGAATCGTCAGGAAGTGCCTCGCCAAAGATCGCGACCATCGCTACCAGCACGCCGAGGACCTGCTCGTCGACATCAGGAGCCTGGCGGCGGAGGTCGCCGCGGGCACCGCACTGCCGCTTGCCGCCGGTGCGACAGCGGACCATTCGGCAGCAGCGGTCGGCGGAGTCCCGTGGACGCTCGCCGCTCCGGCCGCCGTCGCGATCGCGCTGCTCGCGGTTTTCGCCACCTGGTTCGTGGCGCAGCCACCGCCGCCGGCGCCGGCGCCGGTCGCCCGATTCGTAATCCCGCTCCCCGAGGAAGTGACCTTGTCGAGTCTCGGCCGGCATGCGGTATCCGTCTCGCCGACCGGCCGGCACCTGGCATTCAGCGCCAACGACCAGCTTTGGCTTCGCCCGCTGGACGAGACGGCCGCGGCACCCCTGCGCGGCACCGAGAACGGCGGGCGGGCATCGTTCTTCTCGCCGGACGGCGAGTGGGTCGGCTTCTGGTCCGACGGAGCGTTGCGGAAGGTTCCGATAAGCGGCGGGCAGGCGGTCAAGCTTGCCGACGCCGCCAACCCCTGGGGGGCGAGCTGGACGGATGACGGCCGCATTCTCTACGGCCAGGGGCGAGAGGGGATCTGGGAAGTCTCCGCCGACGGCGGTGAGCCCGCCCAGCTCATTGCGGTCGAGGAGGCCTTGGCGCATGGCCCGCACCTCTTGCCTGATGGCGTCTCGATCCTCTACACGCTGCGCCCCGCCACAGCGACCTCATGGGAGGACGCCCAGATCGTCGTGCAGCGGCCCGGCGAGGCGCCCGCCGTGATGGTGCCGGCGGGCCGCGACGCCCGTTACCTGCCGACCGGCCACCTGCTGTACGCGCAGGAAGGCTCACTGTTCGCCCGCCCGTTCGATCCCGCCAGCCTCCAGGTCGGCGGCGCGGTGCCGCTGATCCAGGGGGTCCTCGATGCAGGGGGCTTGACGGGGGCCTCGCAATACGACGTCTCCCCCCGCGGCGACCTCGTCTTTCTGCCGGGCGAAGCGGGCGCCGTCGCTTCTACCACATCCCTCGTCTGGCGGGACGAGGGGGGCAACACCGAGACATTGATCGAGGCACAAGGCAGGCTGTGGACGCCGCGGCTCTCGCCCGACGGGCGCTATCTTGCGTACAGGCTTCAGGAAGACGGCGGCGGCGACAACATCTGGATGCGCGACCTCGAGCGCAACGTCTCGTCGCTGTTCACCCCCGACGGAGGCGTCCGCTCGTTCGCCTGGTCGCCCGACGGCGAGTGGCTATATTACTCGGCGGACACCGCCGACGAGGGCGTCAACGTATTTCGCCGGCCGGCCGACTTGCGGTCCGACGCCGAGGAGCTGATCGGCGGCGAGGGCAACGAGCTGGTGCGCTCGATCTCGCCCGACGGTGAGTGGCTGCTGCTCGCCGATACCGACGAGCTCAACACCGGCGAGTACGACATCACGATGTACTCGCTGCGCGAAGGCGGGGAGCCGCAGCCGGTCTTCGATCGCGACGTGCGGGAGATCACCGCCACGTTTTCACCCAATGGCAAGTGGGTGGCCTACGTGTCGGAAGAATCCGGCACTCGCGAGGTCTTCGTGCAGTCGTTTCCCAATCGTGCCGGCATCACGAACATCTCCGGCGGCATCGGCTACGAACCGCTGTGGGCACGCGACTCCAAGCGGCTCTTCTTTCGCACCCGAGACGACCTGATGGTCGTCGATATCCTCGAAGAGGAGCCCTTTCGACCGGGCGCCGCGCGGGTCTTGCTGCCCGGCGCCTTCTTTGCTGCGATCACCAACAACGCCGGCTCGTACGACATCTCGCTCGACGGCGATCGCTGGTTGATGATCCAGTACGCCGTCGGCGGCGAAGGCAGCCCACGCGGGATCGAAATCATCCTCAACTGGTTCGCGGAGCTCGAGCGGCGTGTGCCAACCGGACGCTAGCCCGCATTTCTCATCGCGCTTCTGCTGCGGGCGCGGCTAGCGTCAACGACGGGCTTGCGTGCGGCCGTCGCCGAGGCTCCAGACGTAGGCTGCCAGCGCGCGAATCTCGTCCCACTCCAGTTGCATCCCGCCGGCGGGGTTCATCTCGAAGCGGCGAGTCGGATCGCCGAAATCGCGGCGTCGGACCCCCCACAGGATGGTCTCCTGAATGCCGTCGAGATCGCCTTCGCTCTGCACCCACTGGTCGTCGGTCAGGTCCGGGCCGAAGTTTCCCCCGACACCGTTGTCGCCATGGCAGCGGGCGCAGGAGCCTTCGTTGAAGAGCTGCCGGCCGGTGTCGACGAGAGTCGCCCAGCGCTGCGCCTGATCGCGCTCCAACCACTCGCGCACCTCGCCGGGCAGCGGAGCGGGCTGCTGGGTGGTGGCCTGCGGCTCGAGTGGCAGCAGCAGGGCGATCCCGAATGATGCCGCAATCATCAGTGAGGCCCTCGCGCGCGGGATGCGCGCGTCCATCGCTCCAGCCCGCACGTCTGATGGCCATTTTGCTGCGGGCACGGGGAGGCCCGCGTCTACTGCGTTGGGCTGGGTCGGTTCAGCGCATGCGGCATCCCCCGCATGACCTTGGTGTCTCCTCGACGTAGGAAATCGGTACATCTCTGGCTCCTTTACCGGTCACGGGGAGGGGCGAGCAGTCACCTTAGGCGACGCGACGTGCCTCGCGGTGGCGTCCCGGCAAGCCAGCGGCAAGGAAGATGTGGGCGAGATGTCGGCGATTTGTCAGAACTCGCGCCGGCGGCCCGCCCGGCGCCGGTCGTTGCTGTTGCGGCCGTCGCCGGCCGGCTATCTTCTGAAGGATGCAGGCACGGAGCAGACTGCGGCGACCGCTGATCATCGCTTGTCTGGGGGCGGCCCCGGTCGTTGTCGCCACCCTCGGCTACGAGGCGGTGACCGCTGCGCGCGCGCAAAGGGAGACCGCCGAGAGCGTCCTCCGTGACTACGCCGAGCTCGCCGCCGATCAGTTGCAGCGCAACGTCGCCGTGACCCTCGATTACGAGTGGTTCTTCCCGGTGCTGGCGTTGCTGGCGGACAAGGAGCCGGGGGCGCCGTGGCCCGACCCGCGTCTCCAGGTGCGAGGTCAGCAAGACACCTACGCGCTCAGCGATCTCGCCGTGCGCTTCTTCTGGATGGAGAGCGAAGGCGCCCTCCCCCTGATCTCCGAGCTCGGCCCGAGCGCGACGCCCGTGGCCGTCGCCGAGCACCTCGGCGCCGTCGTCGGCGCGCACGCGGCCCGCGAATACGACGAGAGCTGGTACCACGCGGCGATCTTCGAGGCGGCGGAGCCGACGTCGTCCGCCGTCCGCATCCTCGTGTACCGCAAGGTCGCCGAGGACGCGGAAGGAGCCGGCTCCGTCTACGGGTTCGAAACCAACGCCAACCCTCCTGTCCTCTCCGGTAGATGGCGATGAAATAGCGGCGCCACCAGTCGCGCTCGTCCGGATCGACCGGCAGCGGCTCGTAGCGGCGCTCGACAACGGTCACGCTGCCGTTGGGACGGCGCATCTCGAAGCGGTACTCGTGCGAGGCCCCGGTGATGACGGTGCCGTCCGTTGCCAGCACCCAGGTGACGGTGGGCGCGAACTTCGCCAGCGGCCGCCGGTCGCCGAGGCGGAACCGGTGATCCGGGACCTCGAGATCCGGGGCCAGAAGCAGCGGGCCATGCGGGCCAGCGGGCCCGTAGGCCCGCATGGAATGGGACCGTCGGGCCCGGCGTAGGTTTCCGGATCGATGACCTCCAGATACGGAACCCCCTCGGCGGTCACGACCATTGGAGTCACGCAGCACCACAAGCTTCCGACCGTCCACCCTTCGAGGTACTGCCCGTCGATCGAGTAGAGCGATATGCGGCCGTTCCCCGGGTCGGCGACGAACAGGCGGCCGGCAGCGTCGGCGCCGATTGAAAACGGCCGGGCGTACTCCCCGGGCCCCTGCCCGCCTCTCCCGATGTTGCGCAGGAAGGTGCCGTCGTGGTCGTAGACCCTGATGATCGGCACCTGCGTATCGAGCACGAGGATCTCTTCGTCGGTCGCCCACAGCGAGTCGACGCGCCGAGCATGTGCCCGTCGGCGCCCAGGTCCACGCCGATCGAGGCCTCTTCCACCAGCGTCGCCCGCCCGCCCCACACCGAGCCCGACCCGTTGACGACGGTGGTGACGTCGCCTTCGGTGGTGATCGTGCCGGTCCAGTTGCCTTCGGAGGCCCCTTCCGGGGCCGGGGATGAACAGGCAGCGACCGCGGCGAGCAGCGCGGCGACCATCGAGTAGCGGCGATCATTCACGGGCGTTCTCCTACGGGGGAACGTTCGGCTGGTTTGTACCCGACAGGACGCGGGCGCCGCAAGGGTGGCCTCCGCGGTGCGCGCCTTTACCCGGCCTGCCGCGGGCAAGCGACCCTACGAGCCATTGTCGTAGCTCGTTCCCACGGAAACTTCTTGGCACATCATTCGTAGTGATGTAATGTGACGTTATTCAAGGCGCACGTAGTCTGTGAGCCTGTCCGCTTTGATGGAGACGGTAGATTGAAGCTTCCGCGGATCACCCATTTGCAGTTCTCGGTGCTCGCCTCGCTGCGCGGCGGGGAGCTGTCGGGCAAGGCGGTGCGCGCGCAGCTCGGCGAGCTCGGCCTGCGGCGCAGCGGGCCAGCCTTCTACCAGCTCATGAGCCGGCTCGAGGATGCCGGCCTGGTCGCCGGCCGCTACGAGCAGCAGGTCATCGACGGGCAGATCATCAAGGAACGCGTGTACACGATCACCGGCCAGGGGGAGAAGGCCTGGCAGGCGACGCGCGACTTCTACGTCGATACGATCCGCGCTGCCGAGCAGACTCGCGCCGAGGGTGTCTGATCGATGCTTCGCCCGCCCGTCGCGTTGCTGCTGGCCAGGCTGCTGCCCACGGAGATCCGCACCCGCGTATTCGCGGCCGCCTACGAGGAGCTGCTCGC
>DASWHK010000256.1:0-6285 GCA_036398215.1 Acidobacteriota bacterium | reverse complement strand
GTGGCTGAGCACGGCAGCTTATCACAATTGCTAGATAATTAGCACTGTCGGAAAGCGCCGGAAAACGTCCGCTCCCGCCACCCCCAAATCAATGAACACAGGTCGTGTTGCGGGCGATCCGAGCGTTGCTCGTCGTCGCCGATGGCTCCGACATCGACTCAGCCTCGCGCCTTGATCTCCCCCGCAACACGACCTGCAAACATCATCGTATTTACGGTACGGAACACTAAGTTCGTGGCCCTAGCGCGCCCCGAGGGTGCGGTAGTAATCGAGCACCCGGTCGACGTACTGGATGGTCTCGGGGTACGGAGGCACGCCGCCATGGCGGGTGACGGCGCCCTCGCCGGCGTTGTAGGCGGCGAGGACGTGGCGCAGGTCACCGTTGAACATGTCGATGAGCTGGCGCAGGTAGGCGGTGCCGCCGCCGATGTTCTGGCGCGGGTCCCAGACGTTGGCGACGCCGAAACGGTCGGCCGTGTCCGGCATCAGCTGCATCAAGCCCTGGGCGCCCTTCTTCGAGACCGCGTTGGGATCGAAAGCCGATTCGACGGCGATCACCGCCTCGACCAGTCGGGCGTCGACGCCCTTTTGGCCGGCGGCGTCGGCGATCTCGCGCTCGAACGGCGCCGGGCCGAGGCGTGTCGACAGCACCGGCGACCCCGTGTAACGAGTCTCGACGAAGATCTTCGCCCCGGCGACCGGCTCGTTGCTGAACCGCCGGCTGCCGTCGGGCTGCTCGATCACGTAGATCTGCGCCCACGCCTGGGTCGCCGAGAGCGCCACGAAGAGGCCGGCGATCGCCAGGCAGCGCCGCCAGGCGCAGACGGGACGATCGAGACGATCGCTGCAGTTGAGGGGCATGGCTCGATGTATCGGTGGAAACCGTCGCTAACGCTACCGCAAGCGAGGCCGGCGAGACTACCCCAATATTTCGGAGACCGCCTGCGGCGCCTCTTGCAGCGCCTCCGCCAGCCTGCCGCCGTCGGGCCCGCCGGCCTGGGCCATCTGCGAGGTGCCGCCGCCGCCGCCGCCGACGATCGGCGCCAGCCTCGCGACCAGCTTCGCGGCGCTGATCCGATCGGCGAGGTCGGCGGTGACGCCGATGATCAGCTGCGCCTTGCCGTCGCGGCGGGTCCCGAGCACGACGACGCCGGAGCCGAGCTTCGCCTTGATCTCGTCGGCGAGGTGGCGGAGCCCGGCGGGGTCCAGACCTTCGACCTCGCGGGCGACCACCCGAACGCCGCCGACCTCGACGGCCTCCCCGTCGCCGCCGTCGGCGGCCTGCGCCGCCAGCCGCACCTTCAGCTCCTCGTTGGCTCGCTCCGCCGCCTTGAGCCGCTGCAGCAGCATCTCGACGTGGGCGTGAACGTCGGTCTCGCTCGCCTGCAGATCGGACATCACGCGACGCAGCGCCTGGCGCTGCTGCTGCAGGCTGTCGATGGCGGCAGCGCCGGTGACCGCCTCGAGGCGCCTAGTGCCGGCGGCAACGCTTTCCTCGCGGGTGATCAGGAAAGTGCCGATCTCGCCGGTGCGCTCGACGTGGGTACCGCCGCACAGCTCCATCGAGATGCCCGGAACCGCCACCACCCGAACCCGATCGCCGTACTTGTCGCCGAAGAACGCCAGCGCGCCGCGCTCGACGGCCTCGTCGTAGGACATCTCGGAGATCTCGGTCGGGATGTCGGCACGGATCGCGGCGTTCACGCCGCGCTCGAGATCGGCGAGCTGCGCCGGCTCCAGCGGCGAGAAGTGGCTGAAGTCGAAACGCAGGCGGTCGGGCGCCACCAGCGAGCCCGCCTGCTTGACGTGCTCGCCGAGGCGCTCGCGTAGCGCCGCGTGCAGCAGATGGGTCGCGGTGTGGTTGCGGCGAATCGCGGCACGGCGCTCGGCGTCGACCTGCATGGCGGCCGTCGCATCGACCTGCAGCGTCCCCTTCTCGACCTCGACCTGGTGGGCCACGAGCCCCCCGGGCAACCGCCGGGTGTCGAGGACGCGAGCCCGCGCGCCGTCTCCGGCGACGACCCCACGGTCGCCGATCTGGCCTCCCGATTCCGAGTAGAAGGGCGTTCGATCGACGATCATCAAGCCGCTATCGCCGGATTCGAGGGCCTCGACCGGCTCGTCGTCGCGCAACAGGACGAGGATCCTCGACCCCTCGCTCTCGAGCTCCGTGTAACCCACGAACTCGGTGCCCTCGACCCCCCGCTCGGCGAGCTTCTTGACCAGCTTCTGGAGTGCCGCCGCGTCGCCGCCGCCCTTCCAGGCGGCGCGCGCCCGGCGGCGCTGTCCTTCCATGGAGGTGGTGAAACCCTGCTCGTCGACCGCCAGGCCGGCGTCGGCGGCGAACTCCCGGGTCAGCTCGAGCGGCAGCCCATAGGTGTCGTAGAGGCGAAACGCGTCGTCGCCGGGGATCAGCTTGCCGCCCTCTCCCTCGACCCGTTCCACGACCTCCTCGAACACCCGCGCGCCGACCGCCAGGGTCCGGAAAAAGCGGTCCTCCTCGGCGGTCGTCACCCGTTCGATGAGCTCCTGGCCCTGGCGCAGCTCGGGATAGACGTCGCCCATCTGCTCGACCACCGTGGCGGCCGCCGAGTGGAAGAACGGGGCGTCGAAGCCGAGCTTCATCCCGAAGCGCACGGCGCGGCGGATCAGGCGGCGGAGAACGTAGCCGCGGCCCTCGTTGGCCGGGCTCACGCCGTCGGCGAGCAGAAAGGCGGTGGCCCGGCAGTGGTCGGCGATCACCCGCAGCGCCACGTCGCCGGCCTCGCTGTCGCCGTAGCGACGGCCGGCGAGCTCGGCGACCGGCTCGATCAGCGGCCGGAACAGGTCGGTATCGTAGTTGCTCCGCACCGCCTGGATCACTGCGGTCAGCCGCTCCAGGCCGGCGCCGGTGTCGATGTTGGGGGCGGGCAACGGCGTCACCTCGCCGCTGCCGTCGGCGTTGAACTGCATGAACACCAGGTTCCACAGCTCGACGAAGCGGTCGTCATCCAGGTCCAGCGTGTCCGGCTCCCGGTACTCGCCGTCGCCCGGCCACTGATAGTCGCCGCTCCCGTAATCGAAGTGGATCTCCGAGCACGGCCCGCAGGGCCCGGTGTCGCCCATCGACCAGTAGTTGTCCTGCTTGCCGAGGCGGGCGATGCGATGCTCCGGCAACCCGACGATCCGCTGCCAGAGCTCGAAGGCCTCGTCGTCTTCCTCGTAGACGCTCGCCCAGAGCCGCTCCGGCGGCAGCCCGTAGCCCTCGGTCAGCAGCTCCCAGGCCATCTCGATCGCCCCCTCCTTGAAATAGTCGCCGAACGAGAAGTTGCCGAGCATCTCGAAGAACGTATGGTGGTAGGCGGAGGGGCCGACGTTGTCGAGGTCGTTGTGCTTGCCGGACACCCGCATACACTTCTGCGAGCTCACGGCGCGCCCGTAGCTGCTCCGCTCGTGGCCCAGAAGGACCTCCTTGAACTGGTTCATCCCGGCGTTTGTGAACAACAGCGTCGGGTCATCGCGCGGGATCAGGCTGCTGGAAGGCACCACCGCATGGCCGCGCTCCGCGAAGTAGTCGAGGAAGCGTTCGCGGACCTCCTGCGAGGTCATGCCGGCGGGGGTCGAAGCCCCTCGCTTTTGCTCGTTGTCGGGCATACGGGCCTGCTTCAGGGTGGCGCCGGCCCGGCGCCTAATCCAGCCAGGGCGACAGCTTCTGCAGCACCAGATAGCGGGGGAAGGAGCGCCGCACGAGGTGATCGAAACAGCGCTTTGCCGCCGCCAGGTCTTCGGGCTCGCCGTGCCGCGCGACCCAGCGCTCGAAAGCGTCGTCGAGCACGGCGGCCTCCCCCCCGTGCTCGCCGAAAACCTCTTCGGCGACGGCCTCCGCCATTGTCTCGGTAAGCCCCTGGCGCCGCAAGTCGCGGAGGGCGTCGATGCGCCCCGCCGGGCGCCGCCGCAGGCGGGCCTGCAGCCGATCGTGGCCGAAGCGCCGGTCGTCCAGGTAGCCGTGCTCGGCGCACTGCCGGAGAGCGGCCTCGACGTCGGTGAGGGAATGGCCTTTGCCGGCCAGCTTGGCGGCAAGGCCGGCGCGGCTGTAGTCGCGCCGGGTCAGCATGGCGAGGGCGTCGGCGAGCGCGGTTCGCTGCGGGCGATTCACATTCCAGCGTTCACGCCGAGTCGCCCGGCCGCGTGCGCATCGTCTCCATCGTCTGCTCGGCTGCCTCCGAGGAGGTGACGATGCCGCGCAGTTGCAGCTTCATGTCGTTGGGGTTGGTCGCCGCCGCCAGCGCCTCCTCGACCGAGATCAGGTCCTTGCGGGTCAGCCAGAGCAACGACTGGTCGAAGGTCTGCATGCCGTACTGGCTGACGCCGGCGGCGATGGCGTCGCGGATCTCGACGACGCGCTCGCGATCGCGGATACACTCGCGAATGAAGGTCGTCGCCAGCATGATCTCGGCGGCGGGCACGCGGCCGCGGCCGTCGGCCTGGCGGACGAGGCGCATCGAGACGACGGCCTTGATGACCTCGGCGAGCTGGGCGCGGATCTGCTCCTGCTGGTAGGGCGGGAAAACCGCGATGATGCGGTTGATCGTCTCCGGGGCGTCGAGCGTGTGCAGCGTCGACATCACCAGGTGGCCGGTCTCCGCCGCGGTCAGCGCCGTCTCGATCGTCTCCTTGTCGCGCATCTCGCCGACCAGGATGATGTCGGGGTCCTGGCGCAGCGCCGCCCGCAAGGCGCCGGCGTAGCTGCCGGTGTCCTGGCCGAGCTCGCGCTGGGTGATGATCGATTTGCCGCCGCTGTGCAGGAACTCGATCGGATCCTCGATGGTGACGATGTGTCGCGCCTTGTTGCGGTTGATGTGGTCGATCATCGAGGCCAGCGTCGTCGACTTGCCGCTGCCGGTCGTCCCGGTGCAGAGCACCAGGCCGCGCTCCTCCAGCGAGATCTTCTCGATGATCGGCGGCAGGTGCAAATCGGCAATCGTCTTGGTCTGCCCGGGGATCACGCGGAGAACCGCGCCGTGCACGCCGCGCTCGACGAACACGTTGCAGCGGAAGCGACCGAGGGCGTAGATCGCGTAGCTGGCGTCGAACTCCTTGATCTCGTCGACGTCGACGTCATGGTCTTCGAGCAGGCGGATGGCGAGCTGCCGGGTATCGGCGGCGGTCAAGGGGGTGTGGTCCATCGGGCGCAGGACGCCATCGATGCGCAGGTACGGGGGCACGTCGACTTTCAGGTGGAGGTCGGAGGCGCCGCGGGCAACGGCGTCGCTCAGCAGCGTATCGAGATCAACGGACATTGCGGGCTCGCGGGTGGAGGTTGGGCGCGTGCGAGCGATCGGCAGCCGTGCACACGCATGGACACAACGGGCCAATCATGAACGGCGAACGGGCGTCGTACAACCTCAAAAACCCGCGGCGACGGGATCAGGCGACGCTTTCGCTGGCCTCCGCGGCAAGCGCCGTGGTTCGCCCCTCGTACACCGGGGTCAGCCAGCCGTGATCGTCGCCGGCGCGGGCCTCGACGTGGGCGAAGAAGATCTCCTGGAGCTCTTCGGTGACCGGCCCGCGGCGGCCGCTGCCGATGGCGATCTTGTCGATCGAGCGGATCGGCGTGATCTCCGCGGCGGTGCCGGTGAAGAAGACCTCGTCGGCGATGTAGAGGTTCTCGCGCGGGACGTCGCGCTCGACGATCTTGTAACCGAGCTCCTCGCCGAGCGTCATCACGGTTTCGCGGGTGATCCCCGGCAGCACCGAGGCGGCCAGCGGCGGCGTGATGATCGTGCGGCCCTGCACGACGAAGATGTTCTCGCCGCTGCCCTCCGAGACGTAGCCCCGAGCGTCGAGCGCGATTCCCTCGGCGTAGCCGTTGTGGATCGCCTCCATCTTGATGAGCTGCGCGTTCAGGTAGTTCGCCGCCGCCTTGGCGATGCCCGGCAGCGTATTGGCGGCGACGCGGTTCCACGACGAGACCATCACGTCGACCCCCTGCTCGAGGGCCTCCGGGCCCAGGTACTTCCCCCACTCCCAGACGGCGATGTAGGTCTCCACCGGGCACGGCAGCGGGTTGACGCCCAGCGAATGGTAGCCGCGCAGAACGATCGGTCGGATGTAGCAGGACTCCATCTCGTTGGCGCGAATCGTTTCCAGACACGCCTCCTGGAGGGCGTCGGCCGAGTACTCGATCGGCATCCGGTAGATGCGGGCGGAATCGTGCAGGCGGCGGATATGGTCGTCGAGGCGGAAGACGGCCGGCCCCTTTTCGGTGTCGTAGCAGCGGATCCCCTCGAACACCGCCGACGCGTA
>DASWHK010000255.1:0-8671 GCA_036398215.1 Acidobacteriota bacterium | reverse complement strand
GCCGGCGAGCGCCGACGATCGCGGCCGTCTCGAGCCCGGCGACCGCGAGTCGCGGCTGATCGGCCTCGAAGAGGCCGCCGCCATGGTCGAGGACGGCATGACCGTGGGCCTCTCCGGGTTCGCCCACCAGAACCCGCCGATGGCGATCGTCCGCGCTCTCATCCGCCGCGGCGTGCGCGGCCTGACGCTGGTTTGTGGCCCGACGGCGGGCTTCGAGACCGACCTGCTCGTCGGCAGCGGCTGCGTCCACAAGGTGGTCGCCGCCGGCGTCGCCATGGAACAGGTCGCCGCCATCGCTCCCGCCTTCCGCCACCGCTACGAGCTCGGCGAGGTGCAGATGTGGGAGTGCGACGAGTGCATCTGGTACGTGGGCCTGCAGGCGGCGGCCTGGGGGGTGCCTTATCTGCTGTGGCCCGGCGGCGTCGGCTCCTCGCTCCCCGAGCTCAACCCCGACCTGGTCGAGGTTCGCGAGGGCGACCGGACGTTTCTGCGGGTGCCGCCGATCCGCCCCGACATCGTCTTCATCCACGCCGCCGAGGCCGATCGGTTCGGCAACGTGCGCGAGTGCCCCGACGCCTATCTGGGGAGGAGCTTCGCCGAGCGGGCGCTGGCCGCCGCCTGCGCCGGGCCGGTGGTCGCCAGCGTCGAGCGCGTCATCGACAACGAAGAGGTCGTCGCCGCCCCCGAGTGGACGCTCGTGCACGGCGCCTGGGTCGTCGAGGCCCCCTGGGGGGCGCACCCCGGCGGGGTCAGCGGCCGCTACGTTCCCGACCTCCGGCATCAGGCCGCCTACGCCCGCGCCGCCCGCGCCCTCGCCGGCGGCGACCCCTGTCCATACGCCCGCTACATCGCCCAGTGGATCGACGCCACCGCCCGGGCCGGCACCTACATCGAAGCCGTCGGCCGCGAGGCGCTGCGCGGCCTGCAGACCGTCCATCACTCCTGAGGCCAGCCGATGCATGCTGCCAGATCGTCCCCGCTGCCGCGCGCCGTCGAGGAATCGCCCGAGACCGTCGAGCTGGTCGTCTGCGCCATCGCCCGGGAGCTGCGCGACCACCAGGTGGTCGCCTTCGGCCTCCACGCCGACCGCATGCTCACCGCCGCCCTGCTCGCCCAGCGGCTGCACGCCCCCAACCTGCGCATCCGCCACGGCGTCCGCGCTGAGCGCGGCGCGCCGGAGGGCGCCGCCGCCTGGAGCGAGCGGCGCGACGATCGATCCGCGCGGCTGATCGAGTACCGCGAGAGCCACGACGCCATCCTGAGGGTTGCCAACCCGGCCTCGCCGGTTCGCTTCTGCGACGTCTTTTTCGTCGGCGGCATGCAGATCGACGCGGAGGGCAACACCAACCTGATCGGCCTCAAGGGGCCCGACGGCAGGATGCGCGTCCGCGGGCCCGGATCGATCGGCACGACGTCGATCGGCACCCTCGCCCCCGAGGTCATCCTCTTCAGCTGGGAGCACTCGCGGCGGCGCTTCGTCGAGGCCGTCGACTACGTCTCGGTCCCCGGCTGGCGGCGCCGCGCCGACGCCGGCCTGGGAGGCGGGCCGCGGCTGTGCATCACCTCGAAGGGGATCATGGACTTCGACGGCGGCCGGATGCGGCTGCGCTCGGTGCACCCCGGCACCAGCGTCGAGGAGATCCGCGCCGCAACCGGCTTCGAGCTGCCGGCCGCCGCCACGGTGACGACCACCCCGGCGCCGACGGCGGCGGAGCTACGGGCGCTCGCCGAGCTCGGCTTCTCGCCGGTCGGCGGTGGCAACCGACGATGAGCCCGATTTGCAGCGTCGCCGAGCTCGCCGCCGCCCTCCCCTCCGGCTCGTCGGTGGCGATCGGCGGCTTCCAGCTCAACCGCGTGCCGATGGCGATGCTTGCCGAGATCGTCCGCGCCGGAATCGGCGAGCTGCGCGTCGTCTCGGTGCCGAACCCCCTGGCGCTCGACCTGCTGGTTGCCCACGGCCGGGTGCGCGCCGCCGAGGGTGGCTTCATCGGCTTCCAGTACGAGGACGGCTTCGTCATGCCCGCCTCGCTGCGGCTGGCGCTGCAGGACGGCGGCCTCGATTACCGCGAGCGCGACGTGCTCGATACCATCACCGCGCTGCGCCGCGCCGCGGAAGGCGCGGCGCCGGGTCCCGACTTCGCGCTCATTCACGCCCAGGCGGCCGACGGGGCCGGCAACCTGCGACTCGACGATCCGCACGCCGACCTGCTGCTGGCCGCCGCCAGCCGCAGCGTCCTGGCCACCGCCGAGCGGATCGTCCCCCGCCTGGAGAGCCCCACGATCGCCGGCGAACGCGTGGCCGCTCTCGCCGAATGTCCGGGCGGGGCCGCGCCGACCGGCTGCGTTGGCCGCTACCGGCGCGACCCGGATGCCCTCCGCGCCTATTTGCAGGCCGCCCCGGCGGACCTCCTGTCGATCCTCGGCGACGCCCGCGGGCGCGCCGCTGCGAGCCCTTTGTCGTCGGCAACGGCACCGCTGCGCGCCACCGCCGGCACCACTCGCCTGCAGCTCGCCCGCCTCGACGCCGCGGCGACAGGCGCCGCCGACGCCGGCACCGTGGCGGCGGGCGGCGCTGCCGCGGCGCGACCTGCGCCGGCTCCGGCGGCCGGCCTCGGCGGCACCGCGGCCGCCGACCTGTTCGTGGTCTTGATGGCGCGCCAGGTCCGCGACGGCGATACCGTCGTCACCGGCCTGGCGTCGGCGCTGCCGATGCTCGCCATCGAGCTGGCGCGCCGCACCCACGCCCCGAGGCTCCGCTACATCAACTGCGTCGGTGCCGTCGATCCACGGCTGCGGACCGCCTTGCCGGTGTCCGTCGACGCCGAGCTGCTCGCCGACTGCGCGGCAACGATCACCCTTCCGGAGCTTTTCGACCTCGCCGCCGCCGGCGGGATCGACACGATGTTCTTCGGGGCCGCCCAGATCGACGCCGGCGGCGCCATCAACCTCACCCGCATCGGCCGCCGCGACGCCAAGACGGTCAAGCTGCCCGGCCCCGCCGGCTCGCCGTCGATGCGATCGCTCGTCCGCCGCGCGCTGATCACGGTGCCGCGTCAGTCGCGGCGAACCTTCGTCGCCGAGGTCGACGTGCCGACCTCCGTCCCTTCCCCAACCAACCTCGAGACCGTCGTGATCACCGACCTCGCGATCTGGGCGCTCGAGGGCGGCGCCCTGCAGCCCCGCTCGCTGCACCCGGGCGTCAGCGGCGCGCGCCTCGCCGAGGCCACCGGCTTCGGCTTCGCGCCGGCGTCCTTCCCAACGACCATGCCGCCGCGCCAGGCCGAGCTCGACGCCCTCGCCGGCCTCGATCCCGACGGCCTCCGCCACCGGCTTTTCGACAAAAAGCCCGGCGGCCGCGCCGCCGTCCGACAAGCGCGGTCAGCGCCGTCCCGCCCGCCATCGCCGGCGACGGCCGCCCCGCCTGAGACACGAGCTTCCGCAACCGAGAGGATCACCCATGAACGCTGACGTCACCACGGCCGCCGCGGCGTCGCGGCGCCGTACCACCGCGGTTCCGACCACCATGCGGGCGATGGTCCTGCACGAGTTCGGCGAGCCGGAGATGATGCGGCTCGAGCGGGTGCCGGCGCCGGACCCGGCGCGGCTGTCGCCCCAGGACGTGCTCATTCGAGTGGGCGCCGTGGGCGTCTGCTACCACGACCTGATCAACCGCCGCGGCAACCTGCCGCGCACCAAGCTGCCGGCGATCCTCGGCCACGAGATCGCCGGAGAGGTGGTCGCCGTCGGGGAGACGGTGGAGGGTTTCGCCCCCGGCGACCGGGTCGCCACGGTGCAACGGGTGCACTGCGACGACTGCGACCTGTGCGCCGAGCGGCGCCCAACGCTCTGCAAGCAGGGCGTGTTCTTCGGCGAGGAGATCCCCGGCGGCTACGCCGAGTACACCGTGTCGCCGGCGCAAGGGTTGGCTCTCGTTCCGCGCTCGATTCCCCTCCCCGAGGCATCGATCTGCGCCTGCACGATCGGCACGGCGATCCACGTCGCTCGCCGCGGCCGGGTTCGTGCCGGCGAGACGGTGCTGATTACCGGCGCCTCGGGCGGCGTCGGGCTGCACGCGATCCAGGTGTGCCGCATGGGCGGGGCGCGGATCATCGCGGTAACCTCGTCGCCGGCCAAGAAAGAGCAGCTGCTCGCCGGCGGCGCCGACGAGGTCATCGCCGCCCCCGACCTGGAGTTCTCCCGCGCGGCCCGCGGCCTGACCGGCGGCCACGGGGTCGACATCGTCCTGGAGATCACCGGCTCGCCGACCTTCGGCGAGTCGGTTCGCAGCCTGGCGCCCGGCGGCCGCCTGGTCATGGTCGGCAACCTCGAGACCCACTCGGTCGAGTTCATGCCCGGGCTGATGATCCTGAAGGAGCTGGAGTTCATCGGCTCGTTCGCCACCACCACCGAGGAGCTCGCCGAGGCCTTCCGGCTGGTGGAAAGCGGCGCCGTCCGCCCGGTGCTTGCCGGCACGCTGGCGCTCGACGAGGTCGCCCGCGCCCACCGCCTGCTCTACGAGCGCCAGGTCACCGGCCGCCTGGCGCTGGCCGTTTGAGCGGGCGGCGTGGAAGCAAAACAGACCCCGTGGTAGGATTCATTAGCGACAGCGCTTCACCAATCTTCCTTGATCGAGGATCCGTCAATGGGAATCCGCCGCCGTCAGGTCGGCATCGCCGTCACCGTCATCCTCGCCGCCGTCGTCTACGTGATGATCGTGGGCATGCGCGACACGATGGTCTACTACTACACCGTCAGCGAGATTGCCGATCGCCAGCAGGAGCTCACCGGCGAGCCTCTGCGGGTCGCCGGACAGGTCATGGCGGGCTCCATCGACTCCGACGACAGCGGCCTCTTCCACCGTTTCATCATCGAAGAGGGGGGCAAGCAGATCCCGGTCGTCTACCGCGACGTCGTGCCTGACACCTTCCAGGACGAGGCCGAGGCGGTGGTCGAGGGCAAGCTGGACGCCGACGGCACCTTCCAGGCGACCTTCCTGATGGCCAAGTGCCCCTCGAAGTACGAGGCCGCCACGGACTATCCTGAATACCGTGAAGCAGGCGTCGTCGCGCCCGCAAAGGGTCGCTAACGGTCGGTCGCGGGGACCCCGGTACATCAGATGATCGAGCTCGGACAAATCTGCCTGGTTCTCTCTTTGGCGACCGCCGGCTACTCGGTGGCCGCCTCCGTGCTCGGCGCCCGCCGCCAGCTTCCCGGCCTGATCCAGAGCGGCCGCAACGCAGTGTACGCGACGACGGCGCTGGTCCTTACCGCCGGCGCCTGCCTCCTCTACCTGCTGGCGACCGACCGCTTCGAGGTTGCCTACGTCGCCCAGAACTCGCGCGCCGGGATGCCGTTTGTCTACAAGCTGTCGGCGCTGTGGGGCGGCATGGCGGGGTCGCTGCTGCTGTGGGCGATGATCCTGGTGATCTACTCGGCGATCGCCGCCGCCCAGAACCGCTATCGTCACCCGGCGTTGATGCCCTACGTCCACGCCACCTGCATGACCACGGCGGCGTTCTTCGTGGCGCTGCAGGTCTTCGTCGCCAACCCGTTCGCGCGGCTGGCGGTGGCGCCCCCCGATGGCCAGGGCATGAACCCGCTCCTGCAAAACCCGGCGATGGCGATCCACCCGCCCAACCTCTATCTCGGCTACGTCGGCTTCACCATTCCCTTCGCCTTCGCGATCGGGGCGCTGGCCTCGGGGCGGCTCGACACCTCCTGGCTGCACACGATCCGCCGCTGGACGATCGTCGCCTGGTTCTTCCTGTCGATCGGCGTCACCCTCGGCGCCCAGTGGGCTTACGTCGAGCTCGGCTGGGGCGGTTACTGGGGCTGGGACCCGGTCGAGAACGCCTCGCTGATGCCCTGGCTGGTGGCCACCGCCTACCTGCACTCGGTGATGATCGAGGAGAAGAAGAAGATGCTGCGGGTGTGGAACGTGGTGCTGATCATCTCGACGTTCGCGCTCTGCATCTTCGGCACCTTCCTGACCCGCTCCGGCATCGTCTCCTCGGTGCACGCGTTCACGACCTCGAACCTGGGGCCGATGTTCGCCGGCTTCCTGGCGCTGACCCTGGCGGTCGGCTTCGGGCTGGTCGCCCTGCGGCTACCCGAGCTCAAGAGCGAGAGCAAGCTCGAGGCCGTCCTGTCGCGGGAGTCGTCCTTCCTGTTCAACAACCTGGTGCTGGTCGTCGCCTGCTTCGCGATCCTCTGGGGGACGATGTTCCCGGTGATCACCGAGGCGATCACCGGCACGCAGATGAACGTCGGGCCGCCCTTCTTCAACCGCGTCAACGTGCCGATCCTGCTGCTGCTGCTGCTGCTGACCGGCGTCGGCCCGTTGATCGCCTGGCGCCGGGCCTCCTGGGGGAGCTTGCAGCGCGCCTTCGTGGTTCCGGTGCTGGCCGGCGCGGTGACCGGCGTCACCTTCCTGGCCCTCGGCGTGCGTGACTTCGCCACCGTCATGGCTTTCGCCCTCTCGGCGTTCGTCGCCGGCACCATCGTGCAGGAGTTCTGGCGCGGCGCCCGGGCGCGTGGATCGGCCGGCGGCGAGAGCTTTCCGCGGGCCCTGGCGTCGCTGACGCTGCGCAACAAGCGCCGCTACGGCGGCTACGTCATCCATCTGGGGATCGTCTGCATGGCGGTGGGCATCGCCGGCTCCAGCTACTTCCAGCGCGAGACCGAGGCGACGCTGCTGCCCGGCCAGACCGTCGACATCGGCACCTACCGGCTGCAGCTCGGCGACCTCGACGTCTACGATTCCTCCGGCGTGCAGGTCGTCTCCGCCTCGGTCGTCGCCTTCCAGGACGATCGGGCCCGCTTCCGTATGCTGCCGCAGCGCCACTTCCATCCGGCCCCCAACAACGAGACCGCGACCACCGAGGTGGCGATCCGCAGCAACCTGCGCCACGATCTCTACCTGGTGTTGACCGGCTGGAACATCGACCAGGGCAGCGCCACGCTCAAGGTGTTCCTCAACCCGCTGGTGAAGTGGATCTGGATCGGCGGCTTCGTGTTGCTGCTCGGCACGATCATCTGCATGTGGCCCGACCGCAGCGTCTCCGCGGCCGGCATCCGCAACTATTGAGCCCGTCATGCGCGTTCGGCACACCCTGATCGAGGAAGCGGCGCCAGGTCTGCACTGTTTCTTCGTAAACGACGATTGACACACGGGAGGCCTCGATGAGCTCACTACAAGGCAAGGGAGAGCGTGGCGGCGCCGGCGGCGAGGGTGGCGGCGCCGTCGTTTTCGTGGTCCTCGGGCTGGTGGCCCTGCTGGCCGCGGTGCCGTTTTCGATCTGGCTTTCCAGGGCGCCCGCCAGCCTCACGCAGTACGAGCGGCTCGCCACCGAGATCGGCTGCACCTGCGGTACCTGCCCGCTCCGGCCCATCGGCACCTGCGGCTGCGGCTTCGCCGACGGCATGCTCGCCAACCTGCGCACCGAGGTCGAGGCCGGCAAGACCGACGCGCAGATCAAGGCGGTCTTCGTCGCCCAGTACGGCGACGGGACGCGGATCAAGCCCGAGGCCTCCGGCCTCGACCTGATGGCCTGGCTGGCGCCGATGGCGCTGCTGATGGTCGGGTTGGTGGGGATGGCGGCCATCATTGCGCATTGGCGGGCCGAGCACGTCGCTGCCGTCGCCGGCGAGCCGGGAGAGGCACATCCCGCCGGCGCGCCCGAAAGCGCGGCCGCCGCCGCCGGGTCCGCCGCCGCGTCCACGGGCGCCGCGGCCGCCGCCGCCGCGTCCACCGACGCCTCCCCTGCCGATCGCTATCGCGACATCGTCGAGCGCGAGCTCGGCAATCTCGAGACTGAATGACCGTCGTCCTGGCCGTCGTCGTCCTTGCCGGCGTCGCGGCGATCATCGGCTACCCGCTCCTGCGTCCGGGGCGCGAGGCGCCGCTGGATCCGATCGGCCCGGCCGCCCAGCTCGCCGCGCTGGAGGAGCGCAAGCTGCAGATCTACGCCGCCATCCGCGAGCTGGGCTTCGACTACAACACCGACAAGCTCGAAAAGGCCGACTACGAGGAAGCAGTCGACCAGCTCAAGCGCGAGGCCGTGGAGATCGTCCGGCAGATCGACGTCCTGCGCAGCCAGCCGCCTCGCGCCGATGAAGCGCTGGAGGCCGAGATCGCCGCCGCCCGGCAGCCGCTGCCGGCTGCCGCTCCGGCCTTCGCCGCCGATCCCGGGGGCCGCGCCGGCGCCTTCTGCACCCAGTGTGGGGCGCCCGCCGCGCGGGGCGACCGATTCTGCGGCGCCTGCGGCACGCCGCTGAGTCAAACGGGGTGACCCCGGCCGGCATGTCTCACCGTTTCTGTGCCGCGAGCGGACCGTTCGCCGCCGGCCGGCCGCGACGCGTTGACAAGGAAGGGAGGTCCCGAGCCCCACGATGTTCTGCGCGATGCCCGGCCGTGCTTGCCGCTTTCGCCCTGCTGGTGACGCTCGCGGCGGCGCCGGCCGTGCAGGACCCCGGTGCGGCGCAGCCCGACGCAGCCGCCGCGATGCCCACCCTGCACATCGACATCCTCCACGTCGTCCTCAACCTGGTCTCGCCGGGCGTCTACCAGGCGATCCAGGTCATGAACGTCATCAACGTCGGCGAGGCGCCGGCGCGCGCCGGGCCCGAGGTCGACGGCCAAGGTGCCGGCATGATCATCCCGGTGCCCACC
>DASWHK010000254.1:0-3354 GCA_036398215.1 Acidobacteriota bacterium | reverse complement strand
TACGATCCGCGCTGCCGAGCAGACTCGCGCCGAGGGTGTCTGATCGATGCTTCGCCCGCCCGTCGCGTTGCTGCTGGCCAGGCTGCTGCCCACGGAGATCCGCACCCGCGTATTCGCGGCCGCCTACGAGGAGCTGCTCGCGGATTTCCTGGCGGCGCGCCAGGCAACCCAAGGTGCAGCGCGAGAACGAGAAGAACGTCCGGCCGAGCGCCTGCGGCCGCGCATCGCCTTTGAGATCCGCGCGCTGCTGACGGCGCTGGAGTGCTGGCGGCTCGTCGTGGCCGACCGTTTCTCCCACGACTTCTCCAACGACGTCTCCCAGGGCTCCGACGGCGAGCTCTCCCGCGATTCCTCCCGCAACCTCTCCAATGACTTCTCCCGCGATTCCTCCAGCGACCTCTCCAGTGACTTCTCCCGCGACCCGCTGCCGGCGGGCGCGGCGCCTCCCCCGAACCGCGCCCCCCGCAGAGGAAAGCTCATGGATGCTCTCGCCCGCGATCTTGTCTACGCCGCGCGCCGCCTTCTGAAGGCGCCGGCCTTCAGCGCCACCGCGATCCTGATCATCGCGATCGGCATCGGCGCCAACGCCGCCGCGTTCAGCATCGTCAACGTCCTGCTGTTCCGGCCGTTGCCGTTCGCGCGCCCCGCGGAGCTGGTCGACATCTACCAGGACTCCGACGGCGGCGATCCGAACTCGAGCTCGTTTCCCGCCTACCGCGATATCGCCGCGCACACCGACCTGTTCTCCGGGGTCGCGGCGACCGCGGCGATCTTCTCCGTCAACGTGCAGCAGGGCGATTCGTTGACGCGGATGCCGGTCGAGTTCTCCACCGCCAACTACATGGAGGTGCTCGGCCTGCGCCCCGCCATCGGACGGTGGTTCGACGAGAGCGAGGACAGAGCCGGCGCCGAGGCCGTGGCGGTGCTCTCGCATCGCGCCTGGCGGGAGAAGCTCGGCGGCGATCCCGGGGTGCTGGGCACGGTGCTGCGGCTAAACGGGGCGCCGGTGACCGTGGTCGGCGTCGGCCCGGCGGGCTACGAAGGCATGCAGCCGCTCAATAGTGTCGACATGTGGCTGTCGCTCTCGTCGTTGGGATCGGTGATCAGCCCCTACGCCATGGCGACGCTCGAGCAGCGTGGCGACCACTGGTTCTTCATCAAGGGGCGGCTGCGCGAGGGCGTCGGGGTTGTGCAGGTGCAGGAGGCGATGAACGCGCTAGCGCAGCACCTCGCCGCCGAGTTCCCGGAGCACAATACGGGGCGCGACATCACGGTCTTCGGGGCCGGCGAGGTGCGCGTGCATCCGTCGGTGGATGCGACACTATCGCCGTCGGCCGGCGTCCTGATGGCGATCGTCGGCCTCATCCTGCTGCTGGGGTGCAGCAACCTCGCCAACCTGCTGCTGGTGCGCGCCGCCAGCCGCGGCAAGGAGATGTCGATCCGCGCCGCACTGGGCGCCGGCCGGGGTCAGGTGGTGCGCCAGTTGCTCACCGAGAGCGTCCTGCTGTCGCTGGCCGGCGGGGCGCTGGGCATCCTGCTAGCCGCCTGGGCAGTGCGCGGTTTGATGAGCCTGAGCCTGCCGCTGCCGGTGAACATCTCCGCCGATCTGAGCCTCGATGGCCGGGTGCTGGCGTTCGCGCTGGCGCTCTCGGCGCTCACCGGGATCGCCTTCGGCCTGGCGCCGGCCCTGCGCGCCTCGCGACCCGAGCTCGCCGGGGCCATGCGCGAAGAGGCCACGACGCCTGGCGCGCGCGGCCGCAAGTTCGGCCTGCGCAGCGCCCTCGTCGTCCTGCAGGTCGCCGTGTCGTTCGTTCTGCTGGTGGCGGCCGGGCTCTTCATCCGCAGCCTGCGAGCCACGCAAGACATCGACACCGGCTTCGCCGTCGATGGCGTCGCCTACGTACAGATCAGCCCGAGCTTCGCCGGATATGATGCCGGCGACGCGCGCAACGTCATCACCGAGCTGGTGGAGCGGGCCCGCGCCCTTCCAGGGGTCGAGAACGCGACGCTCAACACGGCGATGCCGGTCACCTCGCGCGGCACGACGACATTGATCATCGAGGGCTACGAGGCGCCTTCCGGCATCGACGGCGTCGAGGTGCCGTTCAACACCGTCGATACCGGCTATTTCGAGACGCTGCGCATCCCGTTGCGTCACGGACGCACGTTCACCCGAGCCGACACTGCCGACGGCGAGCGCGTCGCGGTGGTGAGCGAGGCGATGGCGCGGACCTACTGGGGCGAGAGCGACGCGGTCGGCCGGCGCTTCCGCTCCGAGGGGGCGCCCGATAGCTGGCGGCGCGTCGTCGGCGTCGTCGGCGACACCACCATCCGCGACCTCACCGAGAACCCCGGCCCGCAGATGTACGTGCCGTGGACGCAATCGGGGGCGACGTCCGCCGTGGTGTTCGCGCGCGCCGCCAACGATCCGGCGTCCCTCGTGGGCATGCTGCGCGCCGAGCTGCGCGCCATCGACCCGGACATTCCCGTGTTGGAGGCCGGCACGATGGCCTCTCACCTGAGCGACTCATTGTCGGTGCCGCGGCTAGCGGCGCGCTTTCTCAGCGGCTTCGGCTTGCTGGCGCTGGTTCTCGCCAGCCTCGGCCTGTACGGCGTGGTCAGCCATGCGGTCGGCAGCCGCATGACGGAGGTCGGCGTGCGCATGGCGCTCGGCGCCCGCTCCGGCCAGGTCCTGTGGCTGGTCCTGCGCGAGGTCGTGGTGCTGGTGGGCATCGGCCTGGTCGTGGGCGTCGGCCTTTCGCTGGCGGCTGGGACCGGAGTCTCGGGGGTCCTGTTCGGCATCTCCCCGACCGATCCGGTGACCTTCGCGGCCGTCGCCGCGGTGCTGCTGATCGTGGCCCTGGGCGCCGCCCTCCTCCCCGCGACCCGCGCCGCCAAGGCGGACCCGGTGCTGGCGCTGCGGCAGAGCTGACGGCTGCGAGCCTGCGAAGCCGCTTGACGATCTTGTATGGGGCTCGGAGATGCGTGCGACTGACGGGCCTGACGCCAGCGGGCCCGCGAAGCCGCTTGACGATCGTCCCACCCTCCGCTGATAATACGGTGACGGTAATGTTACAGTCACCGTAGTAAAGGAGAGTGTCGGGTGAGTGCGGCAGCCGTTTCCAGGTCCGAGCCACTGACGCCCGCTGCCTTCCACGTGCTCCTCGCGCTCAGCGGCGGTCCGCTCCACGGATATGGCGTGATGCGGCGGGTGGAGGACGAATCGGGGATCGAGATGGGCCCCGGGACGGTCTACGGCACCCTCAACCGGCTCGAAGCGATGGGCTGGGTGGAGGACGGCGGGATCGATGAGTCGGATCCGCGCCGCGGCTGCCGCTTCGTCCTCACTGCCGC
>DASWHK010000253.1:0-4842 GCA_036398215.1 Acidobacteriota bacterium | reverse complement strand
GCAACGACTTGTCGCCGCCGGCGAGCTTCTGGCACAGGGCTTGCTCTCGTTGAGCTGCGTCGTTCACCGCAGCCAAGGAGCAAACGCTCATGTCCAGAATCATCCGGCCTGTCGTCTCGCCAAGGGGGCGAGTGATCGTGCTTTCGGGCGCGACGCTGTGGCTGGTCGCCGTCATGCTGCTCTCCGCAGCGCCCGACGGCGCCAGCGCGACGGAGGTCATCGCCCCGACCCTGGTCAGCTCGTTCGAACAGATCGGCGGCGCCCCCGGCCTTCTGTACTACCCGCGGGTCTTCACCGACGCCCGCGGCGCCATCTACGTCACCGACGAGGGTGCCGCCAGGGTCATTCGCCTCGCCGGCGCCGCCGGCCCCGGCGCCGAGGCCGACGTCATCTTCGGCCGCGAGGGCCAGGGCCCCGGCGAGATGCTGCGGCCGCACAGCGTCGCGGTCGACAGCAGCGGCAACGTCTTCGTCACCGACATCCAGCTCGGCCGCATCAACAAGTACGCCGCCGACGGCGCCTTCGTGACCTCGGTCGTCCTGCCGCTGGTCGCCTCGGTGGTCATCGACGCGCAGGACCGGGTGCTGGCCTATCCCGGGCGCGGCGAGGCGCTGCTGCAGCGATTCAGCAACGACCTCGGCAGCGACGAGCCGCTGCTCGCCAAGACCGATCTCCTGCTGCACGACTCGACGCTCGGCGTGCTGATGGCGCTCGACGCCGAGGGCCGCCTCTACCTGCTCGATCAGAGCGGGCCGCGGATCGACGTCTACGACCGCGAGATGCGGCGGATCGGCGGCTGGGAAATCGACGCGCCCGGGCTGCGGGCGACCATCGCCCAGCGGCTCGCCGCCGCCAAGGCCAAGGCCGCCGACGGCACGGCGCGGATCAGCGGCATCCAGGCGATGGCGCTCAGCCCCGACGGCGACGAGCTGTTGTTCGCCTACCTGATCAAGCCGTCGCCGGAGGAGAAGTTCACGCGGGTCGCCGTCTACTCCGTCGACGGCGAGTACCGCTGGTCGCAAGACCGCGACACGCGGGTCTACGGGGCCGCCTTCACGGCCGGCGGCGACCTGCTCGAGGGCGACCCGGAGACGGTTCGGGTCTGGACGTCCAGGGGACCGCAACCAACCACAACGTCGAGCAGCAACTGATGCTGCCCGGCGCCACAACGTTCGCGACGAGCTCGACGGGCTCGACGCCTCGCAACACCAAGCCAAGGAGGAAAGTGGTGAGCACTCGCACGAGGAAATGGTTCAACATCGGCACGACGGTCTGGGCGATCGCGCTCCTGGTGGCGGCGATCATCTATCTGACCGCGACGCCGGCGTTCGCCGACGACGGCTGGGACTGCATGCTCGTCTGTTCCACGGCCTGCAACGAGAACGACGGCTGTGCTCGCTACTACGAGGGCGGCTGGGGCTGCGGCGTGGAGTGCCGCGACGGGGAGACCTACACGGTCATCTGCGAGATGTAGCCCGGGCACGACTCTGGCTGCGGTGAAGCGGCGCGCGCCCGGCCGGCGGGTCTCCCCCCTTGCACCCGCCGGCCGGCGGCGCCCTTCCGCAAGCGCTTCGCGGCGAGCCTCACGGCTCGCCGCGTCGTCGTTTGCGGGCCACTTCCGACGAAGCGGGGGCCGATATTCCTTGGCCCCCGGGCCCGTCCGTACAGGACGTGCCCGTCGGCGGTCCGGGCGGCCTCTCCCTGCCGGCGGGCGGCCAGCCCGCACTTGTCGAACAGGTCGGGCCCGGCTACTGGACGCCGTAACGGCGCAGCTTCGACTGCAGCGTCGTGCGCGGGATGTCGAGCATCCGCGCCGCCTGGCTGATGTTCCCCTCGGCCATCGTCAGCACCCGGCGCAGGTGCGCCGCGGTGGCGCCGTCGAGGCTCAACGCCTCCTGCCGGGCGGCATCACCCTCGCGGCGCGAGAGCAGCTCGATGCCGGCGTTCCCGGCGCCGTCGCGGGGCCGCGAGCCGCTCGCCGACGATGCGTCGCCGTTGCCGTTGGCCGGCAGACGGCCGTTGCCGGAGGACGGGACATAGCTGCCTACCGTGTCCCTTCCGGTGGTCACGCCGTTGCCGCCGGCCGCGCCCTGCGCATCCCCCTTCGGAAGGGTGGGAGTCATCCCCTTGCCGTGGGGCGGCGGCGCAACCTGCCCGACGCCGGCGGCAAACCCCACGCCGTGCTTGACGTGGGCGACCGTCGCGCCGTTGCCGACGGCGGCCAGCCGCAGCGGCCGGCGCTCGGCGAACGGCGCCACCAGGTCGGGGAGCGCAATGGCCTCGATCCGCCCCTCGAGGCAGGTCGTGGCGGCCCGCAGCACCAGGTTGCGGAGCTCGCGGACGTTGCCGGGGAAGGGGTAGGCGATGAGGCCGTTGAGGGCCCGCGCCACGATTTCCAGCGACTGCCCCCAGCGCTCCTCCAGCACCGAGGCGAAGTGGCGCGCCAGGACCGGGATGTCCTCGGGACGCTGGCGCAGCGGCGGCACCTCGATGGTGAGCGCCGCGATACGGTAGTAGAGGTCGCTGCGGAAGCGACCGCCATCGACCTCGGCGGTCAGGTCACGGTTGGTCGCCGCGATCACCCGCACGTTGATCCGCCGCATCTGTCCCTCGTCGCCGAGCCGCTGCACCTCGCCGTACTCCAGAACCCGCAGCAGCGCCGCCTGCAGGTTGGGTCCCATCTCGCCGATCTCGTCGAGGAACAGCGTCGCGCCGTCGGCGATCACGAAGCGGCCACGCTGGTCGCGGACCGCCCCGGTGAAGGCGCCGCGCCGGTGGCCGAACAGCTCGCTGGCGATCAGCTCGTCGGGAACGGCGGCGCAGTTGATGATCCCCAGCGGTTCGTCGCGGCGAGGGCTCAGGCGGTGCAGCGTCTGGGCGATCAGCTCCTTGCCGACCCCCGTTTCGCCCTGAATCAAGACCGGCTCCTCGAGGCCCGCGTAGCGGCGAGCGAAGTACTCGGCGCGACGCATCTCGGCGCTGCAGCCGACGATCACCTGCGGGTTCGGGGATACGCCGAGGCGCCGCCGTGCCTCCCACGTCGCCAGCAGCTCGGCGACGGCCGCCGCCCGCTCGTTCGCCGGGCCGTCGACCGGTGCGTCGGTCTCCAGCCCGACGGTGCCGCAGGTTTCCCCGCCCAGATCAATGGGAACTTCGGCGCCATAGGGAAGTCGCTCACCGTCGCGGTGCCCCGAGGCTTCCGCGGTCGTCGCTCCCAACTTCGCCCAGGCTCGCCGCGCCGTCGGCACCGACAGGCATGCGCTCGCCGCGGCGTGCAACGCGGCGGCGCGATCGGCATCCCGGGCCGGACGACAGAGGAATTCCAACAGTCCCGACCTTGCCAGGCCCCGGGCCTGCATCATGACTCACCTCCCCTTGCTTGCCTCCCCCGCCGTGAGGACACATACACCCCGCACTTCATAACGATCGAGGTGCTCCTCTTTACGACGGGCATCTCGCCTGACCATGATCTGACTGACATGGGCTGCGCTGGTCAGGGCTGATGCGGAACACACAGTGCACCAAGAAATCGCCTATTTCCAGCCCCCCTCACAATGAAACGGTCTAGAATCAGATGATCAAGGTTGCTTTCGTCGCCATTGCGCGCTGACACTCCCTGATCTATCGCTGGAGAGACCGATGCACACTCGCAACTTGCTGATCGGCCTGCTGGTCATCCTGGCGGTCACCCTGCTCCTTCCACGCACCGCGATGGCGGGTCCGGAGGTGTCGTTCGTGCTCGGCGCGATGATCGGCGATTCCCTGCGCGACGTCCTGCAGGTCCGGCCGGCGACGCTCACCGAAGGCTTCGAGAACGCCCCGATCTTCGGCGGCCGGCTCGGTTGGAGCGCCTTCCCGTTCGCCATCGAAGGCAGCCTGCTGTACAGCCCCAGCGCCATACAGGTCGCCGACGTCGGCAGCTTCGACGCCCGGATCGTCTACGCGGAGGCCGAGCTACAGATCCTCATCCTGCCGGGGCCGGTGGCGCCCTTCGTTTCCGGAGGCATCGGCATCCACAGCATCCAGCCGCGAATCGGCAGCGAGCCGCGCGAGAACATGGTCGGCTACGTCCTCGGCGGCGGGTTGAAGATCGCGATCGGATCGCTGGGGGTGCGCGCCGACCTTCGCGACCACATCACGCCGCTCGACGTCAGCAAGCTCAGCGATGATTTCCTGCAGATCATCGGCATCGCCGAGAACACGACCCTCCACAACGTCGAGCTGTCCGGCGGCCTGACGATCCGCTTCTGAGCCGGGTTCGCGGCGCTTTCTGTCGCTAGCAGGCCGCAAGGCAGGCCGGAACCATCGAGCCGGCATCGGCGTTCCACTGCGGGATCACGACGACGACGCGGCCCTGGTCCCGAGGGGCCCGGAACAGCCGCGCCGAAGTCGCCCGGGAGCCCGCCCGCCGCCGGACACGCTCCTAGCAATCGCGCCTCCGGCTGGGTACGCTGCCAGCGTTCGGCAATCTCGATGCCAACGCCGATGGCCTCACCCGAAGGTCCGCGACCTTGTGGCGGTTGGTCTCGCGCGACCAGGAGAAATCGCGATTACCAGGTCTCTGAATCCCTATCGGCGCACCAAGATCGTCTGCACGCTCGGTCCCGCCACCGAGACCCTCGAGCAGATCCGGGCGCTGTTCGCCGCGGGCATGGACGTCGCCCGCCTCAACTTCTCGCACCAGGGCATCGAATGGCACCGGCAGCGCGCCGCGATGGTGCGCCAGATCGCCCGCGAGTCGGGCTGTCCGATCGGGATCCTGCAGGACCTGCCGGGGCCGAAGATCCGCGTCGGCGTCATCCCCGACGGCCCCGTGGAGCTGCGCGCCGGCCAGGAGTTCGT
>DASWHK010000252.1:0-4499 GCA_036398215.1 Acidobacteriota bacterium | reverse complement strand
CGCGCTCGGCGTCGGCCCGGCGATCGCGGCGACGCGCCGCGGCATGCTCGACCGGCTCCGCCAGGGCGCCCGCGGCCTGACCGCCGACGGCAAGCGCCGCCGCGCCCAGGGCTTCATGGTCGCCGCGCAGGCGTGCATGGCGGTGATGCTGGTGGTCGCCGCCGGCCTCCTGGTGCGCACCTTCCTGCAGATCAAGAGCATCGATCCGGGGTTCTCGCGGGCCGGCGTGCTGACCGTCCCCGTGTCGCTGCCGCAGACGCGCTACCCGAGCACCGGCGCGGCTCTCGGTTTCCTCCAACAGCTCGAGGAAACCCTCACCACCTCGCCGGCGATCGCCTCGGTGGCCTTCGGCTACGACCACCCGCTCCGCAAGAGCTGGCACGACAGCTTCCGGATCGAGGGGCGGCCAGAACCGCCGCCCGACGCGAGCATGGGCGCGAGCTTCCGGCCGGTGACCGCGAGCTACTTCGAGACGGCCGGCATACCACTCATGAAAGGCCGAAGATTCGAGAGGACCGATGACGCGGCGCACCCCGACGTCGTGGTGATCAACGAGGCTTTCGTCGCCCAGTACTTCCCCGGCGACGACCCCGTCGGCCAGCGAATGCGCATCCCGAGCCTGGAGCGGATGTTCGGCGACGGCACCACGCCGCGCTGGTTCGAGATCGCGGGCGTGGTCGGCAACGTTCGCTTCAACGGCCCCACCGAGGCCGTCGAGCCGGCGATGTACGTGTCGATCCCGCAGGTGCCAATGTCCGACGTCGTCATGCTGGTGGCGCCGGCGCGGCCGGACGTCGACCTGCTCGGCGCCGTGCGCAGCGCCGTCTGGCGGCTCGATCCCGAGCTGCCGGTAGATGGCGCCCGCACGCTCGACGTGATGCTGTCGGAGGCGATCGCCCGCGAGCGCTTCAACATGTTGCTGGTCGGCTTCTTCGCGACGCTCGCCCTGGCGCTCGCCGGCCTCGGCATCTACGGCCTGATCTCGCGCCTGGTGCACATGCAAACGAAGGAGATCGGCATCCGCGTCGCCCTCGGCGCCCGGCGCGGTCAGATCCTGGGCCTGGTGCTCGGCGGCGCGCTCGTCCCCGTGCTGATCGGCGGCCTGCTCGGCATCGCCGGCGCCGCCGGCCTGTCGCGCCTCCTCGACAGCCTCCTGTACGAGGTCGCGGCGTTGGATCCCGCCACCTTCCTGTTGACGCCGATCGTGCTCGTCGCCACCGCCCTGCTCGCCAGCTACCTGCCGGCCCGCCGCGCCACCCGCATCGATCCCATCATGGCCCTCCGCAACGAATGAGAGCAGCCCGTACAAGCGCCTCTTGTCACGGAGGTGAACACGTGCGGCGACGCTCGCGTCTTCCGGCCACCCGTGGCCGTCTATAGAATGAAGGAGGAGGTGATCGGACCGTGACGCGAGACTTCAATGTGGTGATCGAGCGCGACGAGGATGGCCATTACGTCGCGTCGGTGCCGGCGCTGCCCGGCTGCCATACGCAGGCCGGGTCGTTGGAAGAATTGGAGCGTCGCATCGCGGAAGCCATCGAGCTCTATCTCGAAGTCCAGGTGGACGAGCCCGCCACCCTCGACTTCGTAGAGGTTCGCAAAGTCACCGTTTCCACTTGAGCCGCCTGCCAGGCCTGACCGGCAAGCGGCTGATTTCTGCCCTCGCCAAGCTGGGCTTCGACGTGATCCGCGTCCGGGGGAGCCACCACTTTCTGCGCCACCCTGATGGCCGAAGCACCATCGTTCCCGTGCACGCCAACGAGACCATCGGACCCGGCTTGCTGAACAAGATCCTGCGCGACTGTGAGCTCACCCGGGATCAGTTGCGGAACGTCCTGTGACCAGCACAACACATCGATCGGGCCACGAAGGAATGATCGACCACGTCCCTGCCTGGCCCGCGCCCTAGCGGACCTCCACGACGCCCACGCCGCCCTCGGCGCGGATCGTGGTGCCGAAGGGCGCCGAGATGCGGATCAGGTCGTCGAGGATCTTGCGCGACAGCTCGGGCTCGGCGGGCAGCGGCCGGCCGCGCACCCAGGCCGGCGCGCCGAACTGCAGCGAGATCGGGTGCAGCTCGATCGAAACGAGCTCGCCGCCGCGGAAGGTCGGCATGGCAATGACCGACTCCCAGATCTCCGGCTGCGAGGGAAAGCCGCGGGTATCGCCCGCGTAGCGGCGGTCGTTGAAGTCGGCGACGTGCTCGTCGGCGCCCAGGTCGTAGGCCTGGTAGTTCTCGGCCGGCAGCCGCAGCAGCGTCTCGTTCTGGAAGATGAAGTCGCCGAGACTGTAGAAGATCGGCTTGCCCTGATAGATCTCGATGCCGCGCAGCACGTGCGGGCCGTGCCCGACGAACACGTCGGCGCCGGCGTCGACCATGGCGCGCGCGAAGATCACCAGGAACTCGGCCGGCGCCATGCGCTCGGCACCGCTCTCGTGGGCGTGGATGGTGACGATCACGTAATCGGCGAGCTGCTTGGCGTTGCGCACCACGGCGGCGATCTCGGCAACGTCCTGCTCGTTCGGCTCGCTGCGGCGCGCCAGGGCGTCGCCGAGAACGTAGGTCTCGCCCGAGAAGCGCAGCCGCTGCGGGGCCTCAGGCACGTTCTGGCCGGGCACGTTCTGGCCGAGCGCGGCCGCCGCGTCGCGCAGCTTCGCCATCGCATCGGGCGGCACGATCTGCGTGGTCGTGAAGCGCAGCGGGCTCAACCCGGGCCGCGGCGGCATGTCGCCGCGCGACCGTCCCGCCACCGAGTGCGCGGTGAACGTCGACGCCATCGAGATCAGCGCCACCCGGGCCTTCGCCGTCTCCAGGAACTTCGCCTCGCGCGCCGCCATCAGGCTCTCGCCGACCCCGGCGCCCACCAGCCCCGCCTCGCGGACGTGCTTCATCGTCAGCCGCATTCCCTCGACGCCGTAATCGCCCGTATGGTTGTTGGCCATCGCCACCAGATCGAAGCCGGCCCAGACCAGCTCGCCCGCCATCGCCGGGTCGCCCCGCATCCAGGTCCCGCCCGACTGGTGGGCCGGTGAGACCTCGTAATCGTGCAGCAGCATCTCGAGGTTGGTGAACGCCACGTCGGCGCCGCGGATCCGCTCGATCATCTCGAGGTACTCCGGCTCCTCGTACACCGACAGCGCCCGGGTGATGATCGAGTCGCCGGTCAACACCATCGTGAGCTCAGGCGCCGGGCGCTGGCCGGCCGGGACGGTCGCGCCGACGCCGGCTGGGACGGTCGCGCCGACGCCCGCTGGGACGGTCGCGCCGACGCCGGCTGGGACGGCCGCGCCGACGCCCGCCGGGACGGTCGCGCCGACGCCGGCTGGGGCCGTCGCGCCGACGCCGGCCGCCGGCAGGCCGGCGACCATCAGCAAGCATAGGAACCACCAAGCCGTACGCACCATGTGACCTCCCGGGATTGCCGCGGTTCGCGGCCGCGATTCAGGAAAGACAGCGGCTCCCGCGACCATAGGAGATCGGCTCCCGGCGATCAAAGGTCGGCGAGGGCTTTCGAGACGGCACCGGGAGACGGGCGCCAGCCCTACGGAGATCTCCGGGGTGCGGCCGCGCCGCGAAGCAAGCCCTCCACCCCGAGGTCCTCGTCGATCTCGGGCCAATGGATCCCGTAGCCGGCGCCCGCGATCCGCCAGTTGCGACGCTGCTCCGCAGACGCGTCGCGGAGGCGGGGATACCAGGCCAGTGGCACCGTGATCGTGCGGCCGTCTTCGAGATCGACGCTCATCGTGCCGTCGCCGAAACGAACGTCCGCCACCCGATCAGAGGCGCCCGGTACCGAAGTACCGCTTCCATGCGTTGATGAGCTCGAACTCATGGTCCTTGACGATCCTGGAGACCTTGCCGATCTCCACGGTGGAAAAGCCGCGGCTGCTCGCCAATCGCACGGGCCGAAGCCAAAACTTCGCCGAACTGTCATCGCGATCGACGTGGACGTGCGCCGGCTCGCCGAGATCCTGGCTATAGAAATAGACCCGATAGGGTCCGTGTCGCAAGACCGTGGGCATCCGAACGGCAGACCGTGGCTTTATCCGTGAGCTCCCTCTCTTCCTCTATTGGACGGCCACGCGCTTCGGGCGCTCCTGGAGATCGCGCCGGCCGATTGGATCGCGTACGCCCGCGACCTCGCCGAAGCCGAGCCCGGCTCGGCCCGATCGACGCAGACGAGGTCATCGGCTCGCGATTGCACGGCTTTGACGAGCGGCCCCGTGGGGAAGTAGCTTCGGAGCTTGAGAACGGGCCGGCATATGCTGGCCCGTCTTCTAGCCAGCTCCTGGACAGCAGGAAACTCCGCGAGGAGGAGGCTCTCCGATGAGATTGAAGACGCCGAGAAATCTCGGCATGACGTTGTTGGGCGTTTGGCTCATCCTCACCGGGCTGATTCCCCTGCTCAACCTCAGTTTCTCGGGGCTGAGCATGGTAATGGCCATCCTCGCCATCGCGGCCGGTGGTTTGATCTTGATGGGCCGGTAGCGCCGGTGCC
>DASWHK010000251.1:0-2013 GCA_036398215.1 Acidobacteriota bacterium | reverse complement strand
ATCACCGCCTGGCACGACAACACCGCCGACAACCCCAACAACCCCGACCCCGAGCAATGGGTCGGCTGGGGCGACCGCACCGTCGACGAGATGGCGCACCTCTGGGTCGACGTCACCTACCTGGAGCAGGAGCAGTACGAGAAGCTCGTCGCCGAGCGCCAGGCGGCGGCGCAGCGCGAACGCTGATCCGACGCTTGGGCCGCGAAAGGGCCGACCGGAGCCGCCCGGCCGCATTTGGGGGTTGATTGCCCGCCTCGGTTTCGCCATTTTTAGGTGGGAGACATTCACACCGCCGGCGATTGATACGCAAACATGAGTGCTGACGCGCAGCCCAAAACAGACAGCCCGGCCGCGGCCGGCGCCGCCGGCAGGCTGGCGGCGCTCGACCAGCTTTTCGCCGAGACGGTGGCGCTCTTCCAGAGCCTCCGCGCGGTGGCCTCGAAGATCCACACCCGCGGCGACCTGGCGCAGGAGGAATGGACGATCCTGCAGGGGCTCGGCCGCGACGGCGCCCGCACCGTCGCCGACATCGGCAACGACTGCGGCATCACCAAGTCGCAGGCCCAGAAGCTGGTCAAGACGTTGGAGAAGCAAGGGGTCGTCGAGCAGATGGACAACCCCGAGAGCAAGCGCGCCAAGCTGGTCGAGCTGACCGACGCGGGCCGGGCGCTGATCCAGGCGATGGACAACCGCGAGGTCGAGCTGCTCACCAAGCTGCCGCTCTCGGCCAGCGAGGCCGACCTGCGCGCCGCCGCCACCGCCATCGCCGACGTGCGGGCGGCGCTCGGCGACGACGCCTGGCGCAAGCTGCTCAACAACAACGGCGCCGGCAGCTAACTTCCTACGCGAGCTTGTCGCGCACCAGCTTCTGGACGAGCTCGGGGTTGGCGGTGCCGTCGGTCTCGCGCATTACCTGGCCGATGAAGAAGCCGGCAAGCCCGGTGCGGCCGTTGCGGTACTCCTCGGCCTTGTCGGGATGGGCGGCGATGACCCGCTCGACGATCGGCTCGATGGCGCCGGGATCGGTGACCTGCTGCAGGCCGCGCTCCTCGACCATGCGGCGGGGATCGCCGCCGCGCTCGACCATCTCGGTGAGCAAGTCCTTGGCGACGGCGCCGGAGATCGTCCCCGAATCGACCATCCCAACGAGGGCGCCGAGCTCGGCGCCGCCGAACGGGAAGTGCGCGGCGCCGCCGTCGTCGAAGTGCGCCGCCAGCTCGTTGACCACCCAGTTGGCGATACTGCACGGCTGATCGTGGGCGGCAAGCGCATCCTCGAACAGCGCGGACACCGAGGGATCGCCGGTCAGCAGGTCGGCGTCTTCCCGGCCGAGGCCCAGCTCGTCCTGGTAGCGCTCGTAGCACGCCGCCAGCTCGGGGCTCGCGGCGCGCACCTGGTCGCGTTGCTCCGATTTGGAGCGCTTCACCCGCCGGCGCTTGCCGTCGGCGGCCGCGATCTCGGCGCGTCCGCCGGCACCGCTGCCACCACGTTCGCCGCCACGGGTCTCGTCGCGATCGCCGGCGGCGCTGTCGCCGCGCTCGCCGCCATGGCTCTCATCGCCCCGGACGGCGGATTCTTCCTGCTCTTCCTTCTTATTCTTTTCCTTCTTCTCCGTCTCCTCCTCCTGCCCGGCGGCGGCGACCTTCGCCCAGGTGTCGCGCAGGCCCACCACCCGGTTGAAGACGAGGGCGTCCGGCACGGAGTCCAGCGGGTCGGTGAAGAAGTAGCCGTGGCGCTCGAACTGGTAGTGAGTCGCCGGCGCCGCGCCGGCGACCGCCGGCTCGATGCGGGCGTCCGGAAGGACGACGCGGGAGTCTGGGTTGAGCAGCTCGGTGAAGTCCTTGCCCTCGCGGGCGGCGGTGGCGTCGGGATCTGCCGCCGAGAACAGGCGCTCGTAGAGGCGCACCTCGACCGGCAGCGATCGCTCGGCGTCCACCCAGTGGATCGTCCCGCGAACCTTGCGGCCGTCGGGCGCCGAGCCGCCGCGGGTGGCGGGATCGTAGCTGCAGCGCA
>DASWHK010000250.1:0-4439 GCA_036398215.1 Acidobacteriota bacterium | reverse complement strand
GGGCAGTCGAGTGCCCGATGAAACAGGGCCTTGATCTGATCCTGCCGTGCCGCCTCGCCCACGCTCTCCCTCCCCGTAGCGTGAACCGGCGCAACGATCGATCGGTGCGCTCTGTTCTTGTCCTGCCAGTTGTCAGTGGATCGTAGGGTCGATCCTATTGGAGGATCGGTGGCGCATACAAGGGGGAAGGCGAAATCCGCGGGATTCGCGAACCTCCCCGGCGGTGCGAGCACGGCGCGGGATCGAGACGGCGCGGCGAGTGTCATGGTCGCTTTCCCGGGTAAGAAAGCGGCTCCCGTGGGCGGTGCGTTGGCGACCGACCGTCCACGAGCGCCGCGAGCACAGCCGGTCTAACGACGGGGCTCGGGTCGGGAGTCCTCGCCGCAGCCGCCGTCGGCGCCCTTCTGCATCTCGACGTTCTGCATGTCGACTCTCCTCCTGGAAATGGAGCTGGTATCCCCGCTCATCTCTGGACGCGCATTCGGGCCGGCCAGTGGGTCATTTGTTTCCGGCTCTCGCCTGACCCGCTGGCGGCGACGGGCTCTGTTCAATCTGTATCGGAGAAGACGAGTCCGGGGGGCGTTCCGGAGGGACCGTTGAGCTCGTTCCAGGGTGCACCTAGCATTGCCACCCTCACCGGCTACGATCGGGACCGAGGGAAACGAGGGGACCTGGGGAAACTAGGGGACCGAGGGGAAGCGCTTTCTCCTCGCCTCGCAGGGGCAGCCGCCATGAGCGCATCGAAGAAGGACGTGACCGAGCTGTTGATCGAGTGGAGCGCGGGCGACAAGGACGCCCTCGAGCGCCTCATTCCGCTCGTCTACGATGAGCTGCGGCGGCTGGCGCGCGCCCATCTGCGGCGCGAGCGGGCGAGCCATACGCTGCAACCGACCGCCCTGGTCAACGAGGCGTACCTGCGCATCGTCGATCAGCAGCGTGTCAGGTGGCAAAACCGTGTGCAGTTCTTCGCCATCTGCAGCCAGATCATGCGCCGCATCCTCGTCGACCATGCGCGTAAACGCCTCGCCGACAAGCGCGGCGGCTCGCGAACGCGCGTGACCCTCGGTGAGGGGGTCGACATCGGCGGCAGCCGCGAGCTCGACGTGCTCGCCGTCCACCAGGCCTTGAGCGCCCTGGAGAAGGTCGATCCCGAGCAGGGGCGTCTGGTGGAGCTGAGGTTCTTCGCCGACCTGACGATCGACGAGATCGCCGAGGTCCTGGGCGTCTCCGCGTCGACGGTCAAGCGCGAGTGGCGCCTGGCGAAGGCCTGGCTGCATCGGGAGCTGACCCGCAGCGTCTAGCCCGGCCCGCTGGCGCCCGGTCCACGCGCGACCCCGGCACTCCCTGGACCGTGCGCCCTCCTCCGTCGCGGGTCAGTTCCCGCCGGGCCGGCTGCGCGCGCGTTTGCGGCCGTCTACGGCGGCCGCGGTGTCTTACACTCCACGATTCTTTGACCTGCTCTGCCTCCCGCTTGCGCGTCCCAGGGTGAAGGCACCATCCGTTGAAGGCGGCACACGCGAGCGCCTCCGTCACTTTGGTTTGCGAACGATGCTGGGTCGAACGATTGGCCGGTACCAGATCCTCGAGGCCCTCGGCGACGGCGGCTGTGCGAGGGTCTACGAGGCGATCGACACGCGGCTCGGACGCCGAGTGGCGTTGAAGTTCCTCAAACCGAGCCTGGTGGGCGATCCGCGCTGGCTCGAACGCTTGACCCGCGAGGCGATGGTGACCGCGGCCCTCAATCACCCCAACATTTGCACCATCTACGACATTGACGAGGACGGCGGACGCCCATTCATCGTCATGGAGTACCTCGAAGGATGTTCCCTGCAACGGTGGATCGCTCGCCGGGAGATCCGCGCCGGAGACATCGCGAGAACGGGGATCGGTGTGGCAGAGGGGCTGGGCGCCGCGCACGCTCGCGGCGTGATCCATCGCGACATCAAGCCCGCCAACATCTTCTTGACCGGCGACGGATCGCCCAAGATCCTCGATTTCGGGGTGGCCACGCTGATGGGCAAGGGGCCGATCGCGGCTGCGAGCTCCGCTTTGCCGTTGCCCAACCCCGCGCGGACCGTGGCAGCCGGTCTTTCTGCGGGCTCCGCGCCGGGCGCCCCGGTATCGATCGACCTCGCTTCACGAACCACGCAGTCGAGCATTTCCGGGGCGGCCGGGACGCTGGGCTACATGTCACCCGAGCAGGTACGGGGCGAATGGCTCGATCCACGCACCGACCTGTTCTCCCTGGGAATCGTCCTCTACGAGATGGCCACGGGCCGCCAGCCGTTCGCGGCGGCGTCTACCGGCGCCGTTTGCGAGCGGATGTTCCATGCAGAGCCACCCTGCCCGAGCCTCCTCAACCCGTCGCTGTCACGGGGCATTGTCGAGATCATCGAACGGTCGCTGCGGAAAGACCCCTCGTCGCGCTATCAATCCGCGTGGGAGCTGGCGCACGCCCTACGCCGGGTTCAGAAGGACCAGAAGCACCAGAAGGACGAGGAGAGCGCCTGGAGCCGCATCCGCGCCGTGGCGATACGACCGTTGTCCCGTAGGACGCAACGCGCCGCCGTCTAGCGCGAGCGCGGCGAGCCGCTTCGCACGTTCTCGCGCGCGGGTGCAAGATCACGGGAGCAGTCTCGTTCGGTCACTTATTCTTGCGCGAGCCCTTACATCAAGTTCAGGGGATCGACGTCGACGCGCAGGTCGCGGGGGGCCTTGCCGCGGCGGCGGCAGTCCTCGACGGCCGCCGTCAGGGCGGCGCGGAGGCGGGCGCGGTCGGGGCCGCGCAGCAGGACCTGGATGCGGTGCAGGCCGCGGAGCTTGGCGAGGGGGGGCGAGGCCGGGCCGAGGACATGGACGCCCTCGGGGGCGGTGCGGCGCAGGGCGCCGGCGAGGATGTCGGCCTCCTCCTTGACGACGACGGCGCTCTTGCCGCGGCAGATGCAGGCGACGAGCGCCGCGAAGGGGGGATGGCCGAAGCGACGGCGGAAGGCGATCTCCTGGGCGTAGAAGGCGTCGTAGTCGTGCTCGATGGCGGCGCGGATGGCGTAGTGGTCGGGGGCGTAGGCCTGCAGGACGACGGTCCCCGGGGCGTCGCCGCGCCCTGCCCTGCCGGCCATCTGCGTCAATAGCTGGAAGGTGCGCTCGGCGGCGCGGAAGTCGGGGAGGCCGAGGGCGTCGTCGGCACCGACGGCACCAACCAGCGTGACGCCGGGGAAGTCGTGGCCCTTGGCGAGCATCTGGGTGCCGACCAGCAGGTCGAGGTCGCCGCGGGCGAAGGCCGAAAGGATGGCGGCGTGCGCGCCCTTGCGGCGGGTCTCGTCGGCGTCGAAGCGGCGGATGCGGGCGGCGGGGAAGAGCTGGCCGAGCGCCTGCTGCAGGCGCTGGGTACCGTGGCCGATCTCGTGGAGCTGCGGGGAGCCGCACATCGGACAAGCCTTCGGCAGCGGCGCGTGGTGGCCGCAGTGATGGCAGAGCAGCTCGGAGCGCGGGCGGTGGTAGGTCAGGCTCACCGAGCACTCGGGGCACTGCAGGCGATCGCCGCAGGAGCGGCAGCGCATCGAGGCGGCGAAGCCACGCCGGTTCAGAAGCAGCAGCGCCTGGTCGCCGCGGCGCAGGCAGTCGGCGATCGCGGTCTCGAGGGTCTCGGAGAGCAACGTCCGGCCGCAGCGCTGGAACTCGGCCCGCATGTCGACGAGGGTCACGGCAGGCAGGCGGCGGCCGGCGACCCGGTCGGCGATGCGCAGTCTCTCGTGGGTGCCGGTTCGGGCGGCGTGATAGGTCTCGACGGCCGGCGTCGCCGAGCCCAGCACCACGGTGGCCCCCTCGAGGATGCCGCGGCGCAGCGCGACGTCGCGGCCGTGGTAGCGGGGCGACTCGTCCTGCTTGTAGGCGCCGTCCTGCTCCTCGTCGACGACGATCAGGCCGACGTCGGGCAGCGGCGCGAACACCGCCGAGCGGGGGCCGATGACGGCGCGCACGGCGCCGCTGCGGGCCCGCCACCAGGTCGACAGCCGCTCGCCCGCCGACATGCCCGAGTGCATCACCCCGACGGCGTCGCCGAGGACGGCGCGGGCGCGATGCGCGAGCAGCGGGGTCAGGCCGATCTCCGGCACCAGCAGGATGGCGGTTCGCCCGGCAGCCACGACGTTGCGGGCGGCCCGCAGGTACACCTCGGTCTTGCCGCTGCCGGTCACCCCATGGAGCAGAAAGCTGCGGAAGCCGCCTGCCGCCGCCTCGATATGGCGCAGCGCCTCCTCCTGGGCCGCCGTCAGGTCGAAGCTGCCGGCGCCGTCGTCGCCGCCCGACCAGCCGCCGGCGGGATCGTCGGCCATCGCCTGGCGGCGAATCTCGACCAACCGCTTGCCGGCCAGCGCGCGGATGGTTGCCGGCGTGCAGTCGGCCGCCGCGCACAGCTCGTCGATCGGCATCGCAGCGCC
>DASWHK010000249.1:20000-37080 GCA_036398215.1 Acidobacteriota bacterium | reverse complement strand
GCCGTTGGACTCGACGCCCATGAGCGTGGCGGGCTGGAGATTGGCGACGATGACGACTTTGCGGCCGACGAGCGGCGCGGGCTCGTACTGCTCCGCGATGCCGGCCACGACGGTGCGGGTTTCGTCCCCCACCTTGACAGTGAGCTTGAGGAGCTTCTTCGACTTCGGCACGCGCTCGGCAGCCAGCACCTCGGCCACGCGGAGCTCGACCTTGGCGAAGTCGGCGATGGGGATCTTCGCCGCCCCTGGCGACGACCCCTCACCCTGCCCTCTCCCCAGAGGGGAGAGGGAGGATTCCTTGGCCTCGATTCTCGGAAACAGGGCCGCCATCTTCTGGACGGCCGGAACGCTCGTGAGCCGCCCCACGACGGCGTCCTCGAGCCTCGGCTGCTTCGTGAAGCCGAGCGCGCCGCGTATCTTGGCCGCCGCGTCAGGCACGAACGGATCGAGGATGATGCCGAGGAACTGAAGCGCGTCGGCCAACGTACAGAGAACTCTCTCGAGTCTCGGCCGCTTCGCGGGATCTTTGGCAAGCTCCCAGGGCGCGGCCGCATCGACGTAGCGGTTCACGGCCCCGATGAACTCCCAGATCCGGGCGAGCGCCCGCTGGAACGCAAAATCCGCCATCTCGTGATCGACCTCGCTCCGCGTCTCCGCCGCGAGCATCCGGATCTGCTGGTCCTCCGGCGTCGGCTGGCCACCGGCCTCCTTGATGGCTCCGAACCTCGACAACAAGGTCGTGGCGCGGCTGGCCAGGTTGCCGAGGTCGTTGGCGAGGTCGGCGTTGAGACGGCCGACCAGCGCCTCCTCGCTGAAGCTCGCGTCGAGCCCGAAGTTCATCTCGCGCAGGAGGAAGTAGCGGAAGGCGTCGTGGCCGTATTTGTCCGTGAGCTGGAAGGCCTCGACCACGTTGCCGACCGATTTGGACATCTTCCCGCCGCCGAGCGACCAGTAGCCGTGGACGTTCAGGCGCTGGTAGAGCGGGATCCCGGCCGCGTGGAGCATGGTGGGCCAGTAGACGCCGTGGGGTTTGAGGATGTCCTTGCCGATCAGGTGCTCGGCGTGGGGCCAGAGCTCCTTGTAGAGCGCGCCGTCCGGGTAGCCGAGCGCCGAGACGTAGTTGATCAGCGCGTCGAACCAGACGTACGTGACGTACTGGTCGTCGAAGGGCAGCGGGATGCCCCATGTGAGCCGGGACTTGGGCCGGCTGATCGAAAGGTCCTGGAGCGGCTCGCGCAGGAAGCCCAGCACCTCGTTCCTGTACCGCTCGGGCTGGATGAAGCCCGGGTTCGCCTCGAGGTGCCGGATCAGCCACTCCCGGTACTTGGACATCTTGAAGAAATAGTTCTTCTCCTTGATGAAGCTGAGCACCGTCTGGTGGTCGGGACACTTGCCGTCCACGATCTCCTTCTCGGTGTAGAAGCGCTCGCAGCCGTAGCAGTACCAGCCGCCGTACTCGCCGAAGTAGATCTCACCCGCGTCGTAGAGCGTCTGGAGGACCTGCTGCACGACCTTCGTGTGCCGCGGCTCCGTGGTGCGGATGAAGTCATCGTTCGTGATCCCGAGCTGGCGCCATGTCTCGCGGAAGGCGCCGGAGATCTGGTCGGCGTAAGCCTGCGGCGTCACGCCCGCCGTGGCCGCCACCTGGGCGATCCTGTCCCCGTGCTCATCCGTGCCGGTCAGGAGGTATACGCGTTCACCGCGCAGGCGCCGGTAGCGGCACATCGCGTCGGCCATTATGGTCGTGCACGCGTGCCCGAGGTGCGGGCGCGCGTTGACGTAGTAGATCGGCGTGGTCAGGTAGAAGGTGCGATCGGTCATCGAGCCCTTACTTCGCCAAATTTTTGTCGTACGTGTAGAGCGTCTCGTACATGTGCCACGTGATCTGCTGGGTGATGACGGCGGTCGTCGCGGGCTGGTCGAGCGTCGGCGCCTCTCCGATCATCCCGGCCTTGAGCACGCCGCCCATGCGCGGCTGCTCCTGCGCCGTCGCGGCGGGCGCGGTGGTCAGCAGTACAAGGGCGACGAGCGTGACGATTCGAGTGATCATGGGTGACCTCTCAGAGCGGCTGGATGTGCGGGCGGCCTTCCCACGTCAGGGCTTCGAGCGGCACCTCGGCCTCGGTGCCGTCCTGGAAGCCCACCACCACCGTCTGCTTGAGCACGCGCAGCGAGCGCACCTTGCCCGTCATGCACCCCTGCGTGCCGCAGTCGGCCTGGCAGGCCGAGCCGACCTTGGGCAGGTGCTTGCGCAGCTGGTCGTAGGTGGAGAACTCGTAGAGCAGGCAGCACTTGAGCCGGCCGCAGTTGCCGAGGAGCCGGCTGTCCGTGAGAGGCATGTCCTGGGTCTTGGCCATCTTGACCGAGATCGGGTCGAACTTCTTGAGATACGACGTGCAGCAGAGCTGCCGGCCGCAGGGCCCGATGCCGTCCATGAGCTTGGTCGTGTCGCGCGCGCCGATCTGCCGCATCTCGATGCGCGCGTGGAACTCGTGGGCGAGATCGCGCACGAGGTCCCGGAAGTCCACCCGCTCCTCGGCGTTGAAGAGGACGGTGACGCGGCGCTGCCTCGGATCGATGTCGACGTCCACCACCTTGAGCGTGAGTCCCCGCCCTCGGGCGCGCCTGCGGCACGTCTCGGCGTGCTGGAGCTCGCGCGCGCGGCGCTCGCGCCACTCGGCCATCTCCGCGTCCGTCGCGCGGCGCATCACCTGCCGGTAGAGTCGGCCCCGCTTGAACTCCGGCAGCGGGCGCTTGGGCCGCCTGATCTCGCCCACGGCGGTGCCCTGCCCCGTCTCCACGATGACGAATTCGCCGACGGCCAGATCCTCTTGATCCGTCAGGTGATCCTCGGCCTGGAGCGGAGCGCGCAGCCGCACGCCGATGAGATACGGCAGCTGCGCCTCGGCTTCCACCGCCGTCTCCGTGCCAGTGGTCTCGCTCATGGCCGCCCCTACGCCGCCTTCGTCAGGCGGCTCAGCAGCACCTCGACCGTGAGCCGAGGTGAAACGTTTCCTTGGATGGCCTGCCACGCTTCACGGCAGGCGGAGAGACCCGCCACCACATCGTCCAGCGAGCGCTGCCCGCCATCCGCTTTCCCGGCGAACACCGCCAAATGGGAATCCGCACCACCCTGGGAGCAGAGGAGATCCCGGTACCACAGCCAGCAGGTGTCGACCGCGGCCAACGCCGCCTCGCGGTCGCGGCCGACGGCCTCACCGATCCGGAGGACGGCCTCGACACCGCCCGTCTGTGCCTGCGCGAGCCATCCGAGCGCGCGCTCCCGGTCCTCACCGGCGCCGCCGGGCAGGAGCGCGACGGCGCCCTCAGCGGCGCGGGGACGGAAGCGGACGACCTGGCAGCGCGAGAGCACCGTTGCCGGCAGGGCGCGGGCCTGGCTCAAGACCAGGATGATCACGGTGCGCGCCGGCGGCTCCTCGAGTGTCTTGAGAAAAGCCTGCGGCGCCGCCCCCGTCATGCTCTCCGCCTCGTCCACGATGAAGACCTTCCACGGCGCCTCGGCGGGCTTGAGCGACGCCAGCCGCTCCAGCTCGCGGATGTTCTCGACGCGGATGGCGGGCGTGCCCTTGGGATTGCTCGCGGGCGGCGTGGGGCCGAGAAGGTGGACGTCGGGGTGGAGACCGCGGTCCACCCGCGAGGCCGCGGCGCCGCCCGATGGCGCCACCAGCGCCTTTGCGAAGGCCAGCGCCGACGTCCGGCGCCCGGCGCCGTGCGGGCCGATGAAGGCCCAGGCGTGCGCGACGCGGCCTCCCGCGAGGGCACGGCGGAGGAGCTCCACCGCCTCGGCCTGGCCGACGATCACGTCAAGTGCGCTGGGCGCGTCAAGCGCCACGGCGCGCCTCCTGCTTCAGAAGCAATCCTTCAACCGCGCGGACGACCGCGGCGTGAAGCGCGTCCTTGGGCTGGGCGGCGCTCAGCACGACGACCCGGTTCTTCTCGGCATGCGCGATCTCGAGATAGCCCTCGCGCACGCGGCGGTGGAAGCCCATGTCCATCTTCTCGAAGGCGTCGAGCGGGCGGTCGCTGATCCGCCTGATGCCTTCCGCGGGGTCGAGGTCGAGGAGAATCGTCAGATCGGGCATGACGCCGCCCGTGGCGAGCGCGTTGAGATCCCGGATGGTCTCGAGCTCCATGCCACCGCCGAATCCCTGGTATGCGAGCGTCGCGTCTGCGTAGCGGTCGGAGACGACGACGGCCCCGCGCGCGAGCGCCGGGCGGATGACCTCGGCGATGTGCTGCTGGCGCGCCGCCATGAAGAGGAACGTCTGCGTCAGCGGCGTCGGCGGCATGCCGTCCTGCTCGAAGAGCGCGCGGATGGCCGAGCCGAGCGGCGTGCCGTCGGGCTCGCTGGTCAGGACCACCTCGAGCCCGCGCGCCGTCAGCCACTGCCCGAGAAGCCTGCAGTGGGTGGACTTGCCCGAGCCTTCCACGCCCTCAACCGAGATGAGGAGCCCGCGCATGGCGTAACTCTAACACATTGAAAAACCGACTGTCCCGGTGGATCATGCGCTTGAGATGACAAGCACGCCAACCCGCGTCGTGATCCTCGGAGCGGCCGGCCGCGACTTCCACAATTTCAACGCGGTCTATCGAGAGGACGGCCGCGTCGAGGTCGTGGCGTTCACGGCGACGCAGATTCCCGGCATCGCGGGGCGGCGCTACCCGCCGGGGCTCGCGGGCCCGCGCTATCCGCACGGCATCCCGATCGAGCCGGAGGAAGATCTCGAGCGGATCATCCGCGAGCGCGGCGTCGACCAGGTGGTGTTCGCCTACAGCGACGTCAGCCACGAGCAGGTGATGCATCTCGCGAGCCGGACGCTGGCCGCGGGCGCCGACTTCGCCCTGCTCGGGCCCAGGCGCACCATGCTGCGCTCGCCCAAGCCGGTGGTCGCCGTCTGCGCCGTGCGCACAGGCTGCGGCAAGAGCGCGGTCAGCCGGCGCGTGGCGCGCATCCTGGGCGAGCGCGGCCGCCGCGTGGCCGTCGTGCGCCATCCCATGCCCTACGGGGATCTCCTGGCCGGGCGCGTCCAGCGCTTCGCCGCCGCCGCCGACCTCGACCGCGCGCAGGTCACGATCGAGGAGCGCGAGGAGTACGAGCCGCACCTCCGCAACGACGTGGTTGTATTCGCCGGCGTCGACTACGAGGCGATCCTGCGCGCCGCCGAGCAAGAGGCCGACATCATCGTCTGGGACGGCGGCAACAACGACCTGCCGCTGATCAAGCCCGACCTCGAGATCGTCGTCCTCGACCCCCTGCGCCAGGGCCACGAGACGACGTACTACCCGGGCGAGACCAACTTCCGCCGCGCCGACGTCCTGGTGATCAACAAGATCACCAGCGCCGAGCCGGCGGCGGTCGACAGGCTGCGGGAGGCGATCCAGGAGGTCAACCCCGGCGCCCTGGTCGTCGATGCCGCCTCGCCGCTGTTTCTCGACGGCGACGCCACCGACATCACCGGCAAGCGGGTGCTGGTGATCGAGGACGGCCCGACCCTGACCCACGGCGAGATGGCCTACGGCGCCGGCGTTGTGGCGGCGCGCAAGTTCGGCGCCGCCGAGATCGTCGGCCCCAAGCCCTACGCCGTACGGAGCATCGCCGACACCTTCGCCAAGTACCCGCAGACCGAGATGGTGCTGCCGGCGATGGGCTATGGCGACGAGCAGATCGCCGACCTCGAGGCGACGATCCGCGCCACCCCGTGCGACCTGGTATTGATCGCCACGCCGATCGACCTGCGCCTGCTGGTAGACTTCCACGTCCCGGCGATGCGAGTGACCTACGAGCTGCAGGAGATCGGCGAGCCGACGCTGGAAGGACCGCTGCGGAGCTTCGTCGGTTAGGCTGAATCCCCCGACCACCGGCGTCCGCCCATGCCGACCGAGCGCAACATCCAGCGCCGCAGCTTCGAGAACCGTCTGGTCCTGGTCACCGAACGGGTGCCCACGGTCCGCTCCGCCACGCTCGGCATCTGGGTCAAGATGGGCTCGCGCTTCGAGGCCCCCGGTCAGGCGGGGATCTCGCACTTCATCGAGCACATGCTGTTCAAGGGGACGCGCACGCGCACCGCCCGCCAGATCGCCTTCGCAATCGACGCCATGGGCGGCCAGCTCGACGCCTTCACCAGCAAGGAGCAGGCCTGCTACTACGCCAACGTGCTCGACGTCCACGTCGGCGACGCCTTCGAGCTGCTCGCCGACATCGTCCTGGAGCCGCTTTTCGACGCCACCGAGATGGAGCGCGAGCGGGCGGTCATTCTCGAGGAGCTGGCCGCCGTCGATGACAGCCCCGAGGAGCTGCTCTGGGAGGAGTTCTCCCGCACCTTCTGGCTCGACCACCCGCTCGGGATCCCGGTGCTCGGCAGCAGGGAAACCGTCGAGGCGCTCGCCCGAGAGGATCTCGCCGCCTTCTTCCGTCGCGCCTACGAGCCCGCCAACGTGGTGATCGCGGCCTCGGGCAACCTCGAGCACGAGGAGCTGGAGGGGTATGTCGCAGAACGCTTCGGCGCCTTGACCAACCGGGGGGCGACTGCAGAGCTGTCGCCGCCGCGCCCTTTCCAGCACTTCCGGATCCTCGGCAAGGAGGAGCTGGAGCAGGTCCACGTCGCCGTCGGCTGCCCGGCCCCGGCGGCCACCGACGCGCGCCGCTATGCCGTATTCGTGCTCAACGCGGTGCTCGGCGGCAGCGTCTCCTCGCGCCTCTTCCAGCGGATCCGCGAGGAGCAGGGGCTCGCCTACAACGTCTACTCGGCGCTCGAGACCTACTTCGACGCCGGCTGCATCTGGATCTACGCGGCGACCCGCCCCGACGCTGCCGTTACGGTGCTCGACCTCATCCTCGAGGAGCTGGCGGTGCTCAGCGAGCTGCCGGTCCCCGGCGAGGAGCTCTCCCGCATGAAGGAGAACCTCAAGGGCAACGTCATGCTCGGCCTGGAGAGCACCGCCGGGCGGATGAGCAGCCTGGCGCAGCAGGAGATCTACTTCGGGCGCGCCTACGACATGGACGAGATCATCGCCGGCATCGACTCGGTGAGCGCCGAGCAGGTGCAAGCCCTCGCCCGCGAGCTGTTCCGCGACGAGGGCATCGCCGTCGATCTCCTGGCCCGGCGCCAGGTGGCCGCCGAGCTCGGCGAGCACTTCGCCGACGGCCTGGCGCTGCCCGGCGGCGGCCGCCTGAGCCCCGCGGCCTAGCAGGCCGAGGTGGAAGTGTGATGGGTCTGGCGACCCGCCGAGTTTGGCCGCATTCGGTTACCGGGATAGAATCAGGGTTCGCGAAGAAGCAGGAAGTCATTTCTGCGCGAACCCTGACCTGGCGCTGGCTCATCCCCCGATAACCCCCTGATCCGCTGCAATGATCGGCCGCTATACGCGCCCCGCAATGGGCGCCATCTGGACCGAAGCGGCGCAGTACGCGACCTGGTTGGAGGTCGAGCTGGCGGCCGCCGAGGCGATGGCGGAGCTCGGCCGCATCCCCGCCGAGGCCCTCGCCGAGGTGCGCCGGGCGACGCCGCCCGACCCGCAGCGCGTCGCCGAGATCGAGGCGCGAACCGGCCACGACGTCATCGCCTTTCTCGAGGCGATCGAGGAGCAGATCGGCCCGGCGGCGCGCTGGCTGCACCTGGGGCTGACCTCCTCCGACGTGCTCGACACCTCGCTGGCGCTGCGCTGCGGGCGCGCCGCGGACCTGCTGATCGAGGGCTGCGAGGCGCTGGTCGAGCTGTTCGCCGCCCGCGCCGAGGAGTTCCGCCACCAGCCGATGGTCGGCCGCACCCATGGCATCCACGCCGAGCCGATCACCCTCGGCCTCAAGTTCCTGCGCTATCACGAGGAGTTCCGCCGCGCCCTCGATCGCTTGCACCGGGCCCGCGAGGTCATCCGCTTCGGGCAGATCTCCGGGGCGGTGGGCAGCTACGGGACCCTCGATCCGGCGGTGGAGCCGATCGCCTGCGCCAAGCTCGGCCTGCAGGTCGAGCCGGTGTCGTCGCAGGTCGTTCCCCGCGACCGCCACGCCGAGTTCCTCGCCCATCTGGCGGTCGTCGCCGCCTCGATCGAGAACGTCGCCCTCGAAGTTCGCGGCCTGCAGCGCACCGAGGTCCTCGAGGCGGCCGAGCCCTTCGCCAAGGGGCAGAAGGGGTCCTCGGTCATGCCCCACAAGCGCAACCCGATCAAATGCGAGAATCTCGTCGGCCTGGCCCGCCTGGTGCGCGCCTACGCGGTGACCGGCTTCGAGAACGTCGCCCTCTGGCACGAGCGCGACATCTCCCATTCTTCCGTCGAGCGGGTGGCGATTGCCGATGCCTGCATCGCGCTCGACTTCATGCAACACCGGCTGCACGGCGTGATCGCCGGTCTGGACGTCTTCCCGGAAGCCATGCAGCGCAACCTCGAGCTCACCAACGGGCTGATCTTCTCGAGCCGGGTGCTGGAAGCGCTGCTGCAGGCCGGGCTGGCGCGCACCGAGGCCTACCGGCTGGTGCAACGCGCCGCGATGGTCTGCTGGGACAGCGGCGAGCCGTTTCGCGAGCTGCTGGCGGCCGACCCGGAGGTGATGGAGCATCTCTCCGAGGAGGATCTCGATCGCGCCTTCGACCTGGAGGCGGCGCTGGCCGGCGTCGAGGCTGTGTACGAGCGCGTTCTGGCGCGGGAGGGGACGATCGGATGAAAGGACGAGTTCTGGTGCGACTGCGGCCCGAGGTGCTCGATCCGCAGGGCGAGACGATCGCCCAGGCGCTCGGCAACCTCGGTTACGACGCCGTCCGGTCGATCCGGCAGGGCAAGGTGTTCGAGGTCGAGCTCGACACCGGCGACGCCGACGAGGCCGCCGCGATGCTGGCGGCAATGGCCAAGGAGCTGCTCGCCAACCCGGTGATCGAGGATTTTCAGGTGCGAGTGATCGACAAGACCGACGCCGACGGCGCCGAGGCCGATCGGCGCGCCCGCAAGCGCCGCCAGGCCGAGCGCCGGGGCAGCGACAACCGCCGCTCCGGGCGGGACCGCCGCGCCGACCTGGCGGCGGCGCGCGCCGCCGCGGGGCTGCCGGCCGACGAGGACCGCCGCGACGGTGACGAGCGCCGCGAGAGCCGCGAGCGCCGCGATGACGATCGTCGTAACCGCCGGGAGCGCCGTGCCGACAGCGAGCGCCGGGCCCGTATCGAGCGGCGCCAGACCGAAGATCGGCGCGGCGGTTCCGACGACGACTTCGAAGGTCCCGAGCGGCGTGAAGGGAGCCGCCGCCGGGGGGCACGACGAGGGGAAGACGAATGAGGGTCGGCATCGTGGTGTTTCCCGGCAGCAACTGCGACCACGACTGCGAGTGGGCGTTCGGCTCGCTGCTCGGCGCCGACGTCGAGATGCTGTGGCACAAGCAGGCGTCCGTGGAGGGCCTCGACTGCATCGTCCTGCCCGGAGGCTTCTCGTACGGCGACTACTTGCGAACCGGGGCGATCGCGCGGCTGTCGCCGATCATGAAGGCGGTCGAGCGCTTCGCCGCCGCCGGCGGGCCGGTGATCGGCATCTGCAACGGCTTCCAGATCCTCGTCGAAGCCGGTCTTCTCCCCGGGGCCCTGCGGCCCAACTCCAGCCTCAAGTTCCGCTGCCAGGACACCTACGTTCGCGTCGAGCGCACCGACACCCCGTTCACCTGCGCCTGCGAGCCGGGGCAGGTGCTGCGGCTGCACATCGCCCATTACGAGGGCAACTACTTCGCCGACGCCGCGACCCTTGATGAGCTCGAGGCCGCCAATCAGGTGGCGTTCCGTTACTGCGCCCCCGACGGCTCGCTCGACCCGCGCTTCAATCCCAACGGCTCGCTCCACGACATCGCCGGCATCTGCAGCCCGGACGGCCACATCGTCGGCCTGATGCCGCACCCCGAGCGCTGCATGGAGGCGGCGCTGGGCTCCAGCGACGGCGAGATCATCTTCCGGTCGATCCTGCAGGCGGCGGAAGCCGCGGTCCCCACCGGCGCGCCCGAGCCGGCAAAGAGGGGCCTCCTGGAGGTCAACCGGTGAGCCGGATTCCGATGCCTGCGGGGCACTCCAAACGAGCCCCTCTCGACCCTCTGGTCGGCGAGTGAGCGGCGGCACGCGAGAGGGAGCCCGTGAGGCCCAGGAGGGCGCCTCGCCGCCGGACTCCGGAGTGCTGATCGGCCAGCAGCCGGTCAGTGAGGAGCTGGCGCTCGAGCACGGCATGACCGCCGACGAGTACGCCCGGGTCTGCGAGATCGTCGGCCGCACCCCCACGGTCACCGAGGTCGGCATGTTCTCGGTGATGTGGTCCGAGCATTGCTCCTACAAGAGCAGCCGGGTGCACCTGAAGACCCTGCCGACCGAGGGGCCGGCGGTCGTCGAGGGACCCGGGGAAAACGCCGGCGCCGTCGACCTCGGCGATGGCTGGGCGGCGGTATTCAAGGTCGAGAGCCACAACCACCCCTCGTACATCGAGCCCTACCAGGGGGCGGCGACCGGCGTCGGCGGCATCCTGCGCGACATCTTCACGATGGGGGCGAGACCGCTGGCGCTGCTCAACTCGTTGCGCTTCGGGACGCTCGACAAGGCCAAGAACCGCTTCCTGCTTGAGGGCGTGGTGGGCGGCATCGCCGGCTACGGCAACTGTATCGGCGTGCCGACCGTCGGCGGCGAGATCTACTTCGACCCCTCGTACGACCACAATCCGCTGGTCAACGTGATGTGCTACGGGCTGGTCCCCTCCGACCGCATCGTCCGCGCCCGCGCCTCCGGGCTCGGCAACCCGGTGCTCTACGTGGGCGCCAAGACGGGGCGCGACGGCATCTACGGGGTCAGCCTGCTGGCTTCGGCCACCTTCGACGAGGGCGCCGAGGAGAAGCGCCCGGCGGTGCAGGTGGGCGATCCTTTCACCGAGAAGCTGCTGCTGGAGTCCTGCCTGGAGCTCATCGAGCGCGGCCTGGTCGTCGGCATGCAGGACATGGGCGGCGCCGGCCTCACCTGCTCGACCTGCGAGATGGGCTCGAAGGCAGGCACGGGCATGGAGATCGACGTCCGCAAGGTGCCGACTCGCGAGCGCGGCATGTCGGCCTATGAGTTCATGCTCTCGGAGTCGCAGGAGCGCATGCTGCTGGTGTGCGAGCGCGAGGATCTCCAGGCGGTGCAGGCGGTGTTCGAGAAATGGGACCTGCATGCCGTCGAGATCGGCGTCGTCACCGGCGACGGCTTGCTGCGGGTCAAGGACGGCGAGGCGGTGGTCGCCGAGATGCCGGCCCGTTCGCTGGCCGACGACGGCCCGGTGTACCGGCGGCCTTTCCAGGAACCGCAGGCGGGCCCGCGGCTCGGCCCCGGCGACGTGGCGCCGCTGTGGGAGCTGCCGGGCCATACAGCCTCCGGCGCCGCCTGCCGGCGGGCGCTGCTGGATCTGCTCGCCGATCCCAGCATCGCCTCGAAGCGGTGGGTCTTCCAGCAGTACGACCAGACGGTGCGCACCAACACGGTGCAGCGCCCGGGCGGCGATGCGGCGGTGATGCGGATCAAGGAGACCGGCGGCGCCGTGGCCCTCAGCCTCGACGGCAACCCCTGGCACACCGGCCTGGATCCGGAGGCCGGGGCCGCGTTGGCGGTCGCCGAGGCCTGCCGCAACGTCGCCTGCACCGGGGCCCGACCGCTGGGCATCACCAACTGCCTGAACTTCGGCAGCCCCGAGAGCGAGGAGCGGATGGGGCAGTTCTCCGCCGCGGTCCGCGGCCTGGGCGCCGCCTGCCGTGCCCTGGGCGTTCCGGTGACCGGCGGCAACGTGTCGTTTTACAATGAGACCGAAAGCCGGCCGATCCTGCCGACGCCGGTCATCGGCTGCCTCGGACACCTGGCCGACGCCAACCTCGCCGTGCCTTCGGCGTTTCAGGCCGCCGGCGACGCCATCGTCCTGCTGGGCGTCGACGTGTCGCAGGCCGCCGGCGACGTCGGCGACTGGGGGCTCGGCGGCAGCGCCCTGTTGCGGGTCTGTCACCGGGCTGGAGCGGTCAGGGGGGCGCCTCCGGCGATCGACCTGCAGCGCGAGGCGGCCCTGCAACGGGTGCTCGTCGAGGCGGCGGAAGCCGGTTTGTTGCGCAGCGCCCACGATTGCAGCGACGGCGGCCTCGGCGTTGCCCTCGCCGAAGCGTGCTTCGGCCGCGCCGACGACGAGCGCGCCGACGGCTGCCAGGGCAGCGAAGCCCTGGGGTCGGGGTTGTTCGGCGCCGCCGTCGATCTCGGGCCGGGGACCGCCGGACGGGTCGACCTGCGCCTCTTCGGCGAGGCGGCCTCGCGGGTGGTGGTATCGCTGCCGCCGGAGAGCCGCGAGGCCCTGTCGGCGCTGTGCGCGCGGCACGGCTTGCCGGCCAGCGAGATCGGCGTGGTCAGCGCCGGCGCGGAAGGCGGCGACGACGCGGTGCTGGAGGTGAGCTGCGGCGAGGCGCCGCTGTTCGAGTTGGAGGTGCGCAAGGCGTACGTGGCCTGGGCCACGAGCCTGGCCGAGAAGCTCGGGAGAGGCAAGGGGAGAGGCAAATGGGACGCAGCCTGAACCACTGTTGCGGTGTCTTCGGCATCATGGGCAACAGCGAGGCGGCCCGTATCGCGTACCTGGGCCTCTACGCGCTCCAGCACCGTGGCCAGGAGAGCAGCGGCATCGCCACGGTCAACCTCGGGGCGATGTTCGTCGAGCGGGGAATGGGGGAGGTGGCGGAGGTGTTCGACTTCGAGCGCCTCGCCCGCCTGCCCGGGCGCGCCGCCATCGGCCACGTCCGCTACTCCACCGCCGGGGCCAGCAACCTGGCCAACGCCCAGCCGGTGCGCATCGAGTCGCGCCGCGGCTCCGTCGCCCTGGGGCACAACGGCAACCTGGTCAACGCCCGCGAGATCCGCGCCCAGCTCGAGCAGGAAGGGTCGATCTTCACGTCGACCAGCGATACCGAGGTGCTGCTGCATCTGTTCGCCCGCAGCCAGTACGACGGCATCATCGACGCCCTGGTCGACGCCCTCGGCCAGGCACAGGGGGCCTTCACGATGACGCTGTTGACCCACGAGTCGGTGGTCGGCGTCCGCGACCCCTTCGGTTTCCGGCCGCTTTCGATCGGCGAGCTCGACGGGTCGCTGGTTCTGGCCTCCGAGACCTGCGCCTTCGACCTGATCGGCGCCCGGCTGATCCGCGACGTCGAGCCCGGCGAGGTGGTCGAGATCCGCGAGGAAGCGGTGGGCTCGGCGGCGGTGCTCGACGCGATCGCCGCCGGCCCCGGCGCCGAGGCGCCGGGCTTTCGCTCGTTGCGACCCTGGCGCCGGCAGCCGCAGCGCGCCTGCATCTTCGAGCACGTCTACTTCGCCCGCCCGGACAGCGTGCTTTTCGGCGCCGGGGTGCTCGATGCCCGCAAGCGCATGGGCCGGCGGCTCGCCCAGGAAGCGCCGGCGGCGGCCGACATGGTGGTTCCGGTGCCCGACGGGGGCGTCTACGCCGCCCTCGGTTACGCGTCCGAGTCGGGGCTGCCGTTCGAGCCGGCGCTGATCCGCAATCACTACGTCGGGCGCACGTTCATCGAGCCGCGCCAATCGATCCGCCACTTCGGGGTGAAGGTCAAGCTCAACCCGGTCAGCAGCGTCATCGCCGGCAAGCGCGTGGTGCTGATCGACGACTCGATCGTGCGGGGGACGACCAGCGCCAAGATCGTCGAGATGGTGCGCAATGCCGGCGCCAGCGAGGTGCACTTCCGGGTCTCGTCGCCGCCCTACATCTCGCCCTGCTACTACGGCATCGACACGCCGCACCGCGAGGACCTGGTGGGCGCCAACCACTCGGTGGAGGAGATCCGTGCAGCGATCGGCGCCGACTCGCTGGCCTACCTGTCGCACGACGGGCTCAAGCGGTCGCTGCCCGACGGCGACACCAAGTACTGTGGCGCCTGCTTCACGGCCGATTACCCGACCCCGCTGGGCAGCGACCTGGAGCTGCAGATGGAGCTGTTCCAGCCGGTGGGCGCGGGCCCGGCTCGCAACGACCGGGGCGGCGCGCCCTGAGCCGGCGCGGCCCGCGGCCGGACGGAAGGGCGAACGTGTCCGAAGACGCACGCAATCCGAAGCTCAGCTACCGCGACGCCGGTGTCGACCGCGCCGCCGCGGCCGGCGCCAAGCTGCGAATCCGCGAGCTGGTGCGCTCGACGTTCACCGACGACGTCGTCGGCGACATCGGCAGCTTCGGCGGCGGCTTCCGGCTGCGCCTCGGCGGCGCCAGCGCCCTGCTGGTGGCCTCGGCCGACGGCGTCGGCACCAAGCTGAAGGTCGCCGTGATGGCGGGAAGCCATGAGGGCGTCGGCTACGACATCGTCGCCCATTGCGCCGATGACATCCTCACGCAGGGAGCGGTGCCGCTGTTCTTCCTCGACTACCTGGCGCTGGGCAAGATGGACGAGGCGGTGGTCGAGGCCGTCTTGCGCGGCGTGTCGGAGGCCTGTCGCGAGGTCGGCGCGGCGTTGATCGGCGGCGAGACCGCCGAGATGCCCGACATCTACCGGCCCGGCGAGTACGACCTGGCCGGCTTCATCGTCGGGCGAACGATCGGCGACTCCCTTCTGGACGGCGCCGCGATCCGGCCGGGGGACCGGCTGCTGGGGCTCGCCTCCAGCGGCCTGCACACGAACGGCTACTCGCTGGTCCGCAAGATCGTCTTCGAGCACCGTGGCCTGGTCGTCGACGATCATGTCCCCGAGTGGGGCTGTACGGTGGCCGAGGAGCTGCTGCGGCCGCACCGCGCGTACGTGTCGGCGCTGCGCGGGCCGATCGGGCGCGGCGAGATCAACGGTCTCGCCCACATCACCGGCGGCGGCCTCCACGAGAACGTCCCGCGCATGCTGCCGGCGGCTTGCGGGGCGGTGATCGACCCGGAGGCCTGGGAGGTGCCGGCGGTGTTCCGGACGCTTCGCGAATGGGGGGGCATTCCCGACGACGAGATGTGGCGGACGTTCAACATGGGCGTCGGCATGGTGGTGGCGGTGTCGACGGAGCGCCGTCACGCGCTGCTCGAGGCGCTGACGGCGGCAGGCGAGCAGGCCTTCCCGATCGGCGCCGTGGTCGAGGGCGAGGGCGTCAGGCTCGAGCCGGGGTTCGAGGTCGCCGGATGAAAGCGTCGGGCACCGATCGCCGAGCTGAACCCGTGAGCAAGCTCGGCGTTGGGGTGCTGATCTCCGGTCGCGGCTCTAACATGGAGGCGCTCGCCGAGGCCTGCGCCGCGGGCGATTTTCCCGCCGTGATCCGCGTGGTCATCTCGAACCGGCCCGACGCCTCCGGCCTCGACAAGGCCGCTTTGTTCGGCATCCCGACCGCCGTCGTCGACCACAGCAGGTTCGCCAGCAAGGCCGACTTCGAGGCCGAGCTGCTGCGGGCGCTCGAGGAGCACGGCTGCGAGATCGTCTGCCTGGCAGGGTTCATGCGGGTGATCTCCGCGGATTTCATCAGCCGCTACCCGCACCGGATCCTCAACGTCCACCCATCGCTGCTGCCCGCCTTTCCGGGCTTGAACGTGCAGCGCAAGGCGCTCGACTACGGCGTCCGATTGTCGGGCTGTACCGTGCATTTCGTGGTTCCCGAGGTCGATGCCGGCCCTATCGTCGCCCAGGCGGCGGTGCCGGTGGCCGACGGCGATACCGAGGAATCGCTCGCCGCCCGCATCCTCGAGCAAGAGCACTTGGTCTACCCCGAAGCCTTGCGGCTGCTGGCCGAGGGCCGGCTCCGCGTCGAGGGCCGCCGGGTCATGATCCTCCCGCAGCCAGCGGTGGCGCCGTGAGTCCCCACGGCGCGGTTGTCACGGATCCAGGGCAGCCCGCGGGCGCAACTCTTGCCATGGAGGTGTGCTCGTGAGCCGCTTCGCACCGGTCGGTGAACAGCTCGAGGTACTCCGCCGCGGCGCGGTCGACCTGATCAGCGAGGAAGAGCTGGCCGCCAAGCTCGAGCGCTCGCGCGAGACCGGCAAGCCGCTGGTCGTCAAGGTCGGGTTCGACCCCTCGGCGCCCGACATTCACCTCGGCCACACGGTGGTGCTCCGCAAGATGAAGGAGTTCCAGGACCTCGGCCACGAGATCATCTTCGTGGTCGGCGACTTCACCGGCATGATCGGCGACCCTTCGGGGAGGTCGAAGACCCGGCCGCAGCTCACCCGCGAGGAGGTCCTCGAGAACGCCGAGACCTACCGCCAGCAGGCGCTCAAGATCCTCGATCCCGACAGGACCCGGCTGGAGTTCAACTCTACCTGGCTGGAGGCGCTCGGCGCCGCCGGCTTCATCAAGCTGGCCGGCAAGTACACGGTGGCGAGGATGCTCGAGCGCGACGACTTCGAGAAGCGCTTCAAGGCCAACCAGCCGATCAGCGTGCACGAGCTCCTCTATCCCTTGGCACAAGCCTACGACTCGGTCGCCCTCGAGGCCGACGTCGAGATGGGCGGCACCGACCAGCTCTTCAACCTGCTGGTGGGCCGCGACATCATGCGCGAGCACGGCCAGGAGCCGCAGGTAGTGCTCACCGTGCCGCTGCTGATCGGCACCGACGGCGTCGAGAAGATGAGCAAGTCGCTGGACAACTACGTTGCCGTCGAGGACACGCCCGCCGACATGTTCGGCAAGGTGATGTCGATCTCCGACGAGCTGATGTGGAGCTACTACGAGCTGTGCACCAACCTGGGCGCCGAACAGATCGCCGAGCTGCGCCGGCAGGTGGCGGCGGGCGAGCTACACCCGAAGGCGGCCAAGCAGCGGCTGGCGGGCATCATCGTCGGCGATTTCCACGACGCGGCCGCGGCCGCCGCCGCGCAGGCCGAGTTCGACAAGATCTTCGCCGAGGGGGGCCTGCCCGACGAGATCGAGACCCTGGCGCTGGCCAGCGGCGAGCCCGCGTGGATCGTCAGGGTGATGCGCGACTGCGGCTTCGCCTCCTCCAACGGCGAGGCGCGGCGGCTGCTCTCGCAGGGTGCCGTCAGTCTCGACGGGGAGCGGATCAGCGACGAGACCGCCAGCATCCCCAACGACGGCGTCGAACGCGTCCTGAAGGTCGGCAAGCGTCGTTTCGCGCGGGTGCGGGTG
>DASWHK010000249.1:0-17500 GCA_036398215.1 Acidobacteriota bacterium | reverse complement strand
CCCGCCGCGCTGACCATGCACTGCTGGTGGATCCGCCCCCCTGACAAGGGGACTGGCGGACGCCAGTCGGCTCTTTGACAACCGAATAGTCCAGCAATTTTTTGCTGAGCATTTATTGAGCCCTTTTTATCGCGAAGGTTGGTTTGGCGCGTGCCGGAAGAGGTCTGTCCGGGGCGAATTTTTTGGCCAAGCTAGAAAGGGCGTGTGGTGGATGCCTTGGCACTAGGAGGCGATGAAGGACGTGGCAAGCTGCGATAAGCCTCGGTAAGCCGCAAGCAGGCTCTGACCCGGGGATTTCCGAATGGGGCAACCTGGCACGGGTAATGCCGTGCCGACCCTTGCCTGAATACATAGGGCTCGGGTCGCCAACGGGGAGAAGTGAAACATCTCAGTAACCCCAGGAAAGGAAAGTAAAAACGACTCCGTTAGTAGCGGCGAGCGAACGCGGAAGAGCCTAAACCGATGCCATGTAAGCCCGTGGGCGTTGTGGCGTTGGGGTCGTGGGAGTCACCGTTGCGGGTCACGGACCGCAGGTGGAGTTACCAAGCATGGATCTAGCGGAACAGGCTGGAAAGCCTGACCAGAGGGGGTGAAAGTCCCGTACGCGAAAGGTCGCATGTCTCCACTGGTGGCCACCCGAGTACCGCGGAACACGTGAAATTCCGTGGGAATTCGCGAGGACCATCTCGTAAGGCTAAGTACTACCTAGTGACCGATAGAGAACCAGTACCGTGAGGGAAAGGTGAAAAGAACCCCGGTGAGGGGAGTGAAATAGAACCTGAAACCACATGTCTACAATCGGTGGAAGGACGTTGGCTTCGCGCCTGTCCGACCGCGTACCTTTTGCATAATGGGCTGGCTAGTTGTGGTATGCAGCGAGGTTAAGCTTTCAGGCGAGCCGTAGGGAAACCGAGTCTTAATCGGGCGCTTAGTTGCATGCTGCAGACGTGAAGCCGGGTGATCTATCCTTGGCCAGGGTGAAGCGTGGGTAAAACCACGTGGAGGCCCGAACCAGTGTCGGTTGAAAACGGCTTGGATGAGCTGGGGATAGGGGTGAAAGGCCAATCAAACCCGGTAATAGCTCGTTCTCCCCGAAATAGCTTTAGGGCTAGCCTTTGGCGATGGATTGCGGAGGTAGAGCACTGGATGGGCTAAGGGGCCTATAAGCTTACTGAACCCAACCAAACTCCAAATGCCGCGTATCTTAGCCAGGGAGTCAGACTGCGAGGGATAAGCTCCGTAGTCGAAAGGGAAACAGCCCAGACCGCCAGCTAAGGCCCCTAAGTGCAGGCTAAGTGGAAAAGGATGTCGAGATGCACAGACAGCCGGGAGGTTGGCTTAGAAGCAGCCATCCTTTAAAGAAAGCGTAACAGCTCACCGGTCGAGTGACTCGGTGCCGAAAATGTACCGGGGCTAAGCCTGCCGCCGAAGCTGCGGATTCGTGGAGACTCAGGTCTCTGCGAGTGGTAGGGGAGCGTTCCGCGTTGCTTGAAGTCAGACCGTAAGGACTGGTGGACGGCGCGGAAGTGAGACTGCCAGCACGAGTAGCGATAAAGAGGGTGAGAACCCCTCTCGCCGTAAGTCTAAGGTTTCCTGAGGAAGGTCAGTCCGCTCAGGGTTAGGCGGCCTCTTAGTCGAGGACGAAGGTCGTAGACGAAGAGAAGCCGGTCAACATTCCGGCCCCGCCTTGACAACGTTTGACCGAAGGGGTGACGCAGGAGGGTAGCTCAGGCTGCGATTGGAAGTGCAGCTTGCAAGCGTGTAGCCGGGGGGACCAGGCAAATCCGGGCCCCTATTCCAAACGGTGAGACGTGATGCCGAGGTCTTCGGACCGCAAAGTGAGTGATCCCACGCTGCCGAGAAAAACCTCGTAGGGAGTTGTCTTGGCGACCGTACCGCAAACCGACACAGGTAGACGGGGAGAGAATCCCAAGGCGAACGAGTTAACACTGGCTAAGGAACTCGGCAAATTGGCTCCGTAACTTCGGGAGAAGGAGCGCCCCGCTAGCGTGAAGGACTTCGCGTCCGGAGCGCGAGGGGGTCACAGAAACCAGGCCCAGGCGACTGTTTACTAAAAACACAGGTCTCTGCAAAGTCGAAGTCGACGTATAGGGACTGACGCCTGCCCGGTGCCGGAAGGTTAAGAGGACAGGTTAGCTTTCCTTCGGGAAGGCGAAGCTCGGAATCGAAGCCCCGGTAAACGGCGGCCGTAACTATAACGGTCCTAAGGTAGCGAAATTCCTTGTCGGGTAAGTTCCGACCCGCACGAATGGCGTAACGATCTGGGCGCTGTCTCGGCCAGTGGCTCGGCGAAACTGAAGTGCCGGTGAAGATGCCGGCTACCCGCAGCTGGACAGAAAGACCCCGGCACCTTTACTACAACTTAGTACTGGGTTTTGGTAGGTCGCGTGCAGCATAGGTGGGAGGCTTTGAAACCGCGCCGCCAGGTGTGGTGGAGCCAACAGTGAGATACCACCCTCGATGTGCTGAAACTCTAACCCAGACCCGTAATCCGGGTCGGGGACAGTGCTTGGTGGGTAGTTTAACTGGGGCGGTTGCCTCCTAAAGGGTAACGGAGGCGCCCAAAGGTTCCCTCAGGCTGTTTGGAAATCAGCCGTAGAGTGTAAAGGCATAAGGGAGCTTGACTGCGAGACCTACAAGTCGAGCAGGTGCGAAAGCAGGGCTTAGTGATCCGGCGGTTCCGCATGGAAGGGCCGTCGCTCAACGAATAAAAGGTACGCCGGGGATAACAGGCTTATCTCCCCCAAGAGTTCACATCGACGGGGAGGTTTGGCACCTCGATGTCGGCTCATCGCATCCTGGGGCTGAAGCAGGTCCCAAGGGTTCGGCTGTTCGCCGATTAAAGCGGTACGTGAGCTGGGTTTAGAACGTCGTGAGACAGTTCGGTCCTTATCCGCTGTGGGCGTAGGAGACTTGAGGAGCGCCGTCCCTAGTACGAGAGGACCGGGATGGCTCGAGCTCTCGTGTACCAGTTGTCCCGCCAGGGGCACCGCTGGGTAGCGATCTCGGGAAGGGATAACCGCTGAAGGCATCTAAGCGGGAAGCCCACTCCAAGACTAGGTCTCCCTGGGACTTCGGTCCCCTGAAGGGCCCTGCGAGACTAGCAGGTTGATAGGCCGTAGGTGTAAGGACAGCAATGTCTTCAGCCGAGCGGTACTAATCGCCCGTGAGGCTTGGCCTTTAAATTCGCCAGGGGCAGACCCATGTGACGATGCTCATGCCGCGCGTCGCTGATTGCATCAGCAACGCGTAACCATTGGCAACGTCACAGGGGCGCACCAATCCGACCTTTGAAAAAAGGGCTCAACACGCTGACTCGATCAGCGCGTGCAAGGCAAAGAAGCGGGTCAACCGTGGGGTCGCGGATACCGCGATTCTGCAAGCCGATCCGTGGCTGGACTATTCGGTTCGAATTTCTCGGTGACTGTAGCGGGGAGGACACACCCGTTCCCATTCCGAACACGGAAGTTAAGCTCCCCAGCGCCGATGGTACTGCTCGGGCAACTGGGTGGGAGAGTAGGTCGTCGCCGGGAAAACCATCGAAAGGGGCTGTCGATCGAAGCACGATCGGCGGCCCTTTTTCGGTGTCCGGGGCCTGCGCCCGGGGCAGGAGAGCGATGAGACTTGCAGGCGCGCGCTCGTCGGGATGCCCGACAGTGTTACGATCGGCCCGGCGAGGCGCCCGGTCAGCAGCGATCTCGCAAAGCGTGCGGGCGGCGGATCCCGACCGTGACGATCCGACGGCGGCGAGCCGAATGAGCGTTCCGAAAGAGCACACACTGCGCGAGCCGGCGCTGCTCGTGGCCTTCTTCTTCCTGCTCACCCTGCTGTTCACCTACCCGATCTGGACCGCCCCGGATACGTACCTCAATGAGCTCGCCGACGTTCGGTTGAATACTTGGGCGCTGGCCTGGGACGCTCACGCGCTGCTCACCGATCCGCTGGGCATCTTCAACGCCAATATCTTCTACCCGAACCAGGACACCCTCGCCTTCTCGGAGAGCTTCCTGGCACCGGCGCTGCTGGTCGCCCCGGTCAACTGGGCGGGTCATCCGGTGCTGGCCTACAACCTGCTGTTTTTCTCGTCCTTTATCCTCACCGGCATCGGCACGACGCTCTGGATCCGCCAGGTCACGGGAAGCCTGGCGGCGGGGCTCGTGGCGGGCGTGATCTGGACGTTCGCCCCCGCCAAGTTCGACCATCTGCCGCAGTTGCACATGCTCTCCGGCCAGTGGATCCCGTTCGCGCTCCTGTACTGCGGCAAGTACGTCGAGTCCGGGCGCGGCGTGCATCTCTGGCTGATGGCGGCCTTCGCCGGCTTACAGTTCGCCTTCTCGATCCACTACGGGCTGTTTCTTTTCCCGATCCTGGCCGCCTACGGCTGCCTCCTCCTGCTGCTGCTGCCGAACGCCGAGGCACGCCGAAGCCCGCGGAAGCTGTTGCGCGACGGGCTCGTCGCCGCGGTCATCGTGGCACTGCTTGTCCTGCCGATTGCCGTCCCCTACGCCGGCGTCAACGAGGCCTATGGCTTCCAGCGCGGTTTCGGCGAGACCGTCGCGTTCTCCGCCCAGCCCAAGGGCTTCTTTTCCGGCAGTGTGGTCAACAAGACCAGCCACGTCCGTTGGCTTTATGAGAACTACCGCGCCACCGAGTCGAACTTCTTCCCAGGGGCGCTGACCCTGCTGCTGGCGGTCGCCGCCATGGTCCTCGTGGCGCCGCGGATGCTGAGCGGCGTTCGCCGCCGCGTGGGCACGACCAACCCGTTGCGGCGCCGGCTGGTCGGCGCGGTCGCCCTCGTCACGGCGACCATGCTTGCCTTCCACGCGATCAGCCTGCTGCTGGCACAGTGGTGGGCGCGCCCCCCGTTCCTCGAGCCTGTCCTCGCCGCCAGCCGCTGGGTGAGCCCCGCCCTGTGGCTCGCGGTCGCCGCCACGCTGCTGGTGGCGGCGTTGCCGCGGGCGCGCAGCGGCTCGCCCGAGGAACGCCGCGGCGTCTACCTGCTGGTGACCGCCTACCTGGCGCTGCTCACCTATCTGCTCGCCTATGGGCCGATCGTCCGGGGGTGGAACTTCGAGGTTGGCTACGGCCCCTACTGGCTGCTCTACCAGGGGGCCTGGCCGTATGAGGGCCTGCGCGCGGTGGGGCGCTTCGGACTCCTCTGGGTGCTGTTCGTCGCCGCCTTGGCCGGCTTCGGCTTCGCCGCGCTGACCCGGGGCCTGAGGCGGGCAACGGCGGCGATCGCGCTCGCCCTCGTCCTGGCGGTGACGGTCTGGGAGTTCCGCGTCTGGCCGCTCCCCCACGAGATCGCCGACCCGGGGCAGGACCCCGCCGACCACTGGCTGGCCACCCAGGAGGGCGACTTCGGCGTCGTCCATGTTCCCCTGCAGCCGGGCCGGCAGCCATGGCGCGAGACCCAGTACATGCTGGGCTCGACCCTTCACTGGAAGCCGCTGGTCAACGGCTACAGCGGTTTCTTCCCCCGCGATTACGTCGAGCTCGTGGAGGCCGAACCGCTCGGCCCGGAGTTCTTCCGCATCCTGCGGGACGAGTTTCCCGTCCGCTACATGGTCGTGCACGATGATTTGCTGGCCAACCAGGCGCAGCACGCCCGGCTGCGCCGCTTGCTGGGCGCGAATGACGACGCCGGTCTCGTCTACCAGTCGGGGCACAGCTATGTTTTCACGGTGCCGCGCGACAGCGGATCCGGCGGCGGCGTTCGCCGGCGCTACGCCGCCCGGCAGCTCGAAGGCAAGCAGGGGGTCCGGTTCCTGATCCGCGCTCCGGGACGAGACGAGCGCGATGGGGTCATCGTGACGGCCGGCTGGGGAACCGAGACCGACATCATCGAGCCGACAGGCAGCTGGCAAGGCGGCAGGCTGCCGTTCCCCGACGGTTTCGTCGAGGGCCTGGAGGGGTCCCCCGGCGCCTTCGAGGTCCGCGCCCACACTCTGGTGCCGCTAGGTCAAACGGGCGCCTTGATCGCCGCCGGGGTGACCCTCGACGTCCAGGACGACGGCGCCGGCTTCGGCATCGGTAACCGCTGGCTACACCAGTCGAGCGGCCCCGGCTACCAGGTCCACGTCATCGAGGCCTTCGGCACCGTGACGCCGGTGACCACCTTCTTTCCGACGACCGGCGCAGGCGGGCTCGCTCTGCTCGATCACGTCGCCGGGCTGCCGGCGGGCACGGCGGTGGCGGTGACCGTCGGCCTCGAGGATTGGCGGCCGCTCGACGACGCCGTAGCCGAGGCGCTGCGCTTGATCGGCGGGAGCCCGCCGGTGGGGGAGGAGCTGGCGAAGATCGTCGTGCTCGGGCAACGGGGGGCCGAGCCCGGGCAGGCCTTGCAGCACATTCACCACAAGTGGGCGGTGATCGACATCGAGGGGCCGTTCGCGACGATCGAGCTGCTCGGGATCCGCCTGTACGAATGACGAGGACTGGCCAGGTGCAACACCGTAGACGCGGGCCTCTCCGCGTCCTGCGGAGAAGGTCGATGAAGAATGCCGGCTAGCCTCCTGCGCAGCAGCCGCGAGGATCCGATGCTGCGGCCGCTGGTCGTGGCGCTGGTTGCGGCGGTGGTGCTGTATGCCGGACTGCTGCGCCACGACGCCGCGATCCAGAAGTACGGACCGGTGCCCCGCATCGCGGTGAGCGAGGCCACCCAGCTACGCGTCCAGACGCTGGCATCATGGCTCCGCCCAGGCTCGTTCCGCTGGGAGAGGTCCGCGGATCCCTACGCCGGCGGTGATCCGATCAACTACATCCGCTTCGCCCGCCGCATGGAGAGCTTCTACGCCGCCCACCCGCGCGAGCCCGGCTACGTGTTCTCCGTCAAGCTGTTCATCGGCCTGTTCGGCGGCCAGGACGTCGGGATCAGCTATACGTCGGCGTTCTACTCGCTGCTGCTGGTTTGGGCGACCTATCTGCTCGGGGCGTTCGCCTGCGCCCGCTGGGTGGGCCTCGCGGCGGCGCTGGCGCTGGCGGCCGAGCACACCGTGGTGTCGTGGAGCGTCGACGGCTGGCGCGACGACGCCTTTGCGTTCTTCACCGTGATGGCGGCGTACACGATCCTGCGACTCTGGCATCGGCCGAGGTGGGGCAGGGCGGTGGTCGCCGGCGCGGTCGCCGGCGCCGCGTGCCTGACGCGCATAACCTCGCTGTCGTTCATCGTTCCGGCGATGGTGGTGATCCTCGTGTTTCCATGGCGCCGGCCCTCTCTCGCTGCCTGTGCCGAGAACAGCCCCGCGGCTTCCGCTCGAGGGCCCCATCCGGAGGACGGCGCCGCGACTTCCGCGAGCTTCAGAGAGCGCGGCGTCGCGGTGGCGGTGGCCGCCCTGGTGGCGATGGCCTTGGTGGGCCCGTTCATGTACGACTGCTGGCGGGTATACGGCGATCCGCTCCACTCGATCAACTTCGCCACCTCCTTTTATCGAGAAAGACAAGAAGTCGCCGCCGAGGCTCCGATGAGCGCCTCGGCCTATTTGCGGAGTATGGCGAGCGAGGCGCCGGTAGGTTTCGCCGACACGTTCCTGAACGGCATGACCACGTACCCGTTCGACAACAAGTGGCTGGGCTTCGGGGCCTGGTCGCCGCGTCTCGCAGCGGCCCTGAGGCTCCTTTCCCTCGCCGGACTGGCCCTGTTTCTCTGGTCACCCCCGGGGCGCTTCCTGCTGCTATTCACCGCCGCCTCATTGCTGCCCTATGCCTTTACCTGGCGGATTCCCGGCGGCTCGGAGTGGCGTTTCACAATGCACGTTTATCCGCTCTTCCTGATCGCCGCCTTCTGGTCGGTCCACGTGCTCGCCGGCTTCGTTCGCCGGCTCTCTCGCGAGGACTTCGCCTATACCCGGGGCGAGCAGCGCCTTCTGCTGGGTCGCGTTGCCGCCACGGCGGCGGTCGCCGGCATGCTGTGGGTGGTGCTGACGGAGCTCCCCCACCGGCAGCTATGGGAGGATCTGCGGGCCGGCCGCGCTGCGCACCTGAGGGCGGGGCCCGGAGATGGGCGGTACTTCGTAGGCGGCTGGCATCCGCCGGTGAGCGCTCCCAACGTCACCGCCCGCTTCGACAAGCCGGGCCGCACGATGATCAGGCTGCCGATGCTGCGCGGGCGGGACCACAGGCTGACGCTGCGCCTGCACCCCTACCACTACGACGGCGCGCCGCCGCAGATCGTGAAGGTTTCGCTGAACGGCACGCCGCTGGCCGAGCTGGAGCTGGCCTGGAACCCGGAGCGCGTCGGATCGTATGAGATCGACGTCCCGGGGGAGCTGGTCACGGAGAGCAACGTCCTCGACCTCGAGGGGTCCTGGACGACTCGCGCCGCCGCGGTCAGCGTCAACCGGTTTGCCCGTACGGGACAACAGGTGGGCTTCATGGTCTGGTACGTGAACGTCCTGCCGTTGCCGGTTGCCGAGGATCGCGCCTCGATCGATGGACGTGACGGAGCTGCGCCCCGATGAGCTCGACGAGCCCGATGGACACCGAGCCGACAGAATCCAGATCGATGGGCGCTGGGCCGATAGGCAGCGGAGCGGCGGTCACGGACAGCGCGGCGCCGGTTGCGGTCACCGTCGTGCTCCCCACCTTCAACGAGGCCGGCAACATCGCGCGGTTGATCGAGCGGGTGGCGGCGGCGCTCGAGGGCGTCGCGCACGAGATCCTGGTGATGGACGACCGTTCGCCGGACGGCACCGCGGCGGTCGCCCGTGCCGCCGCCGCGTCGTTCCCGCAAGCCCGAGTCATCGAGCGGCCGCCGCCACCGGGCTTGACGGTCTCGATTCTCGACGGGGTGTCGCGGGCGCGCGGCGAGCTGGTCGCCTGGATGGACTGTGATTTCTCGCACCCCCCGGAGCTGCTCCCGGACCTGCTGGTGCCCCTGCGGCGGGGCGCCGCCGATCTGACCTGCGCCTCGCGCTACGTGACAGGTGGCGCCGATGAGCGCGACTCGAGAACGGCGGTCTGGGCCAGCCTGGTGATCACCCGGCTCGCCCACTGGATCGTCGACCGTCGGGTGCTCGATTACACCACCGGCTACGTCATGGCGCCGCGCCGGCTGGTGCTCGACCTCGGCCTGCATGGCGACTACGGCGAGTACTGCATCGAGCTGCTCGGTGTCGCGGCGCTGCGCGGCTACCGGGTGCTCGAGATCCCCTACGTGAGCGTCCCGCGAGTCGCCGGCGAGTCGAAGACCGCCACCAACCTGTTCGGCTTCGTGCGCCGGGGATGGCGATACCTGGTGACCATCGGCAGCCTGCGCTGGCGGGCGCGGCGGCTGCGGGCGCTGGGGAGCTGATGGAAGCTGCCGAGTACCTGCAGATGGCCGCCCTCCAGGACCGCCACTGGTGGTTCGAGGTCAAGCGGCGGACGGTCGCGGCGGTGCTCGAGCGCCACGCCGCGGACCTGGGCCGGCAAACCGGAGCCCGGGTCCTCGAGGTCGGCGCCGGCACTGGGGCGATGAGCGCGGTGATGCGCCGTCACGGGCGCCTGTTCGCGACCGACGCCCATCTTCCCGCCCTGCAGCTGCTGGCGGAGAGGCGCGCTGCAGACGCCGGGCGGGGGCCGGGCGAACCATCGACAGCGGCAAGAACGGCCGGCGTCGAGCTGCAACCAGTGGCCGCCGACCTGCTGCGCCTGCCGTTTGCCGACCGCTCGTTCGCCCTCGTCGGCTGCTTCGATGTCCTGTATCACCGCGGCGTCCCCGACGTTACCGACGCGTTGCGCGAGATTGCCCGGGTCTGCGCGCCCGGCGGCTACCTGGCGATCACCGATTCGGCCTTCTCGATGCTGAGCAGCTCGCACGACGTCGCCACCCACGCGGCCCGACGATTCCAGCTCCCGGACCTGCTCCGCCAGGTGCAGGGGGCCGGCCTCGAGACCGTGCACGCCTCGTACTTCCACATGCTGCTGTTCCCGGCCGCGGCTGCCCTGCGGGTGGGCAAGAGGGTCCTGCTCGGCCCGCCGCGAACGGACATCCCGGCGCGCTCCGACCTGACCGCCGTGGCGCCCTGGCTGAACACGACGCTCTCGACCCTCTATCGGCTCGAGACGCCGCTGGCGGCGCGCTTCCGCCTTCCCTTCGGGGTCAGCCTGCTGGTGCTCGCCCGCCGGCCGCTCGAGGGATGAAGAGGTCATGGGTGGGAGGTTTCTCGCGCTGGTGGTAGCATTTTCTTCGTCTTGCTCGGTGCCGTGAGACCTCGCCGGGTCCGGCGCCTGAGCACCCTTCGGGGAGCCCCGAAATGTCCGGTCATTCCAAGTGGAGCACGATCAAGCGGAAGAAGGGCGCCGCCGACATTGCGCGCGGCAAGATCTTCTCGCGCCTGACCAAGGAGGTCACCGTCGCCGCCAAGCAAGGTGGGGGCGATCCGGACTCCAACCCGCGGCTGCGCGCCGCGATCGCCGCGGCGAAGGTCGAGAACATGCCCGCCGACAACATCAAGCGGGCCATCCAGCGGGGCACCGGCGAGCTGCCCGGCGTGGTCTACGAAGAGGTCACCTACGAGGGTTTCGGGCCCGGCGGCGTCGCGGTGCTGGTGCAGACGGCCACGGACAACCGCAACCGCACGGTCTCGGAGATTCGCAAGATCTTCGAGCGCGGCGGCGGCACCATGGCTGAGGTCAACTCGGTGTCGTGGATGTTCCGCCAGGTCGGCTATTTCCTCGTCGACGCCGAGAGCATCGACGAGGACGATCTGCTGCTGGTGGCCCTCGAGGCCGGCGCGGAGGACGTCTCGACCGACGACGGCATGTACGAGGTAACCACGGCGCCGGCCGAGTTCAGCGACGTCCGCGATGCCCTCGAAAGGCACGGCATCAAGACCGAGAGCGGAGAGCTGGCGATGCTGCCGAGCTCCTATGTGAAGGTCGAGGGGCGCGAGGCGGAGCGCTGCCTGGCCCTGATGGAAAAGCTCGAGGAGCACGACGACGTCCAGGGCGTGTTCAGCAACGCCGACATCGACGCCGAGCAGCTCGAGAGGGCCGCGGCAGGATAGCCTGCGCCGCCAACATCTCAACGCCGTTTGCGCGCCCGTGGTAAAAGGCTACCCACGACCCAGCGCCCGAGCCCGGGACGGGCGCCGAAGATGCGGTCCCAAGACTCGGAGGCCGTTGCGACGGCATCCGTTGAAGCCGACCCGAGCCCGGAGTCCAATGCCCGACCCGGTACGAATCCTCGGAATCGACCCCGGCTCCCGGTGCACGGGGTACGCCGTGCTCGACGCCACCGGCGCCCACGGCGGGGTCGTCGACCACGGGGTCCTCAGGCTTCCCGCCGGTCAGCCGCTGAGCGCTCGCCTCTGCCTTCTCGACGCCCTGCTGCGCGAGCTGGTCGCCCGGCATCGGCCCGACGAGGTGGTGGTCGAGGAGGTGTTCGCCGCCGTCAACGTGCGCTCGGCCTTGGTCCTCGGCCAGGTGCGCGGCGTGGCGCTGGTGGCGGCCGGGTCGACCTGCCCGGTGTTCGAGTACAGCGCCCGCGCCGTGAAGAAAGCGGTGGCGGGCTATGGCCAGGCCGAAAAGGACCAGGTCGCCCAGATGGTCACCGCGCTGCTCCGGCTGCCGAAAAAGCCCGCCCAGGACGCCGCCGACGCCCTCGCCCTGGCGATCTGCCACATGCACTCGCGGGCCTTCACGACGCGGTTGGAGCGAGCTCGGTGATCGGCGCCCTGCGGGGGACCCTGCACGAAAAGACCCCCGAGTACGTCGTCGTCGACGTCGGCGGCGTCGGTTATAAGGTCTACCTGCCACTGTCTTCGTTCTACGAGCTGGGCGAGCTCGGCGACCCGCTGACGCTGCGCATCCACACCCACGTCCGCGACGACGCCCTGCAACTGTACGGTTTTCTCGACGCCGCCGAGCAGCGGCTCTTCGAACAGCTGATCTCGGTGGCGGGGATCGGCCCGCGGCTGGCGATCACGATCCTCTCCGGGATGGAGGTCGAGGTGCTGACCGAGGCCATCGCCGAGGAGAACATCGCCCGCCTGTCGACGATCCCCGGGGTCGGCAGGAAGACCGCCGAGCGCATGGCCTTGGAGCTCAAGGACAAGGTCGTCGGGCTGGCTCCGGTGAGCGCCACGGCGGGCCCGCGGGGCGTTCGCCAGGACGTGCTTTCGGCGCTCGAGAACCTCGGGTATCGTCGTCGCGACGCTGAGCGCGCCTTCGACAAGATCGAGAAGCCCGCCGAAGGCTTCGAGGACCTTCTCAAGCAGACCTTGCGGGTGCTGGCCGGCTAGCCCCGGCGGCGGAAAACGGCAGCGAGCATGAGCGAACGGTTGGTCAGCCCGAGCCCGGTCTCCGAGGAGTCGCGGTTCGAGGTGACGCTGCGCCCGCGAACGCTGGACGAGTACGTCGGCCAACGCAAGGTGGTCGACAACCTGCGGGTGTTCATCGAGGCGGCGCGCAACCGGGGCGAGCCGCTCGATCACGTGCTGCTGTTCGGCCCCCCGGGGCTCGGCAAGACCACTCTCGCCCATATCATCGCCCACGAGATGGAGGGCGAGCTGCGCGGCACCTCGGGGCCGGTGATCGAGAAGGTTGGCGACCTCGCCGCCATCCTCACCAACGTCGACGAGCATGGCGTGCTGTTCATCGACGAGATCCACCGGCTGTCGGTCTCGATCGAGGAGGTCCTCTATCCGGCGATGGAGGAGTTCCAGATCGACATCGTCATCGGCGAGGGGCCGAGCGCCCGCTCGGTCAAGCTGCCGCTCCAACGCTTCACGCTGGTCGGCTCGACGACTCGCGCGGCGCTGCTGACCTCGCCGTTGCGCAGCCGCTTCGGAATCGTCTTCCGGCTCGACTTCTACTCCACCGAGGACCTCGCCAAGATCGTCGCCAACTCGGCCAGGAAGCTGGGGGTGCCCACCGACGCCGAGGGGGCGGTGGAGATCGCCCGGCGCTCGCGCGGCACGCCGCGGATCGCCAACCGCCTGTTGCGCCGGGTGCGGGACTTCGCCGAGGTCGACGGCGACGGCTCGATCAGCGCCGCGGTCGCCCGCGGCGCCCTCCAGAAGCTCGAGGTCGACAAGATGGGCTTCGACGAGATCGACCGCAAGCTCTTGCTGACCGTGATGCAGAGCTTCTCGGGCGGCCCGGTGGGCCTCAACACAATCGCCGCGTCGATCGGCGAGGACAAGAGCGCCATCGAGGACATCTACGAGCCCTACCTGATCCAGCTCGGCTTTCTGGTGCGCACCTCGCGCGGCCGCATGGCCACCGGGCTCGCCTACGAGCATTTCGGGATACCGAAGCCCCGGCAGAGGACGGCGGGCGATGGCCAAGCGGAGCTGTGGTAGCGATCGAGCGCTTCGATTACGAGCTGCCCGAGGAGCTGATCGCCCAGGAGCCGGCGGCGCGGCGCGACGCCTCGCGGCTGCTGGTCGTCGATCGCTCTGCAGGTGCTACGACGCCCACCGAGCGCCGCTTTCGCGACCTGCCCGCGCTGCTGCGCCCCGGCGACCTGCTGGTCGTCAACGACGCCCGGGTCGACCCGGCGCGACTGACGGCGCGGCGGGCGAGCGGCGGCACGGTCGAGATCCTCTTGTTGCGGCCGACGGGCGGCGCCTGGGAGGCCCTGGTGAAGCCGGGACGACGGGTGAGGCCCGGCGAGCGGCTGCTTCTCACCAAGGGCCAGTCGTCGGCGCGCGCCGGAGAAGTGGGTTCGGGAATGCGGCGCTCACACGCCGGTGATGCGAGGCCGGCGCGGGCGAAGTCTACCGGCGTTGGCGGTCTGGACCATGACGCCGACGGGCCGGGGGAGGCCGTGCTCGAGGTCGTCGGTGACGCCCCCGGCGGCCGCAAGCTGATCGCGCTGCCCGCCGGCATCCCGGTGCCGGCGTTTCTCGACCGCTGGGGCGAGATGCCTTTGCCGCCCTACATCCGCCGCCGCCACGACGATGGGCGGGCGGCGCTCGATCGAGAGCGCTACCAGACCGTCTACGCCGCCGCCGCCGGCGCCGTGGCGGCGCCAACCGCCGGCTTGCACTTCAGCGAGGAGCTCCTCGCGGAGCTGCGCCGCGACGGCGTCGGGATCGCCAGCCTCACGCTGCGCGTCGGGCCGGGGACGTTCCAGCCGCTGCGGGTCGAGGAGGTCGAGGCGCATTCGATGGAGTCTGAGGAGTACGTCCTTCCCGAGGCCTGCGTCGCGGCGATCGTCGCCACGCGGCGCGCCGGGGGGCGAATCGTCGGCGTCGGCACCACCGTCGTGCGGACGCTGGAGCACGCGGCGCGGGCGGCCGGCGACATCGGCCGCGCCGCCGGCGCCGGCAGCGCCGACATTTTCATCTATCCTGGATTCGAGTTCCGGGTGATCGACGCGATGCTGACCAACTTCCACCTGCCGCGCTCGACGCCGTTGCTGATGGTGGCGGCGCTGCTCGGCCGCGAGCGGTTGCTGCACGCCTATGAGCATGCGGTGGAGCGGCGGTTTCGCTTCTATTCTTATGGCGACGCCATGTTGATCCTGTGAGGGTTTGTGAGCTTCCGCCGGCGACGCCATGTTGATCCCGTGAGGGTTCGTGAGCTTCCGCCGGCGACGCCATGTTGATCCCGTGAGGGGCCGTTGAGCTTCCGTCCGCTGAGCACCGCGATGGGCGGCATCATCCGCGAGTGGCTGGAGGATCCGGCCGCCCGACGCCAGGTGCTCGAGCGCACCTGGAAGCGGGCCCTCGGCGACGCCGTCGGCCGCCGCTGCCGGCCCCTCGGGTTCGAGGAGGGCGTGCTGACCGTCGAGGTCACCGACCCGGCCTGGGCTGCCGAGCTGAAGGCCATGAGCGGCGATCTCATCGCCAAGATGAACGCCGCCCTGGGGCAGCGCTGGATCACCCGGATCGAGTGGGTTCAGCCGTCGGAGGCGGGAATCTGCTCGACCGACCGCCACCCGGAATGATCGGACCACCTGACGGGAGCGGGTTCAGCCACCCAAGGGGTAGACGCCGAGGGGGGTGTGCTCGGCGCCGCTGCGCTGCAGCTTGCTCTCGAACAGGGTCAGCGCCTCGATGTCGACGGGGCCGAGATCGAGGTCGGCGCGGCCTTCGATGGCGGCGGCGAGCTCCACGACCCCGCGCTGGCTGTTGACGCGGCCGATCGTCACGTGGGCGTGAAAGCGCCGCTTCTCGCGCCCGAAGCCCAGCGCCGAGAGGCTGCGGTCGAGCGCTTCCTGGAGCTCGTGGAGACTCTCGTTGCCGGCGTCGACGCCCGCCCAGACAACGCGAGGCCGGCGCAAATGTGGGAAACTGCCGAGCGTGCGGAGCCGGGCAGCGATTGGCGCCGCATCTGCCGCGACCCGCCTCGAGGCGCCGTCGATCGCCGCCACTTCGCGCGGCTCCACGTTGCCGAGGAACTTCAGGGTCACGTGCATCGAGGCTGTCGGTATCCAACGAACGTCGGCACGGCAGGCGCGAAGCTCGGCGACGATCTCCTCCAGCCGCTCCTTGGCGTGATCCGGAATCTCTACCGCTACGAACAGGCGCATGGGAACCATCAAGAACGCATTGCTTTCAGTCTACGACAAGGGCGGGCTCGTGGAGCTCGCCAGGGGGCTCCACGAGGAGGGCATCCGGTTGCTGTCGACCGGCGGCACCGCGGCCGCCCTCACCGAAGCCGGGCTTCCGGTCGTGCAGATCGCCGAGTACACGGGATCGCCGGAGATGCTCGACGGCCGGGTCAAGACGCTCCATCCGAAGGTCTTCGGCGGGATCCTGGCGCGCCGCGACGATCCCGCCCAGATGGCCGAGCTCGAGGAGCACGGCCTGTGGCCGATCGACCTGGTGATCGTGAACCTCTACCCGTTCGCGGCGACGGTCGGCCGCCCCGACCATCGGCTGCAGGATGCCCTCGAGCAGATCGACATCGGCGGCGTCACCCTGCTGCGCGCCGCCGCCAAGAACGCGCCCGGCGTCGTGGTGGCCGTCGATCCCGCCGACTACGAGGGCGTCCTCGCGGCGATCCGCACCGGCGACCTCGATCTGGCGCGACGGCTTCGCTGGGCGGCCCGCGCCATCGCCCACACCGCCGGCTACGAGGCGGCGATCTGCAACTATCTCAATCGCCTGCCGGCCTCCGCCGCGCTCGGCGAGACGCCCGACCTGCAAGCGGTTCCCGCCGCCATGGCGCTGACCTTCGAGCGCATCCAGGACCTGCGCTACGGGGAGAACCCCCACCAGACGGCCGCTTTCTTCGCCGAGGCGGCGAGCCCCCGCCGCGGCATCGCCGCCGCCGAGCAGCTCCACGGCAAGGAGCTCTCGTTCAACAACCTTCTCGATATCGATGCGGCCTGGCGACTGGCCCGGACGCTGTCGGCGCCCGGCGCGGTGGTGATCAAGCACGGAAACCCCTGCGGGGCGGCGATCGGCGGCACGCTCCTCGACGCCTACACGCTGGCGCGCGCCACCGACCCGGTCTCGGCATTCGGCGGTGTCATCGGCCTCAACCAGCCGGTCGATGCGGCGACCGCCGCCGAGATCGTCACCACCTTCGTGGAGGCCGTCGTGGCGCCGGGCTTCGACGACGAGGCGCTGGCGGCGCTGCGCGAGAAGAAGAACCTGCGACTGCTCTCGGTCCCCACCGGGGAGCCTCCCGCGCAGGGCCTCGCCGCTCGCGACCTGCGCCGGGTCGACGGCGGCCTGCTGGTGCAGGACCGCGACGCCGGCGCCGGCATTCCCGAGGAGGAGTGGGAGTGCGTCACCAAGCGGCGGCCCGCCGAGGACGAGGAGGCGGCGCTGCGCTTTGCCTGGACGGTCGTCCCGCACGTGAAGTCGAACGCCATCGTGCTGGCCCGGGGGGGCCAGCTGATCGGCGTCGGCGCCGGGCAGATGAGCCGGGTCGACTCCTGCCGGATCGCGGTGATGAAGGCCGCCGACGCCGGCCACGACGTCAAGGGCTCGGTGGCCGCCTCGGACGCCTTCTTCCCGTTCCCCGACGGCCCCGAGTCGCTCGCCGAGGCGGGCGTGACGGCGATCATCCAGCCCGGCGGCTCGGTGCGCGACGACGAGGTCGTCGAGGCCGCCGACCGGCTCGGCATGGCGATGGTCCTCACCAAGACCCGCCACTTCTTGCATTAGCTCTAGCCCGACCTTCGCGACGGGTCACCGCTGCGCGAGCGCAATGGCCCGCGATGACTACGTTGCACTTGCTTCGAGTGCTCGACGTGCCGCAGGAGTACGCTTCCGCACTCGAACCCGCGCGCCTTGCCGGCCCGGTATGCGTGCTATTGGCCGGAAACAGCCCAACATACGCGCAGATCGCGGCGCGAAGGCCCCATCCGTTTCGGGCGGCCTTAGCAGCCCGTGGCGGAACTCCCATGGGTCTGGCGCGTGGACCTTGCGGGTGAGGGCAAGGAGAGCCGACGCAGGCGATGCCGGAGCCATCGTCGAGGAGGCTCGACGCGGCCATCGCCCGCAAGCCCCACGCGCCCAAAGGGTTGCGGCGAGAAAAGGCCATCTGCTGCGTTGCCGCTCCTCGACGATGTATTCAACATCGCCGTCGTCGC
>DASWHK010000248.1:0-12500 GCA_036398215.1 Acidobacteriota bacterium | reverse complement strand
CCGAATCCAGAACCACGATTCGATCGCCGGCGATCACGACCGCGCGGGGCTGGGTGAGCTCGCCCGGCCCCTGACCTTGGCGTCCCAACGTGCGTACGTACTCGCCGCTGGCGTCGAAAACCTGAGCTCGGTAGTTGCCGGCGTCGAGGACGTAGAAGTTGCCTTCCGAGTCGACCACGGGACCGGCGGCGTCGTAGAGCCGGTAGTTGCCGTCGTCGCCGCGCTCGCCGATCACCAGGTCCTCGATCAGCTCGATGTGCTCGCCGCGCTCCCCGAGCGGCACGCCGGCGTACTCGCGCAGCGGCGTTCCCTCGGGCGGCGGAACGGTCCAGGCCGGGAACTCGAGGGGATCGGAGCAGGCAGTCACTGACAGGACCATCGCCAGGGCGATCGCAGGAGCGGCGGCGCTTGCGCTTGGCGGTCGCAGAAACCCCGTTGGGTCCTTCATGGGTCGCTCGCTCCTTCAGGGAGCTTGAGCCGGTAGCGCTTGATCCTCTGCGTGCCAGCCTCGTCCTCGACCATCAGCGTGAAGCGGTCGCCGTCGATCGCTCCCCCCGGGGTTATGCCACGTGCTGCATCCTGTTGGCAAAGTCACGTCCGGAGGTCGGAGGAGGCAGCGGCTTGCCGTCCGCCTTGTAGAGCACGATCGCTTCCTCCACGATCTTGCACAGCTCGTCGAACACTTCTCGTTCGTTGGCCCCGTGGCATCCCCCGTAGATCAAGCCTGGCGAACTTCCCACATAGCACTGATCCTCTTCTGACCACTCGACGATCTTTACGTAGCGAGCACTCTCTTTCATTTCTTTGACTCCTCAATCGCGAGCTGCGCCGCCCGTACCTGGTATCGCTTTGCATCATCGCCCAGATTGCCGGAGATGACCACAGGTCTGGCGACGTTCGGGTCCCTGATGCGACCGTCGTCGTTTCAGCTCATTCGCTCCGTAACACCAGCGCCGGATCCACGCTGGCGGCACGTCGGGCCGGCAAGAAGAAGGCGAGGGCAGCGACGATGGCGATCAGCCCGGAAGCCGCCGCGAAGGTGGCGGGATCGGTGGGCGTGACGTCGAACAGCAGGCTCTCGACGTAGCGGGTCAGGGCAAGCGAGGCGGCCACGCCGAGTGCCCAGCCGAGCACGACGAAGAACATTCCCTGGCGGACCACCAGCCCGATGACGTCGCGCCGGTTGGCGCCCAGCGCCACGCGAACCCCGATCTCGGGCGCCCGCTGGCGGGCGACGAAGGCCAGGAGCCCGAAGATCCCCACGGTTGCGAGCGCCAGCGCCAATACGCCGAAGAGGCTGAACACCGTGGCGCCGAGCCGCCACGAGCGCGTCTGCCCGTCCATCTGCGACCACAGCGACGCCACCTCCATGTAAGGAAGGTCGGGCTCCGACGCCCGCAGGTCGGCGAGGACCGGGCCGATTGCGGAGGGCTTACGAACGCGCACATAGAGGGCCCGGAGCGGGAACGAGGTGCGGGCGCGCATCTGGGCCCACGCGGTGAAGACTTCCTCGGGACCACGCGTGCCGGTGACGTTCCAGAGCGTGTCCTCGACGATGCCAACGACCTCCCAGCATTCCGAGGCATCCATGGTGCGGAGGCACTGCCCGATAGCGTCTTCGTCCGGCCAGTAGGCTGCCGCCGTGCGCCGGGTCACGATGATCACGGGTGGCGCGCCGGCGTGGTCTTGGGCCGTGAACCCGCGCCCGGCGATCAGCGGGCTGCCGAGCGTCGCGAAGTAATCGGGCGTCACGTGGTGCAAGAACGGCAGCGCGCCCCGCTCGCCTTCGCGTTCGGGCGCCCGTAGGACGCCCATGAAGCCGCCGCCGAACTGCGATGAGATACCACGGAATGCAGCTGGACGAGCCGCTCGGGCTCGACGACGTGGGCAGGTGCCCGCAGCATCAGCTCGTTCACGAGGCTGAACATGGTGGCATCGGCCCCGACGCCGAACGCCAGGACCACGATCGCCGTCACGGTCAGGCCCGGCTTTCTGGTGGAGGTCCTGAGTGCGTGGCGAACGTCCTGCCTGAGGCCATTGACCAGGTGCAGGCCGCGGGCATCGCGGCAAGCATCGGCGATGCGATCGGGGGAGCCGAACTTCGCGCGGGCGCGTCGCGCCGCCTCTTCCGCACCCATACCCCGGTCGATGTTCTTACGCGTCTCCTTCTCGAGGTGGAAGTCGAGCTCCTCCCACATCTCGCGCTCGACGCGGCGGCGGAACAGCAGCGCCCGGAGCCGCAGCCAAATGTCGGAGAGACTCATCTCAAGGCTCCTTCATGCCATCTTCAGGACGCGTTCGATCGCCGCGCTCATCCGCTCCCAATCGGCGGACTCGGACTCGAGCCGCCGTCGCCCGGCCGCCGTCAGCCGATAGAAACGGGCCCGACGACCCAGCTCCGAGACGCCCCACTCGGCCTTGATCCAACCCCGGTGCTCGAGCCGGTGGAGGGCCGGATAAAGGGAGCCCTGGTTGACCCGCAGGACCTGCTCCGAGACTTGCTCGATGCGCTCGGCGATGCTCCAGCCGTGCTGCGGGCCGCCCTGCAGGGTGCGGAGGATCAGCAGGTTGAGGGTCCCCTGGAGAAGATCGAGCTGTGCTTCCCGTCTCATGATGTCGAATGTCTACACCAATTGTTGTAGACAGTCAACAACAAACTGCTCGATGTCTGCCCTTGGCGATATTCGGTCGCACACGAGATCTCGCGCGACCCTCGACCGCGGCATGCTCGAGAGTCAGCGTCGCAAGGTGTGGCGGATGTCCTTCATGAGCAGCACGAGATGGAGGTCGTCCGTCGGGCTGGTTTCGAACTCCGGAACGAGATGCAGATTGAAGTTACGCGCGGCGGTCGACTCGGCGTGGACGAGAAGGCCGCGGCAGCCGATGTCGGTGGAGAGCTCGAGGAGTCGGGCGAAGACGTCCTGCAACAGGCCGGCCCCGAGTTCGCGTCCCTCGTGGTCGACGTCGACGCCGAGGCGGGCGAGCAGCGCCACGGGCTGAGGGTACCGGCCGGCTCCTTTGCGCAGCCGCTCGGGTGCCGCGGCGACATCGAGCTGGGCCATGCACCAGGCGTAGTAGGCGACGACGATCGGCGAGCCCGGCTGGGTTACCACGAACACGCGCGTGGTGCCGGTCCCGGCCGACTGGCGGGCGTAACGTCGCAGCCACATCGTCTGCTCCGCCGACCGGCACTCGAAGGCCGAAACGTCGTGGTGGTCTGCGAGGGGCCCGGCTCGTCGGTAGCAGCCTGTCACTCGCTGAAGGGCGCGGGGCGCCGCATCAGGCGACGCAGGCCGGGCAGATCCCGGGCCGGCCGGGCGTTGATCCTCTCCCAGGCCGCGAGCGCGTCCGCGTCGAGCTCGAAACGCTCGCGATCGGCCAGGACGCGGCGTGCCGCCGTCACCGTGTTGGAAACGACGAACTCCGTCAGATCGCTGCCGATCGCTTCCACGGCCCGGTCGATCAGCTCGCGCTCCTCGGGCGTGGTGCGCAGCTCCATGCGCCTGCTGCGACGCCTCGTTTCCGCCTTGCTCATCTGGGCTCACCTTCGGATTTTGTACGGCCAGTGTACGTCCAATGCCATGGCGACATCAAGTGTCGACGACACTCGATGTCGGTAAGCGCGATCGCCTCCGGAGATGGGCTCGGCGTTCCTACGGCTCCACCGACGTCGAAAAGAGCAGATCTGCTCAGCGGCCCGTCCGTTCGACAGATGGGCCGGACCGTCACTCTCTGCGCAGCACGGCCATCGGGTCGATGCGGGCGGCGCGGCGCGCCGGCAGATAGGCGGCCAGCAGCGCGGCGAGCGTCACGGCGATGACCGCGGCGGCGAGGGTGGCGGGATCGCTCGTGTCGACCTCGTAGAGCTGCGCCTCGGCGAGGCGGCCCAGCCAGCGGGTTGCCAACAGGCCGAGAGCGATGCCGGCGAATGTCGGGGTCAGCGCCTTGGCCAGCGTCAGGCCGATCAGCGAGCCCGGCGTCGCGCCGATCGCCATGCGGATGCCCAGCTCGCGCCGGCGGCTGGCGACCAGGAACGCCACGAGGCCGAAGACGCCGAGGGCCGTCAGGCCCAGTGCGAGCGATGCGAACGAGCCCAGCACCAGCGTCTGAAAGCGGGGGTTGCGGTAGGCGGTGACCGAGCTGATCGAGTCGCTCCACCAGCGGGCGGTCACCGGCGCGCCGGGGGCCATGGCGCCGATCCGGCGGCGGACGTCGGCCAGGATCGCCTCGTCGCGGCCGCGCGCGCGGGCGACCAGCGTGCGGATCCCGAAGTACTCCGGGCCGGGGATCACATACGCGGGCGGCCAGTCCTGGCGCCCGATGCTGCGGGTGACCTCCCCGACGACCCCGATGATGACGTACCTGCCGCCGGAGCTGCCGCCGATGGCGCGGCCGATCGGGTCTTGCTCGCCGAACAGCAGGCGAGCGGTGGACCCGGCAACCACGGCGACGCCGGCAGCGCTGCGCAGGTCGTCCCAGGTTGGCAGGCGGCCGCGGACCAGGTCGATGCCTACCGTCTCGAAGTAGCCGGGGAAAACGTGGAACACGCCGGAGGGCGAGCGCTCTCCCGTGTCGACGGCGACCACCGCCTCCTCCGGGGCGCCGCTGTCGAACGGGACCGTGCCGACAGCACCGGCCGAGACCACGCCGGGACGCGCCTCGAGCGCCTCGACCGCTCGCGCATAGAAGTCCTGCAAGTACGAGGAACCGGTATCCCGCCGCGCCTCGGGGTCCGGGACGTGCGGGCTCACGGTCACGGTGATCACGTTGTCGGGATCGAAGCCGAGCGGTATCTGGAGCACCGACACGAAGGCGCGGGCGGCGATGACCGCGCCGAAGACCAGGACCACGGCGAGGGCGACCTGCGCCGCCAGCATCGGGCGGCCGACGGCATCGCGCCGGCCGCTTGTTTGGCTGGTGCCGCGAATCAGCGCCAGGGCGTCAAGCCGCGATGCGCGCCACGCGGGCAGGACCGCGAAGGCCAGGCCGCCGGCGACGCCCAGCCCCAGCGCGAAAACGATCACCCGCCCGCCGACGCCCACCGGCGCCTGGCCGATGGCGGCGGGCGGCACCTGGCGGAGCAGGACGTCGAAGGCCAGCGAGGTGACGACGAGCGCCGCCGCGGCGCCGGCGACACCCATCAGGGCGGCCTCGATCAACAGCGGGCGCAGCAGGCCGGCGCGGCTCGCGCCCAGCGCCGCCTGCACGCCGATCTCCCGCTCGCGCAACCGCGTGCGCGCCAGCAGCATGTTCGCCAGGTTGGCGCAGCCGATCATCAGGACGAGCGCCGAGGCCGCGAGCAGGAACCGCATCACCGGGCGGCCGGTCGGATACAGGACGGCGCGGACCGGGTCAAGAGCGGGGACCCCGGCTTCCTGCCCGGCGTCGCGCGGCGCCAGCTCGCTGACCAGCGCCGCGATCTCGGCGTTGGCCTGGGCGACCGTCACGTCCGGAGCCAGGCGCACGATCGGGTGAAAAACCCCGGCATCGGCGGGCAACGGTCCCATCAACCCGATGATCTCCGTGTCGCGCGCGAACACCGACGGAAACACGAAGTTCGCCGGCAGCACGCCGATGATGTCGAAGGTCGCATCACCAAGCGTCACCGCGCTCCCGACGATCCCCTCGTCGCCGCCGAACCGCTGCCGGAACGACGCCCAGGTCAGCACGGCCGGCCGGCCGCCGGCGCCGGCGTCGCCGGCGTTGAACAGCCGGCCACGCGCCGCGCGAGCGCCGAGCAGCTCGAAGTAGTTGGCCGACACCTCCGCCGTCGAGACGACCTCGGCGCCGCCCGCGCCCGCGACGATCAGGCTCCCGAAGGGCTCGAAGTAGCCGACGCCGACGATCCCGCCATGATGCTCGGCGATCAGCTGCATGTCGGAGTAGTCGATCCGCGTGTAGCGGGACCCGGTGCGCTGGTCGAGCATCTGGACGACGAACACCCGCTCGGCATCTTCGTAGGGCAGGGGACGGAACAGCACCGCGTCGGCGATCGAAAAGACGGCGGTGTTGGCGCCGATCGCCAGCGCCAGCGTCAGCGTCGCAACCGCCGCGAAACCCGGCGAGCCGCGCAGCCTGCGGATCGCGATCTTGAGGTCGTTGAGCATGCGACGACGGTATGGCGCCGACCATCACCTGGTCAAACCTGGGATGGATCGACCCCGCGCCCGCAGGCGGACCGGGCTGGCAGGTCCTTTCCCGACCAGAGCGGGATCGCCGGCGTGCTGCTCCTGACCGAGTCGCACCTGGCCTGCCACATCTCCGTTGCGCCCTTGAACGCTGCTCAGCTCAGACCGGCCGCCGCGAGATCGGCGGCCAGGCGATCGAGGACGACGGGGTTTCTGTAGGGCTGGCTCCTGCAGAACTCCGCGATGGAGAAGTCCTTCTTGATGCGGAGGATGTCGTCGACGGCCTCGCTGGCCTCGTCTGGGTGCTCCGCCGCCGCCAGGGAGGCCGCCAGCACCACCTGCGTCTCGAGGTTCTCCGGGGCGAGCTCGATGGCGCCACGCGCGGCCCAGGTTGCCTCCTCGGGCTGCCCGCAGAGGTAGTGCGCCGTGGCCAGGACGGCGGGGAAGAGGGGCGGGAAGAGGGGTGTCAGGAGGATCGCCTGCCTCGCCAGATCGATTGCCTGGGCCGGCTTACCGGTGTAGTTGTAGATGCTGCCCCTGACGACGTAGGCAAACGGACAGTTCGGTCGGTGCTCGAGCGCCTTCTCGCTGTCGGCGAGTGCCAGATCGTGCTCGCCGTGCATCAGGTGGATGATTCCCTTGAGCATATGAGCCATGCCGGAGGGATCCTCCAGCTCGAGCGCCCTCTCTGCCAGCGCCGCGGCCTCGGCGATCGACGCCTCCGCGGAGTCGGCGTGGCCGGTGCGGGCCTCCCAGTAGTGGGACCAGGCGGCGAGGGCGAGCGGGATCGGCGAGCTCGGCTCGAGGCGAGCGGCCTCGGCCAGCAGGCGCTGGCCCTCGCGGAAGTTCTCCGGCCTGTCGGCGAAGACGTGCGGATGAGCGCGGTAGAACAGGCTCCGCGCCTTGGGGTTCTGGATCGAGCGGCGGGCCAGCCGCATGCCTTCGCCGTAGGCGAGCTGGACGTCGAGCGCGGTGACGATCTCCTCGGTGATCCGATCCTGGAGGATAAAGAGGTCGTCGAGCTCGCCGTCGAAGCGCTCGGACCAGATCGACTCGTCGGTCTCGGTGTCGACGAGCTCCGCGGTGATGCGCATTCGGTTGCCGGCCTTGCGCACCGTTCCCAGCAGCACGTAGCGCACGCTGAGCTCGCGCGCGACTTGCGGTGGCGTGACCTTCTTGTCGGCGTAGAGCCGCGTCGTCGTCGGGGAGATCAGAAAGAGCCCCGAGATCCTCACCAGATCGGAGTTGATGTCGGCCCACAACCCTTTGGCGAAGTAGTCCTCCTCCGGGCTGTCGCTCAGGTTGGCGAAGGGCACCACCGCCAGCGAGGGCTTGACCGGCATCGGCATCGAGCCCGTTCGCTCGCCGCTGGCCCGGCCGGAGGCGGCCGGCGAGGACTGCCCGGATGAGGGGCGGCGGGCCCCGGGGCCCGGCGCCGGCTCCTGGGCGAGGCGGGCGAGCTCGGCGTAGAGCTCGCCCGCCGTCTGGTAGCGCTCGTCAGGCAGCTTTTCGAGACAGCGCGAGACGAGGCGATCGAGGCGGGACGGCAGCCCGGGCCGGAGCGCGCTCACAGGCTTGGAGACGTCCCGCAGGATCGAGGAGATGAGCTCGGCCGCGGTCTCGCCCTGGAAGGGCCGTCGGCCCGTCAGCAGCTCGTAGAACATGATGCCGAGCGAGAAGAGGTCGCTGCGCGCGTCGGCGGCCAGCCCCTTGGCCACCTCGGGCGACAGATAGGGAGCCGTGCCCAGCACGGTGCCGGCGCGGGTCAGCTCGGTATCCGCCTCCTGATCGATCGACTCGTCGACCCCCGCTCCGGGCTGCTGCAGCTTGGCCAGCCCGAAGTCGAGGATGCGGATCCTGCCGTCCTCACCGACCATGATGTTGCTGGGCTTCAAGTCGCGGTGGATGACGCCCTTGTCATGCGCCGCGCCCAGGGCATCGACCAACGAGAGGGCGACCGCGAGGAAGCGCTCGAGCGAGAGCCCCTCCGGCGGAAGTGCGTGGCCGAGCGTCCGGCCCTCGACGAGCTGCATGGTGATGAAGTGGACGGGCTCCGCCGGAGCGGACTCGCCGGGTGCCGCCGCCTCGATCGAGTAGATGGTGACGATATTGGGGTGATCGAGCGCGGCGATGGCTTCGGCCTCGCGCTGAAAGCGTTGGCGCCGGTCGGGATCGGCCGCCAGGTCGGGAGGGAGGAGCTTCAGCGCCACCTGCCGCTTGAGCTTGGTGTCCTCGGCGGCATAGACGTGGCCCATGCTACCGGCGCCGAGATGGCGAACGATTCGATAGTGTCCGAGAGACTGGCCGAGCACGTTCCGTTGCTCCTCAGGTATCCGTCGCGCTGATCGACAGAACTGTAGCAGCGGAACGAGCTGGGCGTCTGGACAGGGCAGGTTGGCTCGACCCTGATCCGGATTCTGGCCTTTCGATGCCCTTCATTCGAACGGCTCGGCGATTCGATGGCGGCCGAGCGTCGATTCGTACCCGGGCATCATCGCGTGCCGGCCCACTCGGCCGCCGGGTCCTCGGGCGGTGATCCCGGAGCAGCGCATGCCCCGATCGTCATCAGCAGCGGAACCAGGAGCGCGCGGGATCGCTTCATCCCGCCGTCAGTACTCCGACGGAAACATCAGCCGGATCGAGCGCTCGCGCAGGGCGTTCGGGTCGAAGGTGTAGGTGGCGCCGGTGCCCCGCTGCGGCGCGATGCCGGACGACATCATTCTCGGGTCGATGTCGATGCGGATCACCTTGCCGTCATCGAAGTAGACGCGGCCGCCCAGGTGGTCGATCTCGGCCATCCAGGTGTCGAAGGACCGGCCCCTGACCGTGATCGTGGTCTCCTCGCGCAGCCGGATGCGAGAGCTTCTGTAGTAGCGGCGCGGATTGCGGGCCTTCTCGATGCTGCCGCCGGTGCCGCCGGCGAAGCCGGAACCTCCCCCCATGAAGCTGGTCGCCGGCCCCGGAAACAGGTCCGCGCCGGTCGGCGTGAAGAACAGGAAGTCGCGATCGCCGCCGTGCTCCAGGAGGGTCGACCACGCCAGGCTCAGCAGGCCGGGATTGAGGAAGCCGAGATCGGTGTCGGGCTCGCAGTCGATCGCCGAGCGGTCGACGCGGGGAACGGCGATCGGCGAGAGGCTTCCGCCGGCCGACGGCCGGGGTAGCTGGACGCGCGATGGATGGGTCCTCGCCGGATGGTATCCGGCGCAATGAAAGGCGTCGGGAAGAAACAGATACAGCCCGATCGGCACCGACTTGTCGAGGTGATCGTGCGGGCTGATCGCGATGGCGATCTCCCACTGCTTGTCGAAGGTCTGGACTTCCTTGAGGAACGAGCGGCCGTCGAACCGGTAATGGACGTGGTACTCGTCGTTCATCCGACCGTAGAACTCGCGCACCACCTCGACCGAGAGGACCACCGGGAAGCCGTGGGGATTGACCGTCAGCTCGCCCTCCATGCGGGCCGTGCGCTCCTCGCCATAGGCCGGCTCGCTGGTGGCGTACGCCGGCCCCTGACGCTGGTGGGCGAGCGCGAACACGGCCTCGCCGTTGTCGCGGATCCGCTCGAGGCGGATCAGCCAGGTGGCGGACTCGCCGGCATCGAGCGCCTCCGGGGGGCCGAGGACGTAGCGACGCTCTTCGCTCAAATCGAAGCCGAAGGCGCTTGCGGGCGCAGGCCTCACAGCGGCGGAGGCAGACCGCGCATCGGCGTCGAGAGGCTGGTCCAAGCGCGGGAGGAGGGCAGCAGCGGGGCCGGGAGCGATGGTCGACAGCACCACCAGCGCCGCGGCCGCCGCGAGGCATACACGGGGCATGGGCCTCTTCCTTTGGAGTTGCGGGGACCCTACGGGATGATTCTCTCCGAAGGGAAGGGCGTTTGTCACATGGACCCCTCGCGGGTCGGGAGGTGCGGCGGCATGGGAGGCCGTCTCGCCGGCGTTCGCGCCGGCCCCGTCCACGATGGACAGGACGGGCGCAGCGCCCGTCATCCTTCGTGGCGCAGCGCCTCGATCGGATCGATGCGGGTGGCGCGGCGCGCCGGTAGCCAGCACGAGGCCAGGGCCACGGCGGCGAGCACGATGACCACGCCGGAGAGGACGGCCGGGTCGTGCGGTTGCACCTCGTAGAGGAGGCTCCCCAGGTATCGCGTCGCAGCCAGCGCCACCGCGATCCCGGCGATCAGGCCGCCGATCGCCGGCGCCATCCCCTGGCGGACGACCATCCGCGCGACGTCACCGCGATTGGCGCCCAGCGCCACGCGAACGCCGATCTCGCGTGTGCGCTGGGCGACCGACTGCGACATCACGCCGTAGAGACCGACGGCGGCCAGCAGCACAGCGACGGTCGCGAAGCCGCCGACCAGCAGCAGCACGTAACGGCGCAGAAAGATCGCCGTGGTGCCGGCGGCGATCCCGTTCATCGTCGCGACCTCGTAGATCGGCACCTCGGGGTCGAGCGCCGCGACCTCGGCGCGCACGGCCTCGACCAGCGCCAGCGGTTCCGCCGCCGAGCGCAGCACGAGGCTGAAGGCACCGTCCGGCGTCTGCCGGTAGGGGAAGTAGACGACCGGGGTGACCAGCTCGTCGGGTGCCGCGAAGCGCTCGTCGCCGACGACGCCAACGATCTCCCACGCGGGTTGGCCAGCGAAGAACGAGAACACGATCCGCCGGCCCAGCGGCCCGCGTTCGGGGAAGTAGCGGTTCGCCAGGGTCTCGTTGACGACGACGACCCGGGGCGCGTCGCGATCGTCGCCCGCGCCGACGCCGCGACCAGCGAGCAGCGGCACGCCGAGCGCCGGGAAGTAGCCGGCGCTCACCGTGCGGATGCTGACCTCGGGGTTGGGATCGGCGCCGACCAGCGGCTCGCCCTCGACCGTAAAGGTGCCGGTGTTGCCGCGGCCGGTGAAGGGAAGCTGGTTGATCGTTCCGGCGCCGACCACTCCCGGCAACGCCTGGATACGGGCCAGGAGGTCGCGGTGGAAGGCAAGCCGCGCATCGAGGCCATCGGCGCCGTCGTAGTTCCCCGGCAGGTTGATCGTCAGCGTGAGCACGCCGTTCGGATCAAACCCCGGCGAGACTTGCAACAGCCGCACGAGGCTCTTGGCGAGCATCCCGGCGCCGGCCACCAGCACCACCGCCAGCATCACCTCGGCGCCGACGAGCGCCGGGCGGGCGGCGCCGAGACGACCGGTCGCCGCGCGGCCGCCTTGACGCAGGACCCCCTGAACGTCGCCGCCGGCAGCCCGCAAGGCGGGCGCCAGGCCGACGAGGACCGCCGTCAACACCGTGAGGGCGAGGGCGACGGCGATCATCGTGGCGTCGAGCGACAGGTGGCGCACATGCGGCAGGGCGAGGCGCTGGCGCTCGGGCATGGCGGCGACCAGGGCGGTGAGACCCCAGCTTCCCAGGACCAGGCCGGCGGCGCCGCCGGCGATCGCCAGCAGCAGGCTCTCGGTGAGCAGCTGCTGCAACAGCCGCCGGCGGCCGGCACCGAGGGCGGCGCGGATGCCGAGCTCGCGGCGGCGCCTCGCCGAACGCGCCAGCAGCAGGCCGGCGACGTTGGCGCAGGTGACCAGCAGGACGACCCCCACGGCGGCGAGCAGCACGAGCAGCGCCGGCCGCACCGAGGCGACCATCTCGTCGCGCAGCGGCACGACGAGCTCGGTAACGCCGGCGTGCCAGGCGCCGACATCGGCCGCCACCGCGGTCGCCAAGGCGCCGAGGTCGGCCTCCGCCTGCTCGATCGTGACGCCGGGCCGCAGGCGGCCGATCAGATCGAGCCAGTGCTGGTAGCGGCGCTCCTCCTGGGCGGCCGAGACCCACAGGGGAAGCCAGAGCTCGGCGCTGCCGCGCAGCGCGAACTCGAAGTCGGCGGGCAGCACGCCGACGACGGTGTGGGGGATACCGTTGAGCCTGATCGCCTCGCCGAGGATCGCCGGATCGGCGCCGAAGCGCCGTTGCCACGCGTCATAGGTGAGCAGCACCACACGGGCGGCGTCGCGCCCGTCCTCGCCGTCCTCGAAGGCACGCCCCAGATACGGGCTGACGCCGAGCGTGCGGAAGAAGTTCGCGGTGACCTGTCCCACGTCGACGCGCTCGGCCACGTCGTCGCGGATCAAAGTTCGGCTGCCGCCGTCGTAGCCGGCGATCTCCTCGAAGGTCCGGTTGAGCCGGCGCCAGTCGAGGTACTCGGGGTAGGAGGCGTTGCGGCGCTCCGCTTGCGCCAGGTCGATCTCGAAGACGTGCACCAGCCGGCCGGGCTCCCGATAGGGAAGCGGTCGCAGCAGCACCGCCTCGACGATCGTGAAGATCGCCGTATTGGCGCCGATCCCGAGCGCCAGCGTGACGACCGCCGCCGCCGTGAAGCCCGGCTGCA
>DASWHK010000247.1:0-14885 GCA_036398215.1 Acidobacteriota bacterium | reverse complement strand
CGTGCCGCCGGCCGCCGGGCTGCCGGGCTTCGTGGTTACCGGCGACGCCAGCGGCGAGCAGATCGCCATCGTCGAGGTCCGGGCGCCGGCGCGGGCGCCGCTGAACGCCCGGGTCCCGGTCGGCGTCGTGCTGCGTCCCGGCGCCGGCCTGGAGCCCGGCGCCGAGATCGTCGTCGAGCTGCACGTCGACGGCCTGGTTGCCGACCGGCAGACGATCTCGAGCCCGGGTTCCGACGCCAACGCGGGGCCCTCGGGCTCCGAGGGACGAAGCGAGCCGCAGGGGACCTCGGGCTCCCAGGGACGAAGCGAGCGGCAAGGGCCCTCGGGCTCCCAGGGACGAAGCGAGCGGCAAGGGCCCGCAGGGTCACCGCCACGATCCGCCGAGGTGCTCGCCGCGACCCTCACGTTCATCCCCGCCACGCCCGGCCCTCACCATCTCCGCGTCGTCGCCGGCGGCGCCTGGGCCGACTCGCTCGTGACCGTCCAGCAGGACCCCTGGCGAGTGCTGGTCTACGACCCGCGGCCCTCGTGGTCGTCGACGTTCGTGCGCCGGGCGCTGGAGCGCGATCCCCGCTTCGAGCTGTCGGCGCGCGTCGACACGTCGCCCCGGTCGCTGGTGACGTCGGGCTCCCCGCCGGGCCTCGGCGATCTGGAGGCGCTGGGTGGGATCGACGTCGTGATCGCCGGCGCCCCGGACGCCCTCGGCGCCGCCGACACCGACGCGCTGGCCGCGTTCATGCGCCGCCGCGGCGGCTCCGTGGTGGCGCTGATCGACGGCGCCCCGGGGGCCGTCGCCGACCTCGCCGGGACCCGGGGATGGGAGGAGCGCTTGAGCCCGGCGCCGGCGACCCTGATCGGCGGCGGCGGGGAACAGTGGCCGCGAGCGGACGGGGCGCGGGCCGAGGACTGGCGGCAAGCGGAACGGCAGCGGGCCGAGGACCGGCAGCAAGCGGACCGGCAGCGGACCGAGGACTGGCAGCAAGCGGAGGACTGGCTGCAAGCATCGGAGCTGGCGGTGGTGGACCCGCTGCCCTCCGGGGCGTTGGTGCTGGCGGGAATCGAAGCGACGTCAGGCATCGATCCGGTGGTCTGGCAGCTCCCGGTCGGCGCCGGGCGCCTGGTGGTCAGCGGCGCCCTCGACGCCTGGCGCTTCCGGGGCGCCGGCTCGTCCCGGTTCGACGAGTTCTGGCGCCGCGTCGTCGCCAATGCCGCGGCGGCCGCACCGGCGGCGATCGAGCTGCACGCCGAGCCCCGCGTCGGTCGCCCCGGCGAAACCGTGCTCCTCGAGGTGACGCTGCGCGACATCGCCCTCAGCGCCGGCACCGATGCCGAGGCACGCGTGAGCGCCCGGCTCGAGGGAGGCGCGGCGCCCGCTGCCGTAAGGCTCTGGCCGGCCGCCCCCGGCCGCTTTCACGGCCGGCTCCGGCTCCCGGACGAGCCCGGCTTCTATCGATGGGTGGTCGAGGCCGGCGAACAGCGCGCTTCGGCGACCGGGGACCCGGCAGGCGAGGCCGTGGTCCGGGTGAGCGAGGCCGGGGATCCGGCGCGCGGGGCCGGAGCTCTGGCGCGGGAAGAGGCACGGCTCTACGGCGAGGCCGACCTGCTCGTCGCCGGTGACGCGGCCGCCGCGGCGAAGAGCAGCCCGGAGCTGCTCGATGCCTGGGCCTCCGCGCACGGTGGCGAGGTGATTCCGGCGGCGCGCCTCGACGATCTGATCGTCGCCCTCGAAACGGCCCTGCTCCCCGACTCGATCACCGTCAGCGTCCGCCCGATGCGCAGCGCCTGGTGGATCGTGCCGTTCGCACTCTGCCTGGGCGCGGAATGGTGGCTGCGCCGCCGGCGCGGGGCCCGCTAGTTCGGCAATTCGGGCAAACGATCCATGGGCTATACTTCGGATATACAATCTTCCTTCCCCGCACCGGAAGGGGGAACCTGTCCGACGCGTCATCGACGAGGAAGGCCCGTGATCACGAAGGTGCAGAAGTGGGGTAACAGCCAGGGCGTGCGGCTCAGCAAGCAGTTGCTCGCCGATGCGGACATCGAGCTGGGCGACGCTGTCGATATCACCGTGCGGGAAGGCATGCTGGTGGTGAGCCCCGTGCGCCGCGTACGCGGTGGGCATGACCTGCGAGCGATGGTGCGGGAGATCGGCGACGGCTACGAGCCGGAGGAGCTCGACTGGGGACCGCCGGCGGGCCGCGAGGTCTGGTAGATGGCTCGCTACGCGCCGCGCAAAGGCGACTTCATCGCCGTGACCCTCGATCCCCAATCCGGACACGAGCAACGCGGAAGGCGCCCTGCCCTGGTCGTCTCGAACGACCTGTTCAACAAGCACACAGGGCTTTGCATGGCGTGCCCGATCACCAACACGCGGCGCGATTATCCGTTTCACGTGACCATCCCGGAAGGGGGCAAGGTCACCGGCTACGTCATGGTCGAGCAGATCAAGTCGCTCGACTTCAACGCGCGCAAGGCGAAGCGCATCGACCGGGCACCGCGGGCCGTGCTGGACGAAGCGTTGTCGATCCTCGATGCGTGCATATGGGGCCGCGGCGAGTAGCTGGAAGCTCCAGGTGGTCACGGCCTACCGTACGAGCAAGGTGGACAAGTACTGGAGCGACAGCTCATTACAGCTCATGAAGATCACCTACGACGCCCGAACCGACACGCTGACGTCCCTGCTTCGCGACGGAGCGCCGGTCGCCGAGAGCGACGAGGACAAGGGCTCGACGGCGACAGCATGCATGGATTCCTGCGGGTCGCGGTTGATGCCGTCGCTCCAGTCCTCACCGGTGACCGCGTCGGCGCTGTGAGCCCCTGTGGAATGGCGCGAGGAGGCGATTGCCCGCGATCATGACCGTGGCGCGTTCGATTGCGGCGTCCCTTAGCTCGGGCTCGCGCTGGCCATTGACGCGAAAGATGAGAGCGCGGCGCGCTGGTACGCGCGCTTCGGCGCCTTGCCGCTGCTCGACTGTCCCCTGAAGCTCGTTCTTCCGCTCAGCGTCATCGCCAAAGCGATCAGTGCCTCGACGTCCTCGGCGATGGTGGAAGGGCCCAACTCACCCTGGTAGGCTTCGGCGATCGGTCGTCCCTCCCCATGCGGCGATCCGTCGTTCCTTCCCCAAACGTCCGAGCGAGCGCCGTATCCATGTACACACGTGAGCAGGTCAGGGCCCTTACCGATCGCATCTTCAACATGGTGACCGGCGCCGATGCGGTGCAGGTGGAGGTCGACGCCGGCGAGCAGTCGGGCACCCGCTGGGCGAACTCGTCGATCACAACCAACCTGGTGCGATACGACCGCGAGGTGACGATCACCGTCCGGGTCGGCGGGCGGCAGGGCTCGGCCTCGACCATGGATTTCGGCGATGCCGGGCTGCAGGGCGCCATCGACGAGGCGATAGCAGAGGCGCGCGGCGAAAGAGGTGAGGAGGGCGCCGGAGAGGAAGCCGGCGGACGTGGCGGCGGAGGCGAAGCCGGCGGCCGCGGGGGTGGCGGTCGGGCCGGTGCTCGTGGCGGCAGGGGCGGCGGCGACGTCGGTGGTGGCGCTGGTGGTGCTGGTGGTGGTGGCGGCGGCGGCGACGTCGGTGGTGGTGGTGCCGGCCGCGGCGGCGGCGAGCCTCCTGAATGGCTCGGACCGCAGAGCTACATCGAGGTCGACGCGGTGCTCCCCAGCGGCGTCAGCTTCGGGCCCGGTGAACGGGCGCTGATGGTCAAGGAGAGCCTCGACATCTCCGACGAGATGGGGGTCGTCGGCTCCGGCTACATCCCGAAGAACTACCGCACGACCTGCACGGCCAACACCAACGGGCTGTTCGCGTTCTACTCCTTCGCCGAGACCGGCTTCGTCCTCACCTGCCGGACGCCCGACGGCGCCGGGTCCGGATGGGCGGGGATCACCGGCATCAAGGACGTCAACGACATCGACGCCGCGGCGCTGACCCGCACCGCCGCCAACAAGGCGCTGATGAGCGTCAACCCGCGCGCCATCGAGCCCGGCCGCTATACCGTCATCCTCGAGCCGCGCGCCAACGCCAGGTTCCTGTCGTTGATGACCAACATCTTCAACGCCCGCAACGTCGAGGAGGGCAACAGCTTCCTGAGCGGCGAAGAGGAGGGCAGCACGAAGATCGGCGAGAAGGTCTTCTCCGACCTGTTCACCCTGCGCAGCGACATCGGCAACCCGATCCTCCGGCAGACGCCGATCCTCAACGACCTGACGCCGGCGGCGCCGGTCACCTGGGTGGAGGACGGCGTGCTGCGCAACCTCGACATCGACGACGCCCTGGCGCGCGAGCGCGGCGCCGAGCCGACGCCGGCCAACGTCAACATGAGCCTGGTGATGGAGGGCGGCGAGCAGTCGATCGAAGACATCATCGCCACCACCCAACGCGGCCTGCTGGTGACGTTCTTCTGGTACATCCGCGGCGTCGACCAGGAGACGCTGCTCAACACCGGCATGACGCGCGACGGGCTGTTCCTGATCGAGAACGGCGAGATCGTCGGGCCGGTGCAGAACTTTCGCTGGAACATGTCGCCGCTGGTCGGCTACAACAACCTGACCGCCGTCGGACGCGCCGGGCCGATGCACATGGGCGAGTCCTACGACGGGGGCAACACGGGCCTGATCCCGCCGGTGCGGATCGAAGACTTCTACATGACCTCGGTATCACCAGCGGTCTGAGGGCCGAAGCCATGCACAGACCGCGCCAGACCCATCACCGTTTCCCCACGGGCGGCTCCAGGAGGCCGCAGCCAAGAGGGAGTGTCCAATGAGTCCGTCACGTCGCGATTTTCTCAAGACCATCGGCGCCTCCGGCGCCCTGGTGTACGTCGGCGGCGACATGGTTTCCGAGCTGCTCGGCCAGACCCCGCCCGGCCAGGTGCTCGATTCCAAGTTCCGCGGCATGTCCGAGGTGGCGCTCGCCCAGGCGCGTCTGCTGGGCTGCTCGTACTGCGACATCCGCTTCACGATGCGCGCCAACGTGCCCGGCGCCTCCGCCAACTTCAGGGCCGACGATGCCGGCAGCGGAGGCGGCCGTGGCGGCGGCCGGGGCGGCGGCGGGTTCGGCGGCGGTGGGCGCGGCGGCGGCCGCGGTGGCGGCGGCATTCCCGAGAGCGACGCCGACCGTCGCGCCGGAGGGTTCGGCGTGCGGGTCATCCACAGCGGCGTGTGGGGCTTCGCTTCGAGCCCGATCGTCACCGAGGACGAGATCCGCCGCATCACCCAGCTCGCCACCGACATCGCCAAGGCGAGCGCCATCGCCAAGCGCTTCGACGTGCGCCTCGCCCCGGTGCCGGCCTACATCGAGCACTACGTGACGCCGATGGATCGCGACCCCCGCCAGGTGCCGCAGAGCGAGAAGGACGCCTGGGCGGAGGGGATCGTCGAGGCAGCCAGCCGCATCGAGGGCGTCACCGCGGTCAACGTCTCGGCCAACACCTCGTACGATTGGCGCTACTTTGCCTCCAGCGAGGGCTCCTTCATCGAGCAGGAGGTGTTCACGACCTCGCCGTCGCTGAGCGTTTCGGCGCGCGTCGGCGAGCGCACCGGAAGCCGCAACTATCCGGCGCCTCCGGGCACCGGCGGCTGGGAGCTGGTCGACAGCTCCGACCTCGCCGAGGCGGCCGAGCGGGTCGCCACCGAGGCGGTGGAGAAGTGCACCGCGCCGCCGATCACGCCGGGAATCAAGGACCTGATCCTGACGCCCGGGCATGCCATGCTGACGATCCACGAGATCATCGGCCACCCGACCGAGCTCGACCGGGTGATGGGCTACGAGGCCAACTACGCCGGCACCAGCTTCATCCGCCTGGAGGACGTCGGCAGCCTCAAGTACGGTTCCGAGCACTTCAACGTCACCGCCGACCGCAACCGCCGCTTCGGCATGGGCACCACCGGCTGGGACGACGACGGCGTCAAGACGACCGAGTTTCCGATCGTCCGCGACGGCATCCTCGTCGGCCTGCAGACCAACCGCGAGACCGCGCACTTCATGGGCGACGAGGAGAGCCTCGGCTGCACCGGCGCGGTGTCGTGGCGCGACTACCCGTTCCTGCGCATGCCCAACGTGCACGTCGATGCGGGCCCGCCGGGATCGCCGACGCCGGAAGAGATGATCGCCGACGTTCGCGACGGCGTGATGATCGACGGCCGCGGCAGCTACTCGATCGACCAGCAGCGCTACAACGGCCAGTTCGGCGGCAACGCCTTCTGGGAGATCAAGGACGGCCGGGTGACCGGGCCGGTGACCGACGTCACCTACAACGCCATCACCACCGACTTCTGGGCCAACCTCGACGCGGTCTCGGGCCCCGAGCACTGGCGGATGTACGGCACCGGCGGCGACGCCAAGGGCCAGCCGACGCAGACCAACTCGATCTCGCACGGCTCCCCGTGGCTGCGCATCCGCAACATCATGGTCGGCGGGGCGTACGGATAGGAGAGGCGCCACGTCGCGCCCGCTGCGGGGTAGTCTCCGCGAGTTTGTTGCGCCACTCGCTTACTTCCCCTTTGGAAGTGCGTCGTAGTCGGGGGGCTCGACGTCGGCAACCTTTGCCAGGACGGCGTCGAACTTCTCGCGGCTGCCTCGCGCAGCGCGAGCCTCGAGATAATCCAACGTCATCAACGCCGACACCTTCTCAGCCACCGCCGTGCTGATGAGCTGGTTGATCGAAACGCCTTCGCGCTGGGCCAGCTCTTTCAACTTCTTGTGCAGGGATTCCGGCAATCGCAGGCTCAGCGTGCTCATCACAGTGCTCCGATATCAGCGAGGAATTCACCAGGCGTCGACACGCGGATATCAAAAGCAGCGGCGCCGGCGAAATCACGTTGGTTGTAGGTGACGATGGTGTCGCAGTCGCCGACCACAGCTACTTCGAGAACCATGTCGTCTTTGGGGTCGGAAAGCTCCGGTCGCCACAGGAAGAAGACTCGATGTGGCTTGGCAACGGCGCAGACGTAGTCGAGCAGGTCATCGATGTCCTGTACGGCGAACCCCGAATCGGCGCGATGTTCCATCAACGCCTGCTCGTATTCGAGCACCAGCGGCACAGACACGTGGATAGCGAACGCCCCCTTCCCGATCATCGAAACAAGCTTGAACGCTGCGCCGCGGTTTGACCGCGCCGCGGCAACAAAGACGTTCGTGTCGACAACAATCTCTCTCTCCATGACGATACCGCATACGGTATCACAATTCGAGGTCCGCCACTGCACGCCCTACTGGCGTCCGTGAGATGCCTGGCTTCCTACGTCATCGCGTAGACGACGATGTTGACCGCGAACTTGGTGTTGTCCTCGCGGCGGAAGCGCTTGTTGCGCCACTCGTAGTCCCACTCGCAGCCGTAGTCCTTGTTCGAGTACAGCACGCCGAGCCGGCCGCGGTGCTCGATGCCGCGCAGGTACTCGTGGACCATGTCGTCGCCCCAGCCGTTGAGCTCGTGGGCGGTCTGCGGCGGCCCGTCCGGGTAATGGAAGAAGGAGCGGTACAGCGGGTGGTCGTTCGGTAGCTTCGGCATCAGCTCGTCGGCCGGGCCCGGCGCGTCGAACGTGCGCCGCATCTCCTCCTCGAACGAGCGCGCGTACAGCCCGTCGACATCGTGGTTGCAGTCATCGGAGAACAGCAGGCCGCCGGCGTCGACGAAGCGCACCAGGTTGGCGCGCTCGGCGTCGGAGAAGCGCACCAGTTTGTGCCCGGTCATGAACAGGAACGGGAAGGCGAGCAGCTCGTCGGAGTCGGCCGTGATCACAACCTCCTCCGGGTAGACGGGGATGTTGGTGTACTGCACGACGGCGTCCAGCACGTTGGCCGCCACCTTGGGGTTGTAGTCCCAGTCGCCCGACGCGTAGCGCAGCCGCGCGAAGACGAACTCGTGGGCGCGCGGCCGACCCGGTTGGCTCGCCTGCTGCGGGCCGGCGGCGCCGAGCGCGGCGGCCGCGGCGCCACGGGTGGCGCCGGGAGCTGCGCCGGCGGCAGCGGCGCCGAGCGCCGCGAGAAATGTACGGCGGTTCAAGGCTTCCTCATCATTCGTTTCCGCGTCGGAGAGGTAGCCAACGACCGGCCCCTCATGGGCAAGGGTACCCGGCGGCTGAGCGGCGCCGCCAGCACGCGCCTTGCCCGTGGCGGCTCGAGCCCGGCGTCCGCAAGTTTCGGTCGCTGGAAGCGGCGAATCGGCATCGTACCGCCAGGGAGCGACTGCAGGCCCGGAACCACACTTGATCGGACTGCGGGCCCAGAACCGCACGTGATCGGACATCGGCCTCGACGACGGCCTGACCGTGATCGACACGGCGCCCCGCGATAACATGCGCGGGAGCGCGTGGCTCCGGGCATGGAGGCGGACTCGCGCGCAGCGGAGGACCGGATGCGAAGCGCACTCTCGACGACGGCGATCATCGTCGGCCTCGCGACGGCGGGAGCCGCCGGCTTCGGGCAGGCGGCTCCGCGCGAGCACGCGGCGACTTCTCCGCCACCACAGCAGCAACAACGCCCACCCGTCTTCGAGGCCACCGTCCAAAGGGTGCGCGTCGACGTCATCGTCACCGACGAAGAGGGCCGTTTCGTCGACGACCTGACGGCCGACGATTTCATCGTGCTCGAGGATGGAGAGCCACGGCGCGTCCTTCGCATACAGCTCATCGACCTGGTGCAGGGCCGCATCGTCGAGCTGAGGGAACCAGAGCCGACAAACCGACCCGAAGCGTTGCCGGGGATCGATGCGCAACCGCGACCAGCCGAAGCGGGGCGGGGTGCGCCGCCAGCTCGCGGTGCGCGCCCGCCGGCGCCCGCCCGCGGTGCCGCGGTAGAGGAGACCGCGGTCACCCCCGAGGTAGCTGCGGCGGCGGCCGAGAGCGCGGAGGCTGACCTCCGAAGCTACGGCGCGGTCTACTTCCTCATCGACTCCGGCGGGCTCGACTGGCGCATGAAAGCCCGCTTCGCCTCCTACTGGGATAGCTGGCTCGAGCGGGCTGATCCACCAACTTTGCCCTGGGCGGTCTACTTGCTCGATCAAGAGCGACGCCTTCGCGAGCTCTCGCCCCTGACCCGCGACGTGGGGCAACTGCGGCTCGCCGCAGAGCGGCTCGAGGACCCGCAGATGCTGCGCGAGGCCCTTTTCGGCAGGAGTTGGTTCGACGCCCGCCAGGAGGAGCTGCGTACCGACGACGACTATTATCGGCGGCTGCTCGATGAAACACCCACGGACGCGGCGTCTTTCGAGCCGCTGACTCGCTTCGCCGAGGGGCTGGGCGGGCGCCCGGGCCGTACGGCCCTTGTCTGGGTGACCTCGTTGAGGGGCGTCGTGAGCCCGACACTGACGCAAGCGGCCAACACCGCCAACGTCAGCATCTACGTGCTCGATCCCGGCACCGGGGTCATCGCGCGCAACCCGACGCGCTTGAGGCGCTCGTTGTCGCATCCCATGTTCGATGCGGCGACAAACGTGCAAAGGATCGAAGCCGGGGCGGATTGGGGACTCTGGTTTTCAGGAGCGCTTTTGGCCATGTTTGAAACGCGGGCATTTGTGCGCGAGGCGCGCGAACGTCTGCAGGCCGCACCCGACGCGACCGGTGGCCAGCTCTTCAGCAACTGGTTCAGCCTCGACGGGCCGCTGGCAGCTATCCAGAACGAAACCAGCCGTTACTATCTGCTCACCTACGAGCCACCGGAGCTTCGCGGCGACGGCCGCTACCACACGATCGACGTCGAGGTCGCGCGGCCCGGCCTCACGGTGCGGGCGCGCGGCGGCTACCTCGACCATGGCGGCGATCCCGGGCGACTGACTCCTGCCTTCCGCCAGCTCGGCGGCGGCGGCGCCTACCTCCCGCTGGTCGTCGAGACCGTGATTACCTTCGCGGAGGACGGAACGCGACGACTCCTCGTGCTCACCGGTCTCGACGGATCGACACTGGCCCGCGGCCCCGAGGGCGGCGTCTCTGTTCATATGCGCGGCGAGCTCTTCGACGGGCTCGATCAGAGCGTGGCGGAGCTCTCGGACGTGTTCGAGGCCGACGAGGCGGCGCCCGGTGGCCTGCTGCGCCGGCGCTACGTGCTGGAGGTGGGGCCGGGAACGTACGAGCTGCGCTTCCTTGCCGCCGAACCGGTAAGCGAGCGTCTGGGTCTCGCTCGGCAAGAGCTCGAGATGCCGGAGCAACCGCCGGCCACCTGGCGACCGAGCGACCCCGTGCTCGTGGTCCCCTCAGAGGCCGGAGAGCTGATGCCGATCCCCGCCGGCCAGGCGTTGGCGGGCGAAGAGCTAGGCGTGTTGATACAGGTGCTTGGGGGACAAGACCCGATTCTATCGGGTGTCTTGATCGATCCACTCGCGGATCCAGCCGCCGCCGAGCCCTTCGAGCTGCAGCGGATTACGCTGGCGCGTCGCGGCGCGCTCCACGAGGGGGCGCTGCCGCTGCCCGCGGACCTCGCACCCGGCGAGTACGTCCTCGAGCTGGAGCTTGCGGATGAGCCGGCCGGCGAGACCCGCACCTTCAGCCTTCCGATACGATTGCTGCCGAAAGGCTGATGCCAGCGATGACCGTGGCGCAACACGGTCGGTTGGCTGCCGCCCCCTGAGGTACGGCCACAAACGGGTCGGCATCCGCCTGGACCCGTCGGTCTTGACATGGCGAAGTAACTTGGCCAAAATATGCTCATGCGACGCGTCAAGATTGGCCAGTTTCGTGACCGGGCGAGCGAGTTCGTTCGCCGCGCCGCCGGCGGCGAGACGATCATCATCCTCAACCGCAACCGGGAGGTGGCGAAGCTCGTGCCGCTCACGGCCGGCAATGAGCGCGGCGGGGCGTTGCTCGGCTGTCTGGCCGGAACGGCGGAGATCCGCGCCGACATCGAAGCCCCGATCGCGCCCGCCGAGGCGTGGTTCCGCGACGCCACGTGAGGTACCTCCTCGATACCCAGGTGTGGCTCTGGTCGGTGCTCGACCATCCTCGTCTCAGTCGACGGGCCCGCGCGGCGTTGACATCGGTGACCGCGCCCGAGCGCGTCGGGATCGCCGCGATCTCGCTGAAGGAAGCAGCGTGGCACCTTGCCCGCGGACGCGTGGTCGTGGACGAGGCTTTCGGCCCGTGGCCCCTTTGGCTACGCACCGCCGCGACATCGCAACACATCGAGGTGCTTTCGCTCTGCGTCGACGTGGCGATCGAGTCGGAGCAACTGGGCGACGCCTTCCCGCGCGACCCGGCGGACTGCCTCGTCGCGGCGACAGCGCGCGTGCACGACCTGACGCTGATCACCTCGGACCGCGCCATCCAGAGGAGCGGCGCCGTCCCCACGCTCTGGTAGCAAGAGATCCTGGCCGTGATCGACACCGCTCTCCGCGATAACAGCATCAGCAACTTCGCCGACTCGCCGAAGGACGACGCCGTTGCTTTTTTGGACGCCCTGTCGTCGCGCGACTGTGTGGTTGTGCTGCCGTTCCGCAGCGAAGTTGGCCGCGGGATTTGGGGCAGCGCCGACGACCCCCGCCTCCGTGACTTCATCGAGGAAGCAGAGTTCCACGGTGGGACGGCACTTCATGCCGCGATTCTGAGGGGTCCGGAGATGCTCCAGCGCGCTGGTGAAAGAAACGAAGCGGCTCCGGGCCTGCCGAGCACACCATGCGGCATACTCGAGGACGATCTCGCCCCCATGACCCATGAAGCTGAGCTGGAGGACCATCCATGAAGGGGAGTTACTACTTCAAGCTCAGCAGTTCGATGCCGCGCTTGCGCTAGCGCAGTTCACCGCCGCGGCCGCCGCCGATCCTTACTATCCGGAGGCCCATTTCTATCGCGCGATCGCGCTGGGAATGCTCGAACGATTCGGCGACGCGCACGAAGCCGCGCTGCAGGTGCTGGACCTCGAGGCCGGCGTCGCACGCGTTCATGCCCTGGTCTCGATGGCGGCGTTCCACGCGGGCGATATCGAGGCCGCCTGGGAACATGCGATTCGAAACCAGCAGGCGGGCGGCGACGCCTCGGGATTGTTCGAGGTACTCCTTCGGTACTCGCTCCCGCCCGACGACATGAGCGCGCGGCTGGCAGCGCCGATGGTGTTTGTCGACACGGAGCCCGTTCCCGACCTGATGCTCGAAAATGCCTCAAGTATCTTGGCGCGTGGCCTCCGAAGTGCGCTCTTGCAATCCGTGGCGATCGGAGTTGTCACCGACGCGCGGTTGGCGGGCTATCGGCTTCTGGTCAGGGTGGACGATCTGACCCCGCGGGTGCCCCGCAGGCTCAAAGCCACGCTCGAGCTGACCCAGCGGAGGACCGAACGCTTTCTCACGACCGACACGCGCGTCTTCCGGAGAAGCGTGACGCTCTCCGATATCGACAACGCTGCCGCCCTGCGGACCGATCTCGCGCCTCACGTCCGAGATCTCATCAAGGAGCTGCTGGAGAGCGTCGACAGCAAGTGATCGACGTTGGGAAGGGCTTGTTCTACATCAGCGACCACGAGGCGCACGGCGGACCCTCACAGTCCTCCGGAAGCCTACCTTCGGGACGGCGCCCGCCGCTGGATCTCGTCGAAGAAGTTGTGGATCACCGTAAGCTCGGTAAGGGCCCGCCCCTGGTCGGGGTTCTCGACCACCAGGAAGCGCTTTCCGTCGGGCGAGATGTCCCACGAGTAACCCCGAACGTTGATGTAAGGGCCTTCGAACAGCAGGGTCGGCTCGCCGCCGAGCGTCAGCCCGGGTTCATCGGAGAAGCTGACCGAGTACCAACGGGGGCCGTACCGGTAGATGATCTCGCGCCCGTCGGGGCTCCATCGTGGCTCCTCGCCGCCGGCAAGGGAGACACGCCGCTTGGTCGTCGTGTCGGGGAAGCTGGCGACGTAGATCTCCCAGTGGCCGGTCTCGTCGGACGTGTAGGCGAGCCACCGGCCGCCCGGCGATACCGCGGGGAAGATCTCTAGGGCGGCCGCTGCGAGGATCGGGCGGCCCTCATCGATGTGCCCCGAGACGCGCCCGTCCGCAACGGGCGCGAAAAGGATGTCGCCGCCTTCGTCGTAGAGCAGACCCTCGGCGGTCACGACGATGCTCAGGCTTCGCCCCGATCGAGGCCCGGATACTTCCACGGGGGGCTCGGTCGCATCGGCGACGCCGATACGATAGATGCCGTCGCCTTCCGTGCCGGTGGAACGGAAGAACAGTGCGTCGCCTTCGAGAGTCCAGGCCGGCTTCATGTCGATCGGTCCTCGGGTGAGAGGCCGGGGGGCGCCCCGATCGAGCTCGTACAGCCAGACGCGCGACCGGTTTCCTTCGCGCAGCGTGTAGGCGAGCGTCGATCCGTCCGGAGACAACTTGAAATCGCCGTAGACCGCCTCAGGGAGATCCAAGGCGGTGCGGCTTTTCCCCTCGCGGTCGATCCAGACCAACCGGCCGACGGAGCCGTCCGAGCCCGGCGCATAGATCAGCGTGCCATCCGTCGACCAAGTTGCTTGGAGGGCACCGGTCGCTTCCGTACGAACGTCGTCGAGGATCACAGCCGGATCGCCGGTGAGGCTCATCGTCCCGGCATCGAAGGGCGCGGCGAGCAGCCGGCCGCCGCGCCCGTACACGAGATGGCCGGTCGGCGCGTACCTGCCGCTCGATCCGAAATCAACCAGGATTTCGGAAGACTCGGAGCCACCAAGCTTGCCGCGAGCAATGGAGAGCGCTGGATAAACGAAGGTAAACAGTAGGTGCTCGTTTCCGGGCATCAAGGCGGGCCAGGAACGCGTCCCTCCGACCATGACCGGCTCCACCTCTCCACTCGCCGCCGGTACGCGAAATACTCCGGCGGTTTCGTTCGGCGAGAAGTAGATCCACCCGTCCGTTCCCCAGTCTGCACCCTGTCCCCATACCGCATCGGCCAGCGGCTGCGGCACGCCACCGGCGAGGGCGACCTTCTTCAGCTTGCCCTCGGCGAAGAAACCCACCCATTGGCTGTCGGGCGAGAAGAACGGCCCCTGGGCGTCTTTGGTTCCCGGCATCGCCCGGGTGTCGCCGCTTTCCATGTCGCGGCGGTAGAGCTGTCGCGTGTCGCCGACCAGCGCCACGTAGACGAGCGTGGAGCCGTCTGGCGATAGCGCCAGGGATGGGCGACCGACGGCAAGGAAGAACGAGCCCGGCGGCGCCAGCGGTGCCTCCGCGGGCAGGACGATGCTCGACCGCATCACCGACCGCAGCGGCGCCGGCCCCGGCCGCGATCCGAGGCTCAGCAACGTGAGGGCGGCCGCAAGAACGGCGACGGCAGCCACCATCCACGGCGCCATCCGCCTCCAGCTCGGAGACGGCACGAGCCGGGCCGTCAGGGACGCCCCTGCGAGCATCGCGTCGGTACGGTCAGCCAGCGCGACCTTGGCTGGTTCGGCCAGCGCCTCCTCGATCTCGATTCTGGCATCGCCAACATGCCGGAGTCGACGCCTGAGGTCCCTCTGCAGGCAACGCTCCAGCAGCCGCTGGACCGCGCGGGGGATACCTCCGGGCAACGCCGACCAGTCGGGATCGCGCTCGACGATGGCGGCGAGGGTGTCGGCGACGGTCTCGCGCTCGAAGGCCCGCCTGCCGCTCAGGCATTCGTAGAGGATGCAGCCGAACGCCCAGATGTCGGTGCGGGCGTCCACCGGCTGGCCGCGGACCTGCTCGGGGCTGATATAGGGGGCCGTGCCGAGGATCATGCCGGTGCCGGTCAGGGCGGTGGGGCGCGCCGTTGTCGCATGGTCGCCGCCGGCGGCGAACGCCCCGGCGTTGCCGAGCTCCAGCGCCTTGGCGATGCCGAAGTCCAGGACCTTGGCGCGCCCGGCGGCGGTGACGATGACGTTGGCGGGCTTGAGGTCGCGGTGGATGATGCCGGCGTCGTGCGCCGCCTCCAGCGCTTCGGCGATCTGGCCGCACAGATCCAGGGC
>DASWHK010000246.1:0-10675 GCA_036398215.1 Acidobacteriota bacterium | reverse complement strand
CCGTTCTCGGAAAGCTTGGCGGCGAGGTCGTTGAGGTCGTACTCGAGCGCCACCAGGCCGTAGCCGTCGGCGACGTCGAGCCGCCGGCGCAGGAAGCGCTTGACGCCCGCCGGCAGGGCCAAAGAAGCGATCAGCTGCAGGCGACCTGCGGTGCCGGCCAGCCGCCACGCCTCCCTGCGGGCCTGCAGGCGCTTGCCGGTCGCCGGAATGCTGGCCACCAACACCCGCCCGCCCGGGGCGCAAACTCGCATCATCTCGCGAATCATCCCCAGGCCATGTTCGTGGCTCGGCAAGGTATGCACGACACCCGCGCAATAGACGCGGCCGAAGCTGTCGTCCGCGAACGGCAGCCGGCAACCGTCCGCGGCGGCGAAGCTCGCTTCATCGCCGGAGCCGGTGGGGATGTTGCGCTCTGCCCGCGCGGCGAGCAGATTGGGTACGTAGTCGACGCCGACGAGGCGGTCGCACCGCGGCGCCAGGTGGCGGGTGACCATGGCGCTGTCGCAGCCGACGTCGAGGACGCGGCCGGCCTCCGGCGAGAGGCCGAGGGTCGAGGCGATGAAGTCGGCCATGGCGACGAAGTACGCCTCGGGCAGCTCCGAGTAGCCCGTCGAGCGCCTCGCCAGCGGTTGATCGGCCCACCCCTCGAACCACCGCCGCCAGGCGGCGGCGCGGTCGGTGCAGGGCTCGCTCCCGGGGAGGCAAAGGTTGAGCTGTGGCGGCAGGCTGCTGCCGCCGAAGACCAGCGGCGCCAGCCCCGACGGTCGCAGGTAGCGGAGCTTCGCACAGGGCCGTTGCCAACGGGCGGCGGCGCGCAGGCCGGCGGCGTTGTCGCGCCGGACGTGGGAGTAGGCATGGTCGTAGCCTTCCTTCTCGAGCGTCGCGAAGATGAAGCAGCGCACGATGCCGTCGATGCCGCGGCGGCGCATGTCGGCGCGGGTGAAACCATCGTAGAAATAGGCGGCGGTGGCCGGCAGCACGAGATCGCGGCCGAGCTCCGAGACCTGCACTCGTCCCTTGGTCGCCCAGCGGAAGTGGGCCACCTTGCCGGCGTCGTCGGTAGCGATGAAGCACAGGTCCCCGCGGGCGAACCGATCCTCCAGCTCTTGGCGCGAGTGCGCCGTGTCGCGGCAGGCGAGCAGCTCGGGGATCATCGACGGCCCGGCGATTTCCAGCCAGATGCCCTTGGTCTCCCTGGGGCTCGGCAGCGGCTCGCGAAGGTCGCGGACGAACAGCTCGATACCGCCGGCTTCCAGCAGCGGCGACACGAGATGCTTCGCCGCCCGCCGACCGAGTGCCGCGAGCCCCTGGGTGCGCGTGATTTGCCATGCCTTGGCCACAGCGTCCGCTTTGGGCGGGGCGTTCCCCTCGAGTACTGCCATCAACACATGATCCTCTCTTCCTCCCCCTTCCCGTCCGGGTTGGCCAGCTCGCGGTACAGGTCCGCGGTACGCGCCAGCATCGTCTCCACCGAGAAGCGCTCGCTGACCCGCTTTCTGCCCATCTCGCCCATCTTCAGCGCCCTCTCCGGGTGGCCGAGGAGCTCGCCGATCGCGGCGGCGAGGGCGGTGACGTCGCGTCGCGGCACCAGCAGCCCGGTAACGCCGTCTTCGACGATCTCGGGGTTGCCGCCGACGCGGGTGGCGATCACCGGCACGCCGAGAGCCATCGACTCGAGGAGCACGTTGGAGAGCCCCTCGCTCAGCGACGGCAGCACCGACACCGTCATTCCGCGGATCAGGTTGGGCACGTCGGGATGAAAGCCGGTGAAGACGACGCGGTCGGCGATGCCCAGGTCGCGGGCGCGCCCCTCGAGGCGTTCCTTGTAGGTCGGGCCGGGATCCTCGCGGTGCTGGGTGCCGCCGACCAGGACGACGCGCAGCGACGGAAACCGGGGCACCAGCTTGGCGGCCGCCTCCAGCAGATACTCGACACCCTTGACCGGCGTCAGCCGGGCGACCACGCCGATGACCGGGGCGTCCGGCGGGATCGCGAAGCCCTCCTGGAGTAGGGCCCGGCCGTTGTCCGCCGGCGGAGAGGCGATCCCGTTGTAGATGACCTCCAGCTTCTCCGCCGGGTAGCCTTCGGCGAGCAGGCGGCGGCGGACCGCTTCGGCGTTGGTAATCACCTTGTGGGCGAAGCGGCAGGCGAGCTTCTGCAGGCGGCGGTGCCGGGGGCCCCACATGTCGCCGAGGTCGCGGATCGAGGCGATCACCGCCGGCACCCCGGCGAGCCGTGCCGCCGGGACCGCGAAGACATTGGGGTAAAAGCCGGTGGCGTGGACCACGTCGATGCGCTCGCGTCGCACCCAGCGGGCGAAGCGAAGCATCTCCACCAGCGTCCGCGGGCTGTAGAGGCTGTGCTGTGCGAACTGCTCGCAGGGCAAGCTCTCGATTGCCTGGCGCAGCGGCCCGCCTTTGTCGAAGCAGGCCATGCGGACGTCGAACCCCGAGCCGTCGAGGGCGCCGGCGGAGACCGCCGCCTGGCGTTCGGTTCCACCGACCAGGAAGGAGCAGACGAAGTAGACGACCCGCAGGGGCCGGCGCGGCGTCGCGGTCGCGGCCGCCCTGATGGCCGGTGCCGGCTCGGCTAGCGCAGTGGTCGCGCGGGCAGCGTTCATCGGAAGGCCTCCTGGCCAGGGGAGGGCGCCGGTCGGGCGATGGCGCCGCAGGGCGGGTATCCCGGTGGCGCGCCGGCGGCAGCGGGGGACGCGTCGAGGAATGTCCGCATCCAGAGCTCGGTCGAAAGCAGCGTCCAGAGCTGCAGGTCGAGGTTTCCCCGCGCCTCGTGGCGGCGGATCAGCCGCTCGATCTGATCGCTGTCGAAGATCCCCCGCCTGCGGCTGGTGTCCGACAACAGCACATCGCGCAGCATCGAGTCGAGGTCGCCGCGGAACCAGCGGCCGAGGGGGATCGCGAACCCTTGCTTGGGCTTGTCGATGATCCGCTCGGGGAGGATGCCGCGCATCGCCCGCTTGAAGATCTGCTTGCCGCCGGCCGGGCCGATCAGCATGCGCGGCGGGATCGTGGCGGCGAGCTCGACGAGCTTGTGGTCGAGCAACGGCACCCTGGCCTCGAGCGAATGGGCCATGCTGGTGCGGTCGACCTTGGTCAAGATGTCGAGCGGCAAGTAGCCCTCGATGTCGAACTTCTGCAGCCGCGAGAGCCAGTGGCCGCCGTTCTCGGGGAGCGCGGTAAGGGCCGCTTCCTCCGGATCGCTGCCGCCGAGCAGCTCGCGGACCTCCGGCCGGTAGAGCTTGTGCCGGTCGGCCGGCCGGAAGAGGCTGCTGGCGTCGAGGTAGCGGCGGCTCCCGGACAGCGACATGTGGTGCAGCCAGTTCCGCCCCCTGACGCCCTCCGGCAGATGGCGCGAAACGGCACCGAACAGGTCGCGGACGGGGGGTGGCAGGTGCCGCAGCCGCCGTTCCTTCTGCTCCACGAGGTAGCGGTCGTAGCCGCCGAACAGCTCGTCGCCGCCGTCGCCCGAGAGCGCCACCTTGACGTCGCCGGCGGCGAGCTTGGCGACCATGTAGGTGGGGATGGCCGAGGAGTCGCCGAAGGGCTCGTCGAGGAACCAGGCGAGCTCCTCGATGATCTCGGTGACGTCGGGCTCGAGCACCAGCTCGTGATGGTCGGTGCCGAATGTGTCGGCAACCAGCCGGGCATCCTCGAGCTCGCTGAAGCGGCGGTCTGTGAAGCCGATCGAGTAGGTCTTGATCGGCTCCGTGCTCAGCCGCGCCATCGTCGCCACCACGGCGCTGGAGTCGATCCCGCCGCTCAGGAACGCCCCCAGCGGCACGTCGGCGACCATGTGGCTGCGCACCGACCGCTCGAGCTGCTCGCGCAGCGCCGCGGCGGCGTCCGCTTCGCTCAACGAGTCGTCGGGCGCGAAGCGCACCTTCCAGTAGCGGTGCCGGCAGGGGACCTCGCCGCGCGCCGCCACCAGGATGTGGGCGGGCTCGAGCTTGTGGATGCCGGCGATGATGCTGGCGTCACGGGGGGTCACCAGGAAGGTCATGAGGTGGTCGAGCGACTCCCAATCGATGCGGCGCTCGACCTCGGGAAGCTGCAGGATCGACTTCAGCTCGGAGGCGAACACCAGCCGCCTGTCGAAGCACCCGTAATAAAGGGGCTTGATGCCGAGGCGATCCCTGGCCACCAGCAGCCGCTGGCGCGGCGCGTCCCAAAGCGCGAACGCGAACATCCCCTCGAGGTGCTCTACGCAGTCGAGGCCGGTCTCCTCGTAGAGATGGACGATCGTCTCGGTGTCGCCGGCGGTGGCAAAGCGGTGGCCCTTCTGCTGCAGCTTGCGGCGCAGCTCGCGGTAGTTGTAGATCTCGCCGTTGAGCACCACCTGCAGCGAGCCGTCCTCGTTGCCGACCGGCTGGTTGCCGGTGTCCAGGTCGATGATGCTCAGCCGCGACATGCCGAGGCCGATCCCCGCGTCGCTGTGGTAGCCGACGTCGTCGGGGCCGCGGTGGCCGATGACCCGGTTCATCCGCGCCACGTCGGAGAGGTCTACCGGACCGCCGTCGAGGTCCATGATGCCGACGATTCCGCACATGGTCTTCTACTCTCCCTGGGGGACCGAGGCCGCCGCCGGTGCGCCGCCGGAGGGGCCCGCCGAGCTCGCCGGCGAGGCGGAAGCGGCCCGGTTTCCCCGGCGGGCGGCGCGGCGGAGATTCATGGGGTGCAGCCGCCGCCGCCAGGCGCCGCAGATCTCCCGGAAGCCGGCCGGCAGCAGGTCGAGCCACGCGGCCCCGATTGCGAAGCAGCCCCAGAAAACGACGGCGGCGGCGATCAGCAGCGGCAGCCGCGACCATTGCGACCCCCATGCCAGCAGCGCCGTCGGCGCCGCGGCGGCAGCGGTGACGCCGCCGACCGCGAGAAGCGTTCGCCACGGCAGCAAGCGCGACACCGGGACCTCCATGATCCGGCCCATGCGGACGAGCGCCATCGCCTTGCCGACGGCGAGAGCGGCAATCGTGGCGAGCGCCGCTCCGGGCAGTCCCAGCCGCGCCATCAGCCAGCCGACCGAGGCGAGCACGACGATCAGCCGCGCGACGTTCATGAGCACCAGGAAGCGGGTCTCGGCGTGGACGCGCAGGAAGCCGTCGGTCTGCAGGATCGACAGCAGGATCGACAGCGACCAGACGATAAAGACCGGCACCGCGGCGGCGTACGAATCCGTGAACAGCAAGGTGACGAGATTACCGGCGACGATGATCAAGAAGGCGGTGAGGGGGAGGAAGATTAGCGCCAGCTCGGCGGTCGCCGCGTGCCAAAGGCGCAACACCGCCGGCCGGTCGCCGGCCTTCGCGGCGGCGCGCATCTTCACCATCAGGACGTTGCAGACCGACGAGCCGATGAAATCGACGAGCGGGACCTGCAGGCAGCCGACGGCGTAGATCGCGTAGGTCGCGGCGTCGAAGGTGTAAGAGACCGCGTAGTGGTGGACGTTCGCCTGCAGGATCTCGAAGACCACGGCGAGCTGGAACGGCATCGTGTAGGCGAGCTGCGCCCTCATCAGCCGGCGGCTCGGCCGCAGCTCCTCCTGCCCCGGCGCGGCGGCACCCAGGTAGCCGAGGGTCGCCAGCACCCGCATGGTCGCGAACGCCACCGCCCCGTAGATGAGCCAGCGTAGGCTGCCGAGCAGCAGCGCCGGCATCAGCATCAGCGCCGCCCGTGCCACGTCCGAGCCGGCGTAGGTGAGCGCCGCCGTGCCGTAGCGGCCGCGGGAGACGAGGGCGATCTCGAGCACCGCCGAGACCAGCATGAAAAGCAGATAGACGCCGATCAGAGGCACGTACTCGGCGAGCCGCGGGTTGCTCATCCATGAGGCCAGCAGCGAGCGCCCGGCGGTCAGCAACAGCAGACAGACGAGCCCCGAGGCGGCCAGCCCGAGGGTGGCGTTGACCAGGAAGCTCCGGCCGCGCCGCTCCGCCGACGGCAGGAAGTAGAAAAGGCTCTCGGCCATGCCGATCTGGGCCAGCGGGAAGATCGTGGCGAACAGCAGGAACAGCTGCTTGTAGGTGCCGAACTCCGCCACGTCGAGGACGCGCACGAGCACCACCGGGATGAAGAAGGTAGCGATGAAGCCGGCCGTGCGGCCGAGCATGAGGCGCATCGCCGGGCCGCTCGACCAGCTCATGCCGGCCTCCCGGACGGCGCCCCGAACGATGCGCCGGCGGGCAACGGGTTTGCTCGTCGGCGGTCTTCCGGCGGCGGCGGCGCGGCGGCGCGATCCAAGGCGCCCCGCGGCGGCTGGCGCCGAGTCCTGGCCACCTGGGCGCGGACCGCCGGCAGCGACCGGGCGGCGGCGGCGAGGCCGAACAGCAGGTAGGGGAACCAGGTCAAGAGATAGCCGCCGGAGAGGCCGCAGACGATGAGGCCCCAGGTGGCCGACTCGATGCCGCTGCTGACGGTGAGCAGCGGCCGATCGTCGAGAGCGAGGGCCGCTCGCCGGACCTGGCGCAGGTAGGCGAGGGTGATCAGTAGCGCGGCTCCGAAGAGCAGGAATCCCAGCGTCCCGGTCTCGCTGAGCACCTGCACGAACGTGTTGTGGTTGTGGAGCCAGCTCGGCGACCACGACCCGGGCGGCGCGTAGAGCGGCCAGCCGATGGCCGAGCAGCCGAGGCCGACCCCGAGGATCGGCCGGTCGGCCCACATTGCGAGGCCTGCCTGGATGGTCTGCAGCCGCTGCACCACGGTGACGTCGTGGGTCAGATCGGTGAATCCCTGCTCGCGGTCCCAGAACCCGCCGACGAACACCACGATGGCTACCAACCCGACCGCGAACAGCACCCGGAACGAGGTCCGGCGGGAGCGCAGCGCCAGCACGGCGAGGGCGGCGACCAGTCCCAGCAGGGCGCCGCGCGAGTTGGTGGCGAGGATCGTGGCGACGAAAAGCGGCGCCAGGGTCCAGCCGGCGGCGCGCCACAGCCACGAGCGCCGGCCGGCGAGCGAAGCCGCCAACGGCACCGCCAGGACCATCGCGAAGGCGAAGTCGTTGGGGTTCTCGAAGATTCCCATCCAACTGAGGCGCTCGCCGGGCTCGAAGTTGGTGAGGAAGGCCCCGAGCGCCGGGATTGCACTGCCGAGGGCGATGGTCGCCACCAAGCCCTCCAGCCGGCTGCGACGGTCGACGGTGTTGACGATCACGAAGTAGATGACGACGAAGCGCGCCAGATCGATGCTGCTATCGAGGGCCAGGCGCACCCAGAGGGCGCCGAAGCCGGAAAGGAGAGCGACGACGACGAAGCCGAGCAGCGCGTAGCCCTGGGGCCAGGGCAGCGTCAGGCTGCGCTTGGACAGCAGCCGGTCGACGATCATGGCTGCCACCGCGACGAAGCCGACGATCTCGGTCGGCCGGACCGCGTCCAGTTGAGGGAGCAGCAGCGCCGGGGTGGCGAATATAAGCAGGACGAACACCAGCAGCAGGCCGTAGGGGAGCGAGCTGCCGGTGGGCTGGTCGTGGCCCGCCTGCTCCTCGCCGGCGGCGAAGCGCTCCCCGATGCCGATGCTGCGGGAGGTCATCGGGCCGCTGCCTTCTCGCCGGGCCGGATCAGGCCGGCAGGACCCTGGACACCGGCGATCGGCGCGTCGATCGCGGCTGTTTGTCGGGACAGCGCGCGGACGGACGCCGGCCTGGCCTCGGCCGCATGGCCTTGGCGGCACGGCCGGAAGAAGTCGAAGACCCCTTCCACCTGGCAGCTCGCCATCCTCGGCGAGAAGCGGCCGCTCAGACCGAGACAGCAGTTCTCCCAGATGTGGCGACGGGGGATCGTCAGATCAGGGTACTCGGGGTCGCGGTGGCTGCAGCAAGTGAAGGCGAAGCGGTAGCCGGCCGCCGCCACCGCCCGCACCACCCGCCGGTCGAAGCGCCCGTCGGGGTAGGCGAGCAGCTCGACGCGGGCATCGAGGCGCTCCTCGAGGACGTGGCGCGACCCCCGGAGCTCGTTCTCGAGCACCGCGTCGGGCTCGTTGGGAAGCAGCGCGTGGTTGCGGGTGTGCGAGCCGATGCTGATGCCGCCGGCCCGCATCTCCCGCAGCATGTCCCAGTCGGCGAGCCGGAAGCACTCCCACGCGCTGTCGTCGACGCGTGTCCGCCGGGCGAGGGAGTCGGCGACGGCCCGCAGCTCGGACAGCGGCAGGCTGGTCAGCAGGGCTCGCATCGTCTCGAGGGCGCCCACCTTGTTACCCGCCGGGGGTGAGGGACGCACACCGGTGTGCTCGAGCAACGCCCGCAGGCCGCGGGCGGGCTGGCTGTGCTGTTGCCACCACGCCGACAGCAAGACGTACAGGCGGTCGTGGAGCGGTGCCTCGGTGGTGCCCGCCAGGTCGCTGATCACGAACACCGTCGCCGGGATGCCGCGTTCCGCGAGGAGCGGGAACGCATACTGGTAGACGTCGGCGTAACCGTCGTCGAAGGTGATCGCGGCGGCCGGCTTGCCGTTCCGGGCGGTCTCCTGATCGAGCGCTTCCAGCGATACGAACCGGTAGTGCCGCGCCAGCCAGTCGAGCTGGCGGGCGAAGGATCGCGGCGATAGCAGCATCGGGCGGATGATGCCGTCGCTCCACGCCGACTCGGGCATCACCCGGTGGTGGCAAATGATCGCCGGCGTGCCGGGCACACGGGTGGCGCGGCGCCATGAATCGATGCCTCCGGTGCTCGCCGCCAGCGCAACGCCCGTCTTCAGCAGGCGGCGTACGGCGCGCATCAGCCCTGACTCCTGGCGGCGGCGATGGTGGCGATTACCGACTCGGGCAGCCACGAGCGGGCGGCCTGCTTCGAGGCCTGCGTCAGCGCCTGGCCGCGGCGCAGGGCCGCTCCCGCCAGACCCGGCGGATAGGCGTCGAAGCGGGCGATCTCGCGGCTCCTGGAAGCCCACGAGAACTTGTAGCGCTCGTCGCCGTGCAACAGGTCGTACTCGCGCGCGCCCTCGCCGATGGCGTCGCGGATCGACAGCCCCATCATCACCAGCCCGACGCTGTGCTTGCCGTAGTCGGGGTCGAAGCCGGACTGATAGAAGTGGAACCGGCCGCCGTACTTGAAGCCGTAGAGGGCGGCGGCCGGGTGGCCGTCGAGACGCAGGACGTAGAGCCGCAGCCAGCCGCTTTCAAGCGCTCGGCGGCTCACGTCGTGGTGGAAGCCGATGACCGCGGCCCGCGAAAAAGCGTCGGAGCCGTGGCGCTCGCTCCAGCGCCGCAGGTGGAGGTCGATGAGGGTTTCGAGCCCCCGCTGTCTCTCCTCCTCCGAGCCGGCGCGCACGAGCTCGACCCGGTAGCGTTTCTCGAGCTGCCGCAGGCGGCGGCGAAAGTTGTAGCGATGGCTGGAGCTGAGCTCGCCCAGGTAGCTGTCCCAGGAATGGCCGCCGAGGGGGGCGTAGGGGCAAACGTTGATGACCGTCGAGGTGTGCTCCCACCTGTTCAGCGCGAGGGCGGCGAGCAGCCGCTCCATGAGGCTCCCCGAGCGCAGCACCTGGCTCGCCGTAACCGCGATGCCTCGCTCGTCGAGCCAACCTCGCAGCGCCCCCAGCACGCCGGGCTCGTGGGCGCGATCGGCGACAAGGTCGAGATAATCGGAGCCGACGGTGCCCGTGCCCAGCAGCTCGAGCCGCCGGGTGAAGCCGCGGGTTTCCATGAATGGCGCGATGCCGACCAGCTCGCCGTCTCGCCGAACGGCGAGGATCGAGAGCGCCGCGCCGCCGAGATGCAGCCACCAGAGGTGGAGCCACTCCCAGGTCAGGAACAGGCAGTCGCTCGAGCTGCGTTGCAGCAGCGCGTTCCAATCGTCGCGCAACGCGCGGAAGCCAGCGGCGTCGGCGACGGCTTCCACCTGGTAGCCGCCGGGGGCGCTGATCGTCTCCGGCCGCGGCACGGGCCGCGGCTCGTTGGCGGGCTCGGCGCCCGTCGCGTCTCTCATGGCGCTGTCGTTTCCTTTCTTGCCGGTCTTGCCGGGGCGGACCCGATCGAAACGACGTCGGCGGCGGGCGGGTCGGCGGGGTTCCAGACGTTGTAGTAGTCGCGCGTCCTGATGTTCGAGCGAATGACTCTGGCCGGCACGCCGGCGACCACCGACCTCGGCGGCACGTCGTGCAGGACCACCGCGTTGGCGCCGACGATCGACCCCTTGCCGACCCGGATCGGCCCGAGGATGACGGCGCCGGGGCCGAGGAAGCAGGCATCCTCGATCACCGGCACGCCCTTCAGCGGCGCCCGGCCGCCGACGGTGACGTGCTGGCCGATCAGGACGTTGCAACCGATGCGCGAGTCGGCGTGCAGCACCACGCCGATGCCGGCGTAGGCGAACTGCGTCCCCTCGCCGATCTCGGCCTCGGCGGGGATCGACGAGTTGTACAGCAGAAAGATCAGGTAGTAGACGAGCTTGCTCGCCCAGCGCAGGTTCTTTTCGAGGAGCCAGCGTTCGATCTTGTGGAGCTTTATCGCGTTCATCGCCGACCCGTTTGCCTCTCCGCCCTGGTGCACCTGGAAATCGGGTGTGCCGCGATGCTCAGACTGCAAGCGTTGTGCCACGCGCCGCCGGGAGGCTCGAAGCCGCCGGAAAGAGCCGCCTGGCGGCCGTCAGGGGCAATCAGCGGTTCCCTGCGGCGGGCCCGAGACGGCGGCGGCTGGGTAGCGGGGTGCCACCGGATGGAAAGCGGCTGCCACCGCGA
>DASWHK010000245.1:0-2759 GCA_036398215.1 Acidobacteriota bacterium | reverse complement strand
GTTCGAACGCTTGCGGGCGGTGATTCGCGCGGCCGAGCGGATGCGTGCCGAGATGCCCGCAGGACACAAGCGCCCGCTCCGTTTCCCCGAGGAGGTGGAGCACGCGATGGTCACGGGCGCGGCGCCGCCAATGTTCGTCACCGGTGGAGGGTCGTCGCTGGATGCGGCCACGGGCGGCGAGCCGCCAATGTTCGTCAACGGCGCAGGGGCCGCAGGTGTGGAGGAATCGAGCGCGGCCGTTTCCGGAATCGCACGGTGCACCGCGAGCAACGCGCGATCCGCGCTCGGGAACGCCCGATACGTGGTCTGGATCACCGATGACGAGCTGGAGATCCTGCAGCGGGCCATCACACATGTTCGCAGTGCACGCGCCCCCGGCGGCGGCCCGCCGCTCGCCGATTCCGCCTGCCTCGAGGTGCTGCTCGACGCGTTCGTTCGCACCTATGCCGACGTCGCCGCCGCCATGCGGGCGAGCTACCCGTTGTTCGAGCGCGACGGCTGGCGTTGTAGCGTGCCGGGCTGCAGCGCGCACGGGCCGCTGCACCTGCACCACATCGTGTTTCGCGCCCACGGCGGCGGTGACGAGGCGCAAAACCTCACGTCAATGTGCAACCTGCACCACCTGGCGCTGCACGACGGCTGGATCCGCTGCGTCGGCCGAGCGCCGGACGGCCTCTACTGGGAGCTGGGAACGGATCGCGGCAACCAATTTGGCGGCGCGCCGGTGGCGCGCATCGCCGGGCACCGCCGCCTGGACGCGAACGAGTACTGGGACGGCGTACGGGTGCGTCGCGCAGCCACCACAAGTAGCCGCAGCGCCCGTTGGCGGGTGACGGCGTGATCGAAGTGGCCATCCAGCCGTCGGGTCGGGTCAGTGAAGTGCTGAGCTGGAGCTGCCTCGCCGACTTCGAGGTCTTCGGAGACCTGCGGCTGATCGATCCGCGTCAGGGCTGAGCTCCGGATCGGACGGCAATCTGCGACCTTAGCGCCTTTTCGGGGATAGGTCGTATGATGGTGCGATGATACAGCCATGGCACGCGTAAAGGTCACTTTGACGCTCGACGGCGACCGCCTCGAGGAGCTGCGCCAGCTCGTGGGAGCCCGCAGCCTGTCGGCCGCAGTGGACCGCGCCGTCCTTGCCTACCTGGCGCATTTGCGGCATCTGACGGCTTTTGACGAGTGGCTCGCGGAGCTGGAACGCGAGCACGGGCCGGTACCTGCCGAGACCTTGGAGTGGGCGGCGAGGCTCGTGGGCGATTGGCAGGCCGCGCAAGGCAAGCGACGCCTCCCGGCGGCCCCCGCCGAGGGCATTTAGCGGCCCAAGTCGAAGGCCGCTGCTTCCTCGTGATTGCGGAGGTAGACGGTGGTGCCTGTGAGGGTCGGGGGGGTCCAGGAGCGGCTGTCGAAGACGCTGGCGCGCGCCAGCACCTGCAGGCCGGTAGGCGTGGCGCGGACCAGGCCGAGGTCGCCGTCCTCGTCGAGCAGGACGAGCTTGCCGTCGGCGAGGACGAACGAGGCCTTGGCGAACGAGCGGTCGCGCCAGCGGATGGTCCCGTCGCGCAGGTCGACGGCGGTCAAAAACGAGGGCCCGAAGTCGCCGCTGGCGGCGATCATCAAGTCGCCGACCGCCACCGCGGTGCCGAAATGGACCCGCATCTGGTTGGTTGCCCAGAGCTCCTCGACGCGGGTGACGGCGCCGTCCAGACGCAGCCGCAGGGCGCGGCTGCCTCCGCTGTACGCCGAGGAGATGAACAGCAGGCTGCCGGGGCGCCACACCGGGGTGGAGATGTTGAGGCCGTAGTCGGTCCGGTGCTCGTGGCGCCACAGGAGCTGCCCGTTCGCCGGATCGAAGCCGGCGACGAAGTCGACCATGAGGGCGACGAGCTGCGCCTCGCCGTCGACTTCGATCAGGATCGGCGACGCCTGGGCATTGTCGAGGTCGCCGCCGCTCCAGCGCACCGCGCCGCTGGCCTGATCGAACGCCATCAGCGCCTGGCCGCGCCCTCCAACCGGCACGATCACGTCGTCGCCGTAGGCAATCGGGCTCGAGGAGTAGCCGCGCGGCCGGAAGGTGCCCCGCATCTCTCCCCACAGGTCGTGCGACCACAGTAGCCGGCCGTTGCGCTTGTCGAGGGCGCGCAGGTCGCCGAGCGCCCCGGTCGTGAAGATGCGATCGCCGACCACCAGCGGCGTCGCGTGGGGGCCGCCGCCGTACTGGCGGTCGAGCCGGTGCGGCGGCGCGTCGTAGGCGTGCTCCCAGATCCTCTCGCCGTCCGCCGCCGCCAGCGCCACGACGACCTCGCGGTCGCGCTGCCGGTACATCGTGTAGAGGCGATCGCCGTCGGCAAGGATCGACGAGTACCCGGGGCCGAGGCCGCGGCGCCACAGCTCGCGAGGGCCCCTTCGCGGCCAGGCATCGGCAAGCTCGCCAGCCTCGACGGTGAAGTCGCGATGCGGCCCGCCCCACTGCAACCAGCGAACATCTTCATCGCCCGCATCGACAGGCATTGCCTGTTGCGCCGGCGCCGCCGCCGTCAGGCAGGCGATCGCCAGCAACATGCCGGGGAGAGATGCGCGAGAGAAGGTCGAGGGCACGGGCCTACTCAACCGTCGCCCCATGACGGTGTCAAGCAGCCCGCTGGAGCGGCAGAACGAGGCACGGCGCCAAGCCGGCCGGTGGGGACGGGCGAGCCCCGTAGTAAGATCCGCCGCGCCGACGCCGCTCCCCGGCACGCATCAGCATAAAGGGTAGGCAGAAT
>DASWHK010000244.1:0-3887 GCA_036398215.1 Acidobacteriota bacterium | reverse complement strand
CAGATCGAGGCTGCTCGCGCCCGCGTAGACGGTCAGCGTGACCGCTTCGGGCGACGGCCAGAGGATCGGCCATAGCGCGGTCGACAGGGCGACGCGGATGCGGCTTCCGGCGGCGAAGACATGGGCATTGTCGTTGAGCCGCACCGCGACGCGATAGCGCCGGCCTGGCTCCAGGGGGGCGATCTCCTCGTGGCCGTCGCGATGGGTGAGATTGAGCACGCCGTAGCTGATCAGCGCGGAGGCGCCACCCGGCAGGACCTCCGACAGGCGGACGGCGACCAGCGCATTCGGCCGGTCGGCTGCGAGATCCAGGTTGACCAGCGGCGCGCCGAGGATGGGCAGATCCTCGGCCAGCGGTTCGGAATCGAACGAGAGCGACAGCGCGTCGTCCGGGCGCTGGTCGAGGGGACACTCCGGCGCGCCGGCGCCGTTGTTGCCCCAGGCCGGGGTGCAGCACCCCAGGCTTTCGGGGCAGCGCAGCGCGATCGCCTGCTCTGCCCCCGCCTCGCCCCCGAGCCTGGTCGACCGGCCGTCGGCGTTGAGCGCGAAACGGCGCCACTCGATGTTGGGCGACGGCCAGGACGGTTCCGCCACCCAGCGCCCCGCCCGGTTCTCGTAGCGGGCCTGCGGCGCCTCGCTCTCGTGCATCCAGACGCGATACATGGACTCGTCCGTGACGCCGGTGTCGACGCCTTTCAGCCAATGGTCCCACCAGCGCAGCGCCTCCTGCAGGAAACCCGCGTCCGGCCCGGGCGACGCCTGGTGGGGGTACTGGTGGCCCCACGGGCCGACCAGCGCCTTGCGGGGCACCGTGAGACCGGCGAGCAGCCGCGGCACGGGGTTGGTGTAGGGGTCCGCCCAGCCGCCAATGGCGAAGACCGGGCACGCAATCGCCGCATAGTCCTCGCACACCGAGCCGTGCTTCCAGAATTCGTCCCGGCGCTGGTGCTTCAGCCAGTCGAGGATCCATGGCCGGGCGGCGGCGAGGCGCGCTTGCCACATGTCGCGCCAGGCCGGGCCGACCAGCTTCGGGTCGGGCGGCCGGATGAGCGCCGGGAACATGGTGAAGGCCCAGCCGGGATTGTCGGTTAGGAGGCAGCCGCCCATGTAGTGGATGTCGTCGGCGTAGCGGTCGTCGGTGGAGTAGACCGTGATGATGCACTTCAGCGCCGGCGGGCGGCGGGCAGCGACCTGCAGCGCGTTGAAGCCGCCCCAGGACTTGCCCATCATGCCGACGGCGCCGGTGCACCAGGGCTGCGCGGCGATCCAGGCGATCACCTCGAGCGCGTCGTCCTGCTCCTGCTTCAGATACTCGTCCAGCAGCAGGCCCTCCGACTCGCCGCTGCCGCGCAAGTCGACGCGGACCGCGGCGTAGCCATGCCCGGCGAAGTAGGGATGCATGGCCTCGTCGCGCGCCGCCGTGCCGTCGCGCTTGCAGTAGGGGATGTATTCCAGGATGGCCGGCACAGGCGTCGCGTCGGCATCTTCGGGCAGCCAGTAGCGCGCCGCCAGGCGAGTGCCGTCGGAAAGCGGGATCCAGGCATGCTCGACCTCGCGAACAGCGTGCGAAAAGTCGGTGACGACGCGTGCTTTCGGTGACATCACGCCGATGCCGGTAACCATCGAATACCTCCCGATCTAGGGTGACTGGTTGAGGGGAAAATGGCAGCTGACGCTGCGCCCGGCGGCCAGCTCGCGCGAGACCGGAACTTCCGTGCGGCAACGGGCTTGGGCATACTTGCAGCGGGTGTGGAATTCGCAGCCGCTCGGGCGGCTGGCCAGGCTCGGCACTTCGCCCTCGATCGAGACGAGCTGCCTGCGTTTGTCCGGGTCGGGCAGGGGCACGCCCTTGACCAGCGCCTCGGTGTAGGGATGGGCGGGCCGCGCGAAGATGGCCTCGCAGTCGCCCTGTTCGATGATCCGGCCGAGGTACATGATCGCCAGGCGGTCGCTGATGTGGCGCACCACCGGCAGATTGTGCGTGATGATGAGATAGCTGAGGCCGTGCTCGCGCTGCAGGTCGGCCATCAGGTTGAGAATCTCGCCCTGCACGGACACATCGAGCCCCGCGGTCGGCTCGTCGGCGATGATCAGGCGCGGCTGCAGGGCGAGCGCGCGGGCCACCCCGACGCGCCGCGCCTGTCCGCCCGAGAGCTCGTGGGGATAGCGCGACAGGAAGTTCCGCGGCAGCATCACCATGTCGCAGAGGCGGTTCGCCTCGTCCTGCACGCTGCGGCCCGACAGTCCGTGGATATCGAACGGCTCGGTCAGGAGCGCGCGAATCGACCGGCGCGGACTGAGCGACCCGACGGGGTCCTGGAACATCATGGCCATGTCGCGCCTGAGCGGCTTGAAGGCGGCCTCGGACAGCGTCGTCAGCTCCCGGCCATCGAACCGCACCGAGCCCGCATAGGCCGGCAGCAGCCCGAGGATCGTGCGCCCGAGCGTGGTCTTGCCGGACCCGCTTTCGCCGACCAACCCCAGGGTCTCGCCCGGGCGTAAGGTCAGCGAGGCATCGAGGACCGCATCGACGAAGGGATCCTTGACGCCCTTGAGCAGCGCGCGCAGGCCGCCCATGGTGCGGAAGCGGACCCGCAGGTTCTCGACCTCCAGCAACTCACCGTCGCGCCGCACGGCGGGAGCCTGGCCGTTCCTCGCCTTGGGCGCGCCGGGCCCGACGGCCGCCGGCGCCGGGTCCTGGCCGGCCGGCGCGACATCGGGGTCGAGGAGATGGCAGCGCACCACATGCCCCGCGTCGGCGAGGTGATCGGCCGGATGCCGGTCGCGGCAGGCGTCGAACGCCCGCGGACAGCGGCTCGCGAAGACGCAGCCCCCGGGCATCCGATGCAGATCGGGAACCTCGCCCGGGATGGTCGGCAGGACGCGGGTGCGCTCGAGCACGCGGGCCGGATCGCAGTCCATCAGCGCCTGGGTGTAGGGATGGGTCGGGTGATAGAAGATCTGGCGCACGTCGCCCTGCTCCACCACTTCGCCGGCATACATCACCACCACCTCATCGCACAGCTCGGCGATCAGGCCGAGGTTGTGGGAGACGACGATCACCGTCGCCTCGAACTCGGCCTTCAGCTCGCGCAGCAGATGGATGATCTGCGCCTCCATGGTGACGTCGAGGGCGGTCGTCGGCTCGTCGGCGATCAGGAGCGGCGGGTTCATCAGCAGCGCCATGGCGATGCCGGCCCGCTGGCGCATGCCGCCGCTGAATTGGTGCGGAAACTGGCTCACGCGAGCCTCCGGGTCCGGAATGCCGACCCGGCGCAGCATGGCGACCGCCGCCGTGCGCTTTGCGGCGGCACTCAGGTCCCGGCGGCGGTACTGGATGTCGGCCATCTGCCGGCCGTAGGAGAGCACCGGGATCTGCGAGGTCATGGGGTCCTGAAACACGACCGACACCTGTGCGCCCCGGTAGGCGGCGAGCGCTTGTTCGTCGAGGGCCAGCACGTCGCGGCCGTCGAACACGATCTCGCCGCCTTCGACGATCCCGTTGTTGGCGAGCAGGCGCGTCGCGGCCCAGACCACCGTGCTCTTGCCCGATCCGCTCTCGCCGACGATGCCGAGGATCTTTTTTTCGGGCACGTCGATCGAGATGCCCCGCAGCGCATGCACGCGACCGCGCGGCGTGCGGAAGTCGACGGTCAGGTTGCGGATCTCGAGCAGGTTGCCCATGGGCTCAGCGGCCCTTCCTGAGCCTGGGGTCGAAGACGTCGCGCAAGCCCTCGCCGAGGAAGGTGAAGCCGAGCGTGGTCAGCACCAGCGGGATGCCGCCGGCGATCACCGGCCAGGGCGTATCGCGGATGATCAGGTAGCCCTCGTTCAGGATCGTCCCCCAGCTCGCCGTCGGCGGCAGCACGCCGAGGCCGAGAAAGGAG
>DASWHK010000243.1:0-11732 GCA_036398215.1 Acidobacteriota bacterium | reverse complement strand
CAGATCGATGGCGCTCGGCGCGGCGAGCTCGCCGCGGTCGTTCGGCGCCGTCACCAGGTTGTCGGAATGGCCGAACGTCAGCACCGCGCCGACGTGGCGGTTGGCGATGACGAAGTCCATCAGCGCGCGCGACTCCGGCTCGCTCACCATGTAGGGGCCGGCGTCCGCCTCGTAGTAGGGGTGCTCGTGCTGGAAGTTGCGGTTCAGGTCGACGCCGCCTTCCCCGTCCTCGTTGAGGTAGCCGTCACCGTCGGAGTCGACGCCCTCGGTGTACAGCGTGTGGGTGCCGGCCTCGCCTTTCGCCTTGTCGGCGCGGCGCATCAGGCGCGGGTCGTCGGGGTCGATCATGAAGGCGCCGGCCGGGTCCGGCACGCGCATGAGCGTGATCATGCCGTCGCCGTCGAGGTCCTCGCCGGGGTCTTCGTCGTAGCGGCCGTCGTTGTCGGCGTCGTAGGAGAAGGCGTTGCCCCTGCGGTCCCACTTCACCGCCGCGAACATCGCCTCGGCGCCGTCGGGGTTGAGCCGCGGGATCACGTAGACGGCCTGGTCGCGCCGCACCGCCGCCGCGCTCGGGTCGTTGAGCAGGAAGCGGACCGTCTCCAGCGCCAGGTGGCTGCCCACGAGGTGGTCGCCTTCGAGGTTGGCGACCACGAGCACGGCGGGCCGCTCGTCCATGGGCGTGCCCGCCGGATCGCCGATCTCCACCAGACAGATCTCCCGGCCCTCGTGCGAGTTGCCGAGCGACCGCATGCTGGCGCTGGCGCTGCCGTCCACCAGGGCGCGCAGCTCGGCGGTGAGCCCCTCGAAATCGAGGTACTCCGTAGACTGGGCGCGGACTCCGCCGACCCACAGGAGCAACGCCGCAACGGCGACGGCTCCCCGCATCATTCCTTTCCGCACAAGCAACTCCTCCGGTACGTGGTTGAGCTCGCAGGGTAGCGCGCGGGCCGCTTTCCGCCAAAGTCGGGTGCCCCGCGAGCAGTGGGCGAGCTCAAGCTGCCCGTTACCGCCCAGCGAGGAGCAAGCCGGACGGCCATGATGCCACCGCACCCAGCACCTTCGGACTTTGAACGAGCCGTATCCCGTACAGTCTCCTAGCCCGAGCTTCTCGACGGGTCGCGAAGCGAATCGTCGCCTTCGCGGAGCAGCTCCTCGATATCCAGGCGGCGCGTGTCCATGTGCAGGTTGCCGGCGTCGTCGCGCGGCCAGCGCTCGCGGGGGCGGTCCCAGTACAGCTCGATCCCGTTGCCGTCGGGGTCGCGCAGATAGAGGGCCTCGCTGACGCCGTGGTCGCTGGCGCCTTCGAGGGGGACCTCGGCGGCGATCAAGCGGCGAAGGGCGGCGGCGAGCGCGGCGCGGCTCGGGTAGAGGATCGCGAGATGGTAGAGCCCGGTCGTCCCGGAGGGCGGCGGCTTGCCGCCGCGGCTCTCCCAGGTGTTCAGGCCGATATGGTGGTGATAGCCGCCGGCCGAGACGAAGGCCGCCTCGGCGCCATAGCGCTGCGTGAGCTCGAAGCCGAGCACGCCGCAGTAGAAGCCCAGCGACCGCTCGAGGTCGGCGACCTTCAGGTGCACGTGGCCGATCCGCACACCGGGGTCGATGGGAGCGCCGGTGGCCACCGGGGCCGGTCGTTGCTGATTCATCGGCGACAACTCCAGGGGCCTCGCTGAGGCCGGGTTATGCATTTCCAGCGCTTCGTCCGCAGCATCCCTGCGGGGCGCGGGGTAATCAGCTTGATTTGCGCATACCATCATATTTTCTCGCCAAGTAAGCGAGGGGCGGATTCGTGGATGGATCACAGGAAGCTCGCGATCGACGGTCCAGGCCGGCGGTGCGCGACGGCGGACCGGAGCTGCGCGAAGGCGGACCGGCCGTGCGCGACGGCGGACCGGCGGTCTTGAGCGAGCCTTCCGCCGCCGGCGAGATGCTCGAAGCCACCCGCGAGACGCTCGCGGCCACCGCCGAGGCACTGCTCGACGCCCGCGTCGAGGGCGGTTTCTGGGAGGGCCGGCTCTCGACCAGCGCCCTATCGACGGCCACGGCGGTGGTGGCGCTGGGGCTCGCGGCGCGGGCCGGACGCGGCTCCGGACGCCTGGCGCCGCTGGTCGACGGCGGCATCGGCTGGCTGATCGGCCATCAGAACGACGACGGCGGCTGGGGCGATACCACCGACAGCCCCAGCAACATCAGCACGACCATCCTCTGCTGGGCGGCCCTGGGAATCGACGGCGGGGCCGCCGCCCGCGCCGAGGGTTCGGCGGGCGATTCCATCGGCTCTGGCGATTCCATCGGCTCTATGGATCGGGCGGGCCCCGTGGATCATCGCGTTGCCTCTGCGGATCGGGTAGGCGTCGCGGACCATCGCGCCGGCGATCCGCCCGCTGCCGTCGCGCGCGCCGAAGCCTGGCTGCGGCGCGAGGCCGGCGAGCTGACGCCGGAGCGGCTGGGACGAGCGATCGAGGCCCGCTACGGCAGCGATCGCACGTTCTCGGTGCCAATCCTGACGCTGTACGCGCTCGCCGGGCGATTCGGCGACGGCCCGCGGGCCTGGCGGGCCGTCCCAACGGTCCCCTTCGAGCTGGCGGCCTGCCCCCGCAAGCTCTTCGAGTGGGTCGGCCTGCCGATGGTCAGCTACGCGCTGCCGGCGCTGATCGCCACGGGCCAGGCGATCCACCATCACCGGCCGACGCGCAATCCGGTGGCGCGCCTGGCGCGAAACCTGCTGCGCGGCCGCACCCTCCGCATCCTCGACGCCGTGCAGCCGCCCTCGGGCGGCTTCATCGAGGCGATCCCGCTCACCAGCTTCGTGGTGATGAGCCTGGTGGGGTCCGGGCAGGCGAGCCATCCGGTGGTCGACCGCGGCCTCGACTTCCTGTGCCGCAGCGTCCGCGACGACGGCAGCTGGCCGATCGACTCGAACCTGGCCACCTGGGTGACGACGTTGTCGATCAACGCCCTGGCAGCGGCCGGCGAGCTCGATCGGCTGGACGAAGCCGAGGTGGAGAAGCTGTGCCGCTGGCTGCTCGACCAGCAGTACCGCGACGTGCATCCATACACCAACGCGCCACCCGGGGGCTGGGCCTGGACGCCGTTGAGCGGCGGCGTCCCCGACGCCGACGATACGCCGGGCGCCCTGCTGGCCCTCGCCAACCTGGCCGCGCGAGGTAACGAAGCGACACGCCACGCGGCCGCAGACGGGAGCGACGAAGCCCCGCGCCACGCAGCCGCGGACGGGAGCGACGAAGCCCCGCTCCACGCAGCCGCAGATGGGAGCGACGAAGCAACGCTCCGCGCGGCCATAGATGGGCGCGACGAAGCGACGCTCCACGCAGCCACGGCGGCTGTCACCTGGCTGCTCGACATCCAGAACCGCGACGGCGGCATCCCGACCTTCTGCCGCGGCTGGAGCAAGCTGCCCTTCGATCGCTCGAGCCCCGACCTGACCGCCCACGCCCTGCGGGCCTGGGGCGCCTGGAGGGAAGCGCTGCCGCCGGCACTCGGCCGGCGGATCCAGCGGGCCGTTCCCGAGGCAACCCGCTACCTGGTCGCGTCGCAGCGCGCCGACGGCGCCTGGGTGCCGCTGTGGTTCGGCAACCAGGCACAAGCCGAGCAGGAGAACCCCGTGTACGGCACCAGCCGGGTGCTCCGCGCCCACCGTTTCGTCGGCGGCCCGCCGTCGTTGCGGAGCGCCTGGGCGAGCGCCGAGCGACGGGCCGTCGACTGGCTGCTGGCCGCCCAGCAGCCCGACGGGGGGTTCGGCGCCGACGGCTCGGTGGCGGCGACGATCGAGGAGACGGCGCTGGCGGTGGAGGCGCTCAGCGAGATCGCTCTGTCGTTGCCACCACGTCGCGGAGGGCCTGCCGGGGCCGTCAACCGTGGCGGGTCAGGCCCCGCCAACGCCCGTTCAGACCGCGGCGCCGCCGCTTCAGACGCCGGCGCCGGCGGATCTGAACCGAACGCAACCCTGGCGGGCCCCGCCGCCGTCGCTGCCAACGGCGAAGGGCTCGACCGCGAGCGGATCCTCGACGCCATCGCCCGCGGCAGCTCGTGGCTCATCGAGGCCACGGAGCGCGGGCGGCGCTTCCCGGCGGCGCCCATCGGCCTGTACTTCGCCAAGCTCTGGTACGCTGAGCGCCTCTACCCGCTGATCTTCACGGCGTCCGCCCTGGGGCTGGCGACCCGGGCGTCGGGTCCCGGCGCTGGCGAGCCGGCGCCGGAGCCCCCGGCCCATGGCTGACCGCGAGCCGATCTACCTCGACTACAACGCCACCACGCCGGTCGACCCGCGGGTCCTGGAGGTGATGCTCCCCTACTTCGGCGAGCGCTTCGGCAATGCCGCCAGCCGCCACCACCGGGCGGGTCGCGAGGCAGCGGAAGCGGTCGAGCGGGCCCGCCGGCAGGTGGCCAATCTGATCGGCGCCGATCCCCGCGAGATCGTCTGGGTCAGCGGCGCCACCGAGGCCGACAACCTGGCGATCAAGGGAGTGGCCGCCTCGCCGGTGGCGACGGCCCGTGGCAAGCACATCGTCACCGTGGCCACCGAGCACCGGGCGGTGCTCGACCCCTGCGAGCGGCTCGAGGGGCGCGGCTACCCGGTCACCTATCTCGGCGTCGATGGCGCCGGTCGCCTGGACCTCGACGAGCTCGCCGGCGCGATCACCGAGCAGACCTTCCTGGTCTCGGTCATGCACGCCAACAACGAGACCGGCGTCATCCATCCCATCGGCGAGATCGGCGCGATCTGCCGCGACAAGGGGGCGCTGTTCCATACAGACGCCACCCAGTCGGCCGGCAAGGAGCCGATCGACGTCGAGCAGAGGAAGATCGACCTGCTGAGCCTGTCGGCCCACAAGCTCTACGGCCCGAAGGGGGTCGGGGCGCTGTTCATTCGCCGGCGCCGGCCGCGGGTCCGCTGCGAGCCGCTGCTGGACGGCGGCGGCCACGAGCGCGGGCTGCGCTCCGGCACGCTCAACGTCCCCGGGATCGTCGGCCTGGGCGCCGCGGTCGAGATCTGCGGCGAGGAGATGGCCGTCAAGCAGCCCCGCATCCGCGCCCTGCGCGACCGGCTCGAGGCCCGGCTCCTCGCCGCGGTGCCCGAGGCGCGCGTGTTCGGCCGCGAAGCGCCGCGGCTCGCCAACACCAGCAGCCTGAGCTTCCCGGGCCTCGACGCCGAGGCGTTGATCGCGGCCATGCCCCGGATCGCGATCTCGACGGCCTCGGCGTGCACCAGCGCCGCCCGCCAGGCCAGCTACGTGCTCGCCGCCCTCGGCGCCAGCCCGGAGGAGGTGGACGGCAGCATCCGCATCTCGCTCGGCCGCCTCACCCGCGACGCCGACATCGACGAGGCCACGGAACAGATCGTGCAGGCATCTATCGCCCTTACGACGTAAGCCCGCGCAGGACTTCGGCCGCGGGCATGCACACCGATTCTGCGCAATGTCAGGGTGGTACCCAAGGTGACAGATGCGCCGTGATGGCCGGAGTAACTACTACAGTGAGGCGCACACGAATAGCGACACTCCGCCGACCCCACGACGTGGCCCGCGCCATCTGCGGAATCCATCGATGAAGGAAGCGGGCCCGCTGCGGCAACTGCTCTCCGTGCTGTTGTTGCCGTTCAACGTCATCGTCGTCGTGCCGGCGATCATGCTCTGGTCGTGGCGCGGCGGTGATACGCGCTGGCCGTTCGACTATCCTCTGCTCGCGGCGCCGCACGCGTTGGGCCTGTTGCTGGCTCTGCTCGGGCTCGCGCTGCTGGGCGCGACCGTGCGGCTGTTCGGTACCGTGGGCAAGGGAACGTTGGCGCCATGGGATCCGACGCGCGAGTTGGTCGTCGTCGGACCGTACCGCCACGTCCGCAATCCCATGATCAGCGGCGTGGCGATCACGCTGCTGGGCGTCGCGGTGGTCACGGGCTCGGTGCTGATTCTGGCCTGGATGGCATTGTTCGTCGGCATCAACCACGCGTACTTCCTTCTCGTCGAGGAGCCCGGACTGGTGCGGCGTTTCGGTGCGCCGTACGAGCAGTACCGGCGGCAGGTCCCGAGGTGGATTCCGCGGCGCGAGCCTTGATTCACGACCAATGCCGTCGTTCATGCCCCGCAAGGGGGCGTGGCTTCAATGGAAACTCGCGTCATACTCTTCAGGCGGACCTGACGCCTCACCAACCGAGACCAGAGAGATGGGAACCGCGGAGAACAAGAAAGTCGTGCAGGCATTCTTCGAATCGGGCAACCGCGGCGAGGTCGAGGCGGCGCTCGATCTGCTCGCCGATGACGTCACCTGGACCAACATCGGCTCGACGAAGTTCTCGGGCGCCTACGCCGGCAAGCAAACCGTCATCAACGAGCTGGTCGGCCCGCTGTTCGGCGAGCTCGAGGCCGGTATCCATGGCACCATCGACAACCTCGTGGCCGAGGGCGATTACGTCGTCGCGCAGGTACGCGGCCAGGCGCGCAAAAAGGACGGCACGCCTTACAACAACACCTATTGCCACGTGTTCCGCTTGCGCGACGGCAAGATCGTGGCGGTGAACGAGTACATGGACACCGAGCTGATCACCGCGGTGTTCGGCAGCCGTCGATGAAAGCAGGATCTACGACGGCCGGAGGCCCGAACCTGGCGGCGGGCTATCGGCGTGACGCCGTTGTGCGCCGGGCCGTAACGGGCGAAGCTACGCGGGAAGCCCTACGGCGACGACGGAATCGAGGGCGCGACAACCGCTGACCACGGAGCTGACCATGCGACCCGTATCGATGCTGTGCCTGTTTCTGCTGCTCGTGGCGTCCACCGCGCCGGCCGCCGTCCCGCAAGGGGCGAGCGGAGTGCCGACCGCCGTCCCGCAAGAGAGGGGCGAGGCGCCGACCGCCGTCCCGCAAGAGGGGGGCGGGGCGCGGGGCGCCGTCCTGCAAGAGGGAGGCGGGGCGCCGGTCGCCGTGTCGCCCGAGAGAGGCGGCGCGTCGATCGGCGGCCCACAGCAGCGGGGCGACATGGCGATCGAGGCGCGCTTCGAGCGCGGCTGGCTCGCCTGGGACGAGGGCCGTTACATCGAGGCTCTCGACGATTTCATCGGTGTGCTGGGATCGGCCGGCGGCGACCGCTTCCTCGAGGACATCGCCCTGATCAGCGGCGAGCTGTACGTCGCCGAGGAGGTCGCCGCGGACGGCCGCAACGTTCGGATCAGCCCGGATGGGCGCTTCGCCGCCTGGGAGACGACGGTCGCGGACGCCCCGCCGGGAGCCGAGACGCTCACTCACGTTGCGGCGCTCGATGGCGGCGGCGCCGCCATGGAGCTCACCGGCAGCGGCTTCGTGTTCGCGCCGAGCGGCGGAGGCGGCGCCTACCTGGCGGTGGAAGAGACCGCCGAGCTGCTCGCCGCCCGCGCCGCGCTGGCGGCCGTCGATCCCGAAGATCGCGACGCCGAGCAACGGGCGGAGCAACGGCTGGAGCGGCTGACGCTCGCCAACACCCATGTGGAGCTGGTCGACCTCGTCAACCCCGCCGCCGGCCGGGCGATCGCCGGCGACCTGATCGTCGTCGACGTCGCCTACAGCGGCGAAGGCGCCACGCTCTACGCGGTCGCCGGGCGGCCCGGCGAGACCGATCGCAACGACATTTACACCCTCTCCTTGGACGCCGGCGCGGGCGACCGCGGCTGGCGCCGGATCAGCGAGGCAGGGGGCTTCAAGGCCGACCCGGTCCCGGCGGGCGATCACCTGCTCTACACGATCCCGCGGCTCTCGCCGATCCCGTCGCTCGACCAGGACACCGGCGGTGGCGGCCGCGGTGGCGGCCGCGGCGGATTCGGCGGCGGACGTGGTCCCGGCGCCGGGGGCGCTCCGGCGCGCTTCGCGCTGCTCGATCCGGCCACCGGGGGCACCCGCGAGATCGAGGGCGACGACCCGATCGTCGCCGCCGGCGGCGCCGCGGTCGCCTTCACCCGCAGCGAAGGCGGCGAGACGATCTACTCGGTGCTGCCGCTGGGGCCGGCCGCTACGGGCGCCGGTAACGACGCCTCTGCGGAAGCCGCGCCCCGCGAGGTGTTCCGCACCGCCAACCGCACCGGCGACCTCGCGATCTCCCCCAGCGGCGACCGCCTGGTCATCCAGATGATGCTGCGCGAGGACTGGGAGCTGTACCTGGTGCCGACAGGCATCGGCGCGACGGCCACGACGGCCGCCGCGGGGGCCGTAGACGACGCGGCCGCAAGGCAAGGCGTCGCGGCGGGACCGCCCTCGGCGGCCGGACAGGGTGCGGCCGCGGGGCAGGCCGCCGCGGCCCGCGACGACGTTGCCGGCGGCCAGGACGATCCGCTCCCCTCCGACGCGACGCCCGCCGAGGCCGCGGGCGAGGCGGTGCGCCTGACCCACGAGATCCAGCACGACCTGGCGGCGCGCTTCCTGACCGACGGGACGATCCTGGCGGCGATGGGCGAGGGACGGCACCGGCGATCGTACCTCTACGACGTCGCCACGCTCGAGCGCACGCGGTTGTTCCACAACAACACGGTGCGCACGATCGCCCCCGAGTACGAGTGGACGGCGAGCGCCGACGGCAGCAAGGTGCTGATCGTCTCCGAGCGCGACGGCGATACGGTCTCGCCGGAGCGCGCCGTGTACGTGGTCGACCTCGACCGCAAGGTCGGCAAGTCCGACGTGGTGGCGCGCCTCGAAACCAGCCTCGTTGCCGAGCGGGCGCTGCGCGCCGCCGGCGAGCAGATGTACGCGCCGATCCGCCAGGCGGTCGAGGAGGCCGTCGCCGAAGTCTCGATCTCGCGGCTGTATCGCTACCAGAAGAGCCTCTTCGACTTCGGCTCCAAGAACATCACCCAGCCGGGCAACGCCCCCGCCCGCCAGTACCTGCACGACACCTACGCCTCGTTCGGCTACGAGCCGGCGCTGCAGTGGTTCGAGACCCGGGCGCGCGGCGCCAACGAGCCGATCCGCACCGCCAACGTGCTCGCCAAGCTCGAGGGAACCGAGAACCCCGAGCTGATCTACGTGGTCTCCAGCCACTTCGACTCGACCTCGCGCGGCCCCGGCGCCGACGACAACACCTCGGGGACGGTCATGCTGCTGGAGACCGCCCGCGTCCTGGCGCAGCACCCCCTGCCCTACACCGTCATCTTCGCCTCGTTCACCGGCGAGGAGTCGGGGCTGCTCGGCAGCCGCGAGTTCGTCCGCCAGGCGGTCGAGAGCGGCGACAAGGTCGTCGGCGCGCTCAACAACGACATGATGGGTTGGTCCAACGACCATCATCTCGACAACACCATCCGCTACTCCAACCCCGGGATCCGCGACCTGCAGCACGCCGCGGCCTTCCTTTTCTCCGACCTGATCACCTACGACGCGCTCTACTACAAGAGCACCGACGCGGCGGCCTACTACGAGGCCTACGGCGACATCGTCGGTGGCATCGGCTCGTACCCGGTCCTCGGCAACCCCCACTACCATCAGCCGAGCGACGTGCTCGAGACCATGAACCACGAGCAGATCCGCGAGACCACCAGAACCAACGTCGCCTCGATCATGCTGCTGGCCTCGAGCCCCTCGCGGATCAACGGCCTGCGGATCGTCGAACGGACGGGAGGATCGGTGTCCCTCGCCTGGGCCCCGAGCCCCGAGGCCAGCGTCTTCGAGTACGTCGTCCGCTACGGCCCCGCGGACGGCCCGTTCGACGAGGTCGTGGTCACCGAGCCGAGCGCGCGGCTCGACGGCATCGCCGACGACACGCTGATCTCGGTGAAAGCGGTAAGCTCCCGCGGCCTGCGCGGCTGGGACTGGGCGCACGTGACCGTCGGGCGGTGACGCGGGGTCGATCGAGCGCGCCCGCCGTCAGGGCGCGCCGATTGGCCGGGCGAATGCTTGACAGCTCTCCGGCGCGTCCGCTACGTTCGCGCCGCGGCCGGGACGGCGATCGAAAGCGCTGCGGCGAGGCAAAACAGGGAGGCCGGTTTCTCGATGAACGGTGTCCACGACATGGGCGGGATGAACTGTTTCGGCCCCGTCGAGCGCGAAAAAGACGAGCCGGTCTTTCACGCCGAGTGGGAGAGGCGCGTTTTCGCCCTGAGCCTCGCCACCGGTGGCCTCATCGGGCCCATCGACCGGTCGCGGCACTCCCGCGAGCGAATGGACCCCGTCGCCTACCTGAGCGCCACGTATTACGAGCGCTGGCTGGCCGGGTTGGAGATGCGGGCCGAGGAGTTCGGCCTGCTGTCCGCTGAGGAGATCGCCGGCGGCGCGATCCGGCCGCTGCCGAACGAGCCGGGGCCGCCGCCCGACGCCAAGAGCTTTGCGGAGCTCGTGCGCACGGGCAGGCCTTCGACCCGCGATACGGGCCGGCTCGAGCCGCGCTTCGCCGTGGGCGACCGGGTGCGCGCCCGCAACCTCAACCCGATCGGCCACACGCGCTTGCCGCGCTACGCGCGGGGTCGGGTCGGGACCGTCGCGATGTGCCACGGCACCCACGTGTTCCCCGACACCAACGCCCACGACGAGGGGGAAAACCCGCAGCCGCTCTACTGCGTCTGCTTCGCGGCCACCGAGCTGTGGGGCTCCGATGCTCCCCCTCAGGACCGCCTCTACATCGACCTCTGGGAGGACTACCTGGAGCCGATCGAGACATGAGCGATCACGAGCACCACGATCATGATCGAGGCATGAGCGATCACGAACACCACGACCACGATCGAGGCATGGGCCATCACGATCACCACGGCGACGGCCATCCCGCCGGTCACGATCATCCCCACAAGGCCCCGCCGAACCCATATCTCGAGCCGCGGCGGACGCCCGAAGAGAACGCGGCGCTCGAGCAACGGGTGCGCACCATCGAGGCCTTGCTGATCGAGAAGGGCCTGGTCTCGAAGGGGGCGCTCGACAAGCTCGTCGACATCTACGAGCACGACCTCGGGCCGATGAACGGCGCCAGGGTCGTCGCCCGCGCCTGGGTGGATCCGGACTACAAGCGGCGGCTGCTCGACGACGCGACGTCTGCGATCGCCGAGCTCGGCTTCGGCGGCCTGCAGGGCGAGCACATGGTGGCGGTCGAGAACACGCCGGAGGTGCACAACGTCGTCGTCTGCACGCTCTGCTCCTGCTACCCGTGGCCGGTCCTCGGCCTGCCGCCCACCTGGTACAAGAGCGCGTCCTACCGTTCGCGGGTCGTGCTCGACCCGCGCGGGGTCCTGCGCGAGATGGGCCTGCAGCTCGACGACGACGTCGAGGTTCGGGTGTGGGACAGCAGCGCCGAGATTCGCTACCTGGTGCTTCCCGAGCGACCCCCGGGAACCGATGACCTCGACGAAGCCCAGCTCGCCGAGCTGGTGACCCGCGACGCGATGATCGGCGTCGCCAAGGTCCCGTACCCCGCCCCATGAGCCCGAAGAGCGATCGCGCAACCAACGAGACGATCGCTGACATGACGGGCGCCGCGGCGCTGCCGCGGCGCAGCGGCGAGCTCGTCTTTCACGACGAGTGGGAGCGTCGGGTGTTCGCCATGGCCGTGGCCCTGTGCGAGCAAGGCCTCTACTCCTGGGACGACTTCCGCACCCACCTCATCGCCGCGATCGCCGTGGCCGGCGAGACCCCCGCGCACCCGAAGCCCGACGCGCCGGGCTACTTCGAGCACTGGCTCGCGTCGTTCGAGCGCGTGCTCGCGGAAAAGGACATCCTCTCGACGGATCCTGCCCGCTCGCCCGCCGCCGGCGGCGCGTCGGATACCTCCGGCCCTTC
>DASWHK010000242.1:0-3069 GCA_036398215.1 Acidobacteriota bacterium | reverse complement strand
CACCCGCATGACGGCGCTGCTCGGCGTCCGCGATGGCGACGGCGTTGTGCTCGCCGCCAAGCAGGAGAGCCCCGAGCCCGTCGGGATCAGCGCCCCGCTGGGACATCGGCTCGATGGCCGCGCCGGCGTGTTCGGCAAGCTCTGGGCGGCCGCCCTCGACGCTGCCGAGCTCGATGCCTATCTGAGCCGGCCGTTGCCGGCGTTCACCCGCCGCAGCATCACCGCCCCGGGCGCCTTCCGTAAGGACGTCGAGCGGCTCCGGTCCCGCGGCTACGCCCTCGACCTCGAGGAGTACCTCGACGGTGTCGTCGCCGCCGGCACCGCCGTGTGCGATCGCCGGGGGAGGGTGGTCGCCGGGATCTGCCTGCTGGGGCTGGCGGCCCGGCGGACGCGGGCGGAATTGAAGGCCGCCGGCGAGCGCCTGGCGGTGGCCGCCGCCGCCCTCTCGGGCGAGCTCGGCGCGCCAGCCAGCGCCGGCGGGGCCGCAGCGCCCCACGCTGGACGTTTGGCGGGAACCACGGAGGTGGACGGGTGAACGTGACCGCGGCGAACGGCGCGCCCGCGAAACAGCGCCTGCGGCTGCGGGTCAACGGCGAGCAGCATGACCTGCTGGCGCCCCTCAACAAGACCCTGCTGGAGGTCCTGCGCGAGGAGCTCGGGCTGACCGGCACCAAGCACGGCTGCGAGCTCGGCGAGTGCGGCACCTGCACGGTGCTGGTCGACGGCGAGCCGCTGCTCTCCTGTCTGGTCCTGCCGGTCGAGATCCAAGGGGCGACGATCGAGACGGTCGAGGGTCTCGCCGGCGGAGCCGACCCGCATCCGCTGCAGGTCGCCTTCGCCGAGACCGGCGCCGCCCAGTGCGGCTACTGTACGCCGGGGATCCTGATGGCGGCGAAGGCGCTCCTCGACGGCGAGAAGCGGCCCGACCGCGAGACCATCAAGCAGCACCTGGCCGGCAACCTCTGCCGCTGCACCGGCTACCTGCAGATCCTCCAGGCGGTCGAGCTGGCCGGCGCGCGCCTGGCCGAACGAGCCGTGGAGTCGGATCTCCAGGGGGCGCCCGCGAAGCTCACCACGGCAAGGAACATCGTGGCGTCGAGCCGCGCCGGCGGCCGCGACGAGGAGCACCCCATCGAGGGCCCGCGGGCCGGTGGAGGGCGCCGATGAGCGACTTCAACGTCATCGGCAAGCGCATCCCCCGGGTCGACGGGCTGCGCAAGGCCAGCGGCCGGACCGTCTACGCCGACGACCTCCAGCTGCCGCGCATGCTCTACGGCAAGATGCTGGCCAGCCGCCGGCCCCACGCCCGCATCGTGTCCATCGATGTCTCCCGGGCGGCGGCGCTCCCCGGCGTCGAGGCGATCATCAAGGGCGGCGACATGCCGGTGAAGTACGGCATCCTGCCGGTCAGCGAGGACGAGTATCCGCTCGAGATCGACCGGGTGCGCTTCGTCGGCGATCCGATCGTCGCCCTGGCGGCGGTCGACGAATTCATCGCCGAGGAGGCGGTGCGGCTCATCGACGTGGAGTACGAGGACCTGCCGGCCGTCTTCGGCATCGACGAGGGGCTGCGGCCGGTCGCCGAGGCGGAGCGCATCCACGACTACGGCGACCGCGGCAACGTCCACAAGGTCGTGCACCTGCAGTTCGGCGACCTGGACGCCGGCTTCGCCGCCGCCGACCGCGTCTTCGAGAACACCTACTTCTACTCGGGCAACAACCACCTGGCGATGGAGCAGCATGCCGCCGTCGCCGAGCACGGCGCCGACGGCCGGCTGACCCTCTGGTCCTCGACCCAGACCCCCCATTACGTACACAAGGCCCTCGCCCAGGTGCTCGGGATGCCGGCCAGCCGCATCCGGGTGATCGCCACGCCGGTGGGCGGCGGCTTCGGCGGCAAGTCCGACCCGTTTCCGCACGAGCTCTGCGCCGCCAAGCTGGCGCTTGTCTCCGGACGTCCGGTGAAGATCACCCTGACCCGCGAGGAGGTCTTCTACGCCCACCGCGGCCGCCACCCCGTGCTCATGCACGTGAAGATGGGGGTCAAGCGGGACGGCTCGATCACGGCGCTCGACTTCCAGTCGTTCCTGGACGGCGGCGCCTACGGCAGCTACGGGGTTGCCAGCACCTACTACACCGGCGCCCTGCAGACCGTCACCTACGAGGTGCCGGCCTACCGCTTCCGCGGCCTGCGGGTGTTCACCAACGAGCCGCCGTGCGGGCCGAAGCGCGGCCACGGCACCCCGCAGCCGCGTTACGCGCTCGAGTGCCACCTCGACCGGATCGCCGAGGCGCTCGGGCTCGATCCGGCCGAGTACCGCAAGGCGATCGCCGTTCCCGAGAACACCATGACCGTCAACCACATGCGGGTGACCTCGTGCGGGCTCGCGGAGTGCATCGACAGGGTCGTGGAGGCGTCGGGGTTCCGCGAGCGGCGCAACGACCTCCCGGAGGGCAAGGGGATGGGCCTGGCGGTCGGCGCCTACCTCTCGGGCGCCGGCCTGCCGATCTACTGGAACGACATGCCGCACACCTCGGTCGACGTGAAGGTCGATCGCGGCGGCGGCGTCGCGGTCAAGTGCATGCAGATCGACATCGGCCAGGGCTCGGACTCGGTGCTGGCGATGACCGTCGCCGAGGTGCTCGGCATCGATCCTGCCGACGTCCAGCTGACCTGCGCCGACACCGACACCACGCCGATCGACCTGGGATCGTACTCGAGCCGGGTCACGTTCATGATGGGCAACGCCGCCATCGAGGCGGCGGCGAAGATCCGCGCCAAGCTCTTCGCGGCGGCCGCCGCAGCGCTCGCCGTCGACCCCGGCGAGCTGCGCGCCGCCGGCGGGCTCATCCGCGCCGCCGGCAACGGCAAGAGCCTGCGCTTCGTCGATGCCGTGCAGCTCGCCGAGGCCGAGTTCGGCCAGCTCTCGGCGACCGGCTCGTACACGCCCCAGAAGCTCGGCGGACCGTATAAAGGATCGGGGGTCGGCCCGACGCCCGCCTACTCGTACTCGGCGGCCGTGGTGCTGGTCGACGTCGACGCCGAGACCGGCATCGTGACGCCGGAGA
>DASWHK010000241.1:0-30587 GCA_036398215.1 Acidobacteriota bacterium | reverse complement strand
CCGGTCTTGTCGACCACCAGCATGTCGACCCTCTCGAGGACCTCGAGGACCTCGGCGTTCCTGGTCAGCACGCCGGCCTGGGCGCCGCGGCCCATCCCCACCATGATCGACATCGGCGTCGCCAGCCCGAGGGCGCACGGGCAGGCGATGATCAGCACGGCGACGGCGTTGAGCAGCGCGTAGGCCATGCGCGGCTCGGGGCCGATCAGCGCCCAGACCACGAAGGTCAGCATCGCGATCAGCACTACCGCCGGGACGAAGTAGCCGGAGACGACGTCGGCCAGCTTCTGGATCGGCGCGCGGCTCCGCTGCGCCTCGCTGACCATCTGGACGATCCGCGCCAGCAGCGTCTCGCTGCCGACCTTGCGGGCCTCCATCACCAGCGTGCCGCCGCCGTTGACGGTGCCGCCGGTGAGCGGGTCGCCGGCGCCCTTCTCGACCGGGATCGCCTCGCCGCTGACCATCGACTCATCGATCGAGCTGCCGCCCTCGATGACGACGCCATCGACGGCGATCTTCTCACCGGGCCGGACGCGCAGCTTGTCGCCGACCTTCACGGCATCGAGGGGGACGGTCTCTTCGGAGCCGTCCTCGCCGATCCGCCGCGCCGTGGCCGGCGCCAGGGCGAGCAGCTCCCGGATGGCGCTGCTGGTGCGGCTGCGGGCGCGCAGCTCGAGCACCTGGCCGAGCAGGACCAGCGTCACGATGACCGCGGCGGCCTCGAAGTAGACGGCCACCTCTCCCCCCATGGTGCGGAACGACTCCGGAAACGCCGACGGCACGGCAACGGCCGCGAGGCTGTACAGGTAGGCGACGCCGGTGCCGAGGCCGATGAGCGTGAACATGTTGGGGCTGCGGTTGACCACCGAAGCCCAGCCGCGGACGAAGAACGGCCAGCCCCCCCACAGGACGACAGGCGTGGCGAGAAGGAGCTGGATCCAACCCAGCCAGGATGCCGCCACCGCTTCCTGGAGCGGCTGCCCGGGGATCATCTCCGACATCCCGATGGCGAAGACCGGCGCGGTGAGCACGGCGCTGACGACGAACCGCCGCTGCATGTCGTCGAGCTCGGCGGTGCTCTCCTCGGCGGCCACGGTGATCGGCTCCAGCGCCATGCCGCAGATCGGGCAGGCGCCGGGCCCCTCCTGGCGAACCTCCGGGTGCATCGGGCAGGTATAGACGGTGCGCGGGCCGGCCACCCGTTCGGGCTCCAGCGCCATCCCGCACATCGGGCAGGCGCCCGGCTCGGGCTCCCGGACGCTCGGGCACATCGGGCAGACCCACGCGGTCCCGGGGGTCGCTTCCGGGCCCTCCGCCACCGCAGGTCGCGGGTGCGGCTCGTGGCCGTGACAGCAGCTGTCGTGCTCGCGGTCCTCCGCGGCCGCGGGTCGCGGCTGCCTCTCGTGGCCGTTGCAGCTGCTGTCGTGCTCGCCCAATTCGGGGCCTGCTTCGCGAGAAATCGGTGGAACTGCGCCCGGAGCACCTCCGCTACGCCTGGGCTCGCGCCCAGACTCCCGGCGTGCCTGGATGCTCTCGATGGTAGCAGTCAGGTGGCGCGGTCGGCCGCCGCTCAGCCCGATGGCCCGCCGTGCGGTTCCGGATCGGTGGCCGGGCTCTGCTCGCCGGGGGCGCGGACGATCCGGTAGACGCCGACGGTGAGCAGCGGCAGGGCGAACAGCAGCAGGAAGCCGTACGCCATCGCCGTGTAGCCGCGCGCCACCAGCTCGATGAGCCCAAGGCGCGACAGCAGCGCCGCCAGCACCAGCACGGTGACCGTCAGGGCGCCCACCTGCCCGCGGCTGAGCGGCGGCCGCCCGGTCTCGGCGAGGTTGACGGCGATACGGTCGACGATGGCGTGGATCATCCCGGTGCTGGTCTCGATCAGGGTCCAGACGATGACCAGGGCGAACAGCGCCAGCAGCCTCTCGCCGCCGACGCGGCGCAGCATCTCCAGCCACGGCACGTTGGCGCCGAGGACCTCGGGGTCGGGGTAGAAGGCCATGACCGCCAGGTAGGTGAGCACGAACGGCACCGTCGCCATCACCCCGGCGATCAGCCCGGCGCCCACCGTCTGGCGGCGTGCCGTCTGCCGGTCGAGAACGAAGAACGTCGCCGGCAGGGTGGCGAGGTTGTAGCCGACGTACAGGACGCCGATCGCCAGCGCCGCCGCCACCGTGACCTCGCCGGCGCTGCCGTTCGCCGCGGCGGCGACCCCCGCCGGCGCGGCCGGCGCGGCGCCCGGTCCCGCTCCCGACAGCGCCGCCGTGACTTCGCCCCAGCGGCGCGACAGCACGACGCCGGCGAACAGCGCGTAGCCGCCGTACAGCAGCACCGAGCCCACGGTCTTGAAGCGCTCGATGGTTCCCCGGCCGCTGGCGTTCAGGACACCGACGCAGACGATCACGGCGACGACGCCGATCCAGTACGGGAGCCCGAGGATGCCCTCGACCACATCGCCGGAGGCGGCGCCGACCACGGCGATGACCAGCACCGCCATGACCACGAAGAGGGCGTCGAACAGCGGCCACAGCGGGCCGATCAACGCCCGCACGAAGCTGCGGTAGTCGTAGGTCCGGGTGACGCGGGCGAGCTCGAAGGCGAGGACGCACATCAGCGAGAAGCCGGCGAAGATCGCCGCGATGCTCCACAGGCCAGCGATGCCGAGGCGGGCACCATACTGGACGATCTCCCGCCCGGTGGCATAGGCGCCGCCGATCAGCACCGACTGGAAGACGATGCCCGGCAGCACGTATTGCTCGAACCCCGATCTGCGGCTCACCGGCCAACCTTAGCAGGCTGGCAGTTGGAGTCAGCTAACTGATCCCGTAGCGAATCTCTCGAACCATCGCCCGGGCCTGTTAGGATCTCCAACCATGAGCGATGCGCCCCATGCAACGCCCGCCGACGGTCTGCGCCGCGAAGATCGACTGGAAACGGTCGATGAGATCGCTCACGAGCTGAACAACGTCCTGGGGGGCATCGTGATGGCCGCCGAGTACGCCGCCTCCCAGGTCGATCTCGCCACCCGTGCCGAGACCTCCGAGAAGATCCTCGCCGGCATCAAGGCCGATGCCGAGCGGTGCTGCGACATCGTGCGCCGCCTGCAGCGCCTCGCCGGCGGCCACGGGGAGGCCGGCTGATGAGGGTGCTGATCGCCGACGACGAGCAGCGGTATCGGGACTTCCTGCGCGCCGGCCTCGCCCAAGACGGACACGAGGTCACCACCGTCGACACCGGTCGTGTCGCCATCGACTACGGCGTTCGCTACCGGCCCCAGGTGCTGGTGACCGACTGGATGCTCAACAACCACATCCACGGGCTGCGGGTCTCCAACGTGCTGCGCGCCGTCGACCCCGGCCTGCAGACGATCATGATCAGCGGCTTTCCGTCGGCCGACCTCGAGCGCGACGCCAAGCACTCGGGCGTCTTCCGCTTCATCGAGAAGCCGTTCGAAGTCAGCGAGCTCATCGAAGCGGTCAACAGCGCGGCAGCGGTCAAGAACAGCGGCCAGATGGCGCTCTTCGGCCTCCTCCAGGTCAATGCCACCGGCCGCATCATTCACAGGAACAGCAGGGCCCGCCGGATGCTGGCGGCCACCACGGCCGGGTCAGAGGCGGAGCGGCTCGAGGAGCTGTTCGGCAACGATGTGATCACCTACCTGGTGGAGTCCAACGAGCGCTGGATCCGCTCCGAGCCCGCCAGCGGCCGCCCGCTGCAGTGGCTGCTGCGCTCCAAGACCTGGCCCGACGGCGGCCTGCTTGTGATGCTGCCCTCGGCGTCTTCGTCGCTGCTCACCGATCCGCTGATCGCCACCCTGCTGGAGATCGACCAGCCCCATCCGGTCGCCTGGCCCTTTGCTGACCACGTGCTGGTCATCGACGACATCCGCGAGGTGCGGGCGCTCTGCACCCAGCTTCTCGAGCAGGTCGGCTGCGTCTGCTACAAGGCCGAGGACGAGGAACTCGCCGTCAAGCTCCTGCACGCCGATCCCGAGATCGGCGTGGTGCTGCTCGATTACGAGATGTCGATCGCCGATCTCGGTGGCTTCGTCGCCACGCTCGAATCCATCCGTCCCGGGATCAAGATCGTCGGCACGTCCGCGGCCGACCTCCGCGACGAGTTCCAATCGCTGGGCGTCGATCGCTATCTCGACAAAGGCTGGCGGATCGAGGATCTGATCGAGGTCGTCGGCGGCTGACCGGTGGGCGCGTCCAGTCGCCCTGCCGGATCCGTCAGCCGGCCGTTCTCCGTGGAACGGTGACGGTTCGTTTGCGAGAACAACCCGCGACCCCGCCCGCCGCACGTCCTGGCGCCGTTGACCGCCGGCCGTGGCGCGTGCGACGGTTGGGCATCCATTGACCGCCGATTCCTACCACTCTTCGTCGTAACGCCGCAGCAACGACGCCGGAGGACGCCATGAGACGCCAGGACCACGACCAGCCCAACGCCGCCGCAGCCGACAAGGGGTACTCGAGACGCGAGCTCGTGGGAACGCTGGCGGGCGCCGGCGCCGGCCTGATGATCGTGCCGCGCCACGTGCTCGGCCGCGGCTTCCAGGCGCCCAGCGACACGCTGAACATCGCCGCGGTCGGCCTCGGCGGCATGGGCGGCAACAACACCCAGGCGGTCATGAGCGAGAACATCGTCGCCCTCTGCGACTGCGACTTCGCCCTGCTGGACGGCCGGATCCGGCGCTGGCGGGAGGCGTCCAACCCGCCTGCGGACAGCGGCGGCCGCCGCGGCGGCGGGCGGGGTCAGGAGCGCCCCGAGCCCGAGTATCGAGACTTCGGACCGTCGCGGGCCCAACAGCAGGCCGACGCCAGGTGGCCGGAGCCGGAGCGCAGCGCCAACCTGCGCCGCTTCGTCGAGGAGCAGCTTCCCGCCGCCCGCCGCTACCGCGACTACCGCGAGATGCTCGAGCAGCAGCCCGACATCGACGCGGTCATCGTCGCCACGCCCGACCACATGCACGCGGTCATCGCCTCGGCGGCGATGGACCTCGGCAAGCACGTCTACGTGCAGAAGCCGCTCTGCTGGTCGGTGCACGAGGCGCGGCACCTGGCGCGCCAGGCCGCCGAGACCGGCGTGATCACGCAGATGGGCAACCAGGGGCACTCGCGCGACGACGCGCGGCGCGGCCAGGAGTACATCATGGCCGGCGCCATCGGCGAGGTCAGAGAGGTGCACGTCTGGACCAATCGGCCGCTCGTGTACTGGCCGCAGGGCGTGCCGCGCCCGCAACCTCTGGACCGCGACCCCTCGCAGCTCGGCTGGAACAACAGCTCGTTGAGGGCCCGCCTCGCCAACGCGATGGCCGGCAGCTACCCGGTGCCCGACACGCTCTCCTGGGAGCTGTTCCTCGGCGTCGCCCCCGAGGTCGAGTACCACCCCCTCTACCATCCGTTCAACTGGCGCGGCTGGGTGGACTGGGGCCAGGGGGCGCTCGGCGACATGGGGGCCCACCTCATCGATCATCCGGTCTGGGCGCTCGACCTCGGCTTGCCGGCCGTCATCGAGACGACTTCGACACCGTTCGACAACGTCTGCTACCCGAACGCCACCACGACCTACTACGAGTTCCCGGCGCGCGGCGGCCGGCCCGCCGTGACCCTCACCTGGTACGACGGCGGCCTGACCCCGCCACGGCCGCCGGAGATCGGCGACGAGCAACTCGAGGGCGAGGGCGGCATCCTCTACATCGGCAGCGAGGGCAAGATGCTCCAGAACACCTACGGCGCCGAGCCCCGCTTGCTGCCCGCCGAGCGCCACAACAGCTACGGCGCCCCACCCGAGCGGCTGCCCCGCGTCCCGCACGAGGCGCACGAGATGAACTGGGTGAACGCCATCAAGGGCACCGACGAGATCTCCTGCCCGTTCTCCTACGCCTCACACCTCACCGAGATCATGCTGCTGGGCATCGTCGCCATGCGCGCCAACGCCAAGCTCCACTACGACGGCGCCGCCATGCGGGTCACCAACAACGCCGACGCCAACGAGTACCTGACCCGCACCTACCGGCAGGGCTACTCGCTCTGAGCGTGTAGGCAGTTACGACGAGATCGCCACCGGGCAACCAAGGAAGCCCCGTGGCGGGCCGCGCCGCTACGTCGTTTCCGCGCGAGCCCTTACTGCCCTCCCCCCGGACGCGGCGGCATCTGCTCCGGCGGGAAGCGCGGCAGCAGCTCGTCGCGCATGGCGAGCTGGTAGACGGCGGCGGCGATGGCGATCGCCGAGCTCTTGAGGTCGTCCTCGACGGCGCGCTCGTAGGTGTCGAGGTTGGTGTGCCAGGTGTGGCTGTTGTACTCGATCGGGTCCTGGCTCACGCCGATGCCCGGCAGCCCGGCTTCATTGAACGAAGTGTGGTCGGAGCCGCCGCGCTGGCGGCTGGCGGTGGGCAGCGCGCCCATGACGCCTTGGCCGCCTTCTCCGAAAGGACCCAGGGCGGCGCGCAGCACCGCGGCGGCCTCCGGCGGCCCGAAGACGCTGACGCCGCGGGCCCGGCCGGTGCCCGAGTCGATGTTGAAGTAACCGCCAAACTTGAAGAACTCGGGCTTGGGGTCCTCGGCCGAGCCGAAGTGCTCGGCGACGTAGGCCTGCGAGCCGAGCAGCCCCTGCTCCTCGCCGCCCCACAGGGCGACGCGGATCGTCCGCCGCGGCCGCACGCCGATCGCCTGCAGGATGCGCGCCGCCTCCATCATGACGGTGCAGCCGGTGGCGTTGTCGGTGGCGCCGGTGGCGGCGTGCCAGGAGTCGAGGTGGCCGCCGAGCATGATCACGTCGTCGGCCTTGTCGGTCCCGGGGATCTCGGCGATGGCGTTGTACACCGTGCTGCCCTGCGGGTAGTCGCGGTTGACGATCTCGACCTCCAGCACCACGGCGTCGCCGTAGGCGAGCAGCCGGGCGATGCGGCCGAAGTCCTCGTTGCGGAGGATCGCGGTGGGCAGGGCCTGGGCCGGGTCGTAGGCGCGATTCTGGAAGGCGCGGATCTGGCCGTGGGGGCGGCCGCCGTCGTTGACGCGCACCACGGCGCCGTTGTCGATCAGGAAGCGCTCGACGCGCGCCGCGACCTCGCCGCTGCTCAGCACATCGGGGTCGGGCGTGCCGCGCCCGCCGCGACCGCCGCGGCCGCCGCGGCCGCCGCGACCCGCCGGCTCGCGGTTCGGGTCGTATTGCTGGCGGAGCTGCTCGCCGTCGCGCCGCTTGGCCGGCGGGTCGAAGTCGACGCCCGGCGCGGCGGGCTCGCCGACCAGGACGATCTTGCCGGCGACGTCGGCCCGCACCTTGGCGAAGAACGCGTCGAGCTCGGCCGCCGTCGGCCCCTCGGGCGCCACCAGATGAAAGACCCCGGCGGTGACCGGTCCCGGCGTGCTCGGCGTCCAGGCCAGGACCTCACCTTCGAGGTGGTCCTTGACCGGCGCGATCATGTGCACCGCGAAGCGCTCGTTGAGCCAGCCGGGGCGGCCGAAGTCGAAGGGCTCGAGGTGGGCGTTCTGCAGCCCCCACGATTCCATCTGGGCGATCGCCCACTTGGCGGCGTTCTCGTGGTTGGGCGAGCCGCTCAGCCGCGGCCCGTAGCGGTCGGTCAGAAAGTGCAGCGTCCGCATGACCTGGGAGCTCTCCCAGCCCTCTTCGCGGATCTGGGCGTTGATCTGCTCGGTATCCGGCGCCTGCGGGGTGCCCACCGACACGCCGGTGAGCGTGACCAGCGCCACGCCCAGCGCCACCGACAGCATGCCGATCCTGCGGGTTCGCGCTCCGGGATTGCGGCTCATGATTCGCCTCCAAGGTCCTCGCCGAGCGAGGGGTGTCCGATGGTTGTCGCGGTGGGGATGCGGGGATTCTCCGGCAGCCGCGGCGGCGGGTCAACGGCGCCTGGGCGGCCGCCGCGGGGCACCAGGACCGCGAGGTTCGCCCCGGACCGGAACGCGTCGAGCCCTCAGGCCTGCTGGCGCGGCCGGAAGACGGCGATCGAGCTGGTGTAGCCGTGCAGGAAGCTACGGCCGCCGACCGGGCCGATCTCGCCGCTGCAGAAGAAGCCGCCGATCGGCAGGCCGCCGAAGTGGGAGGCGATCAGCCGGCTGTCGTGACCGCTGACCCCGTACAGGTTCTCGCCGCGACCGAGGCAGGAGAACAGGAGGGCCGCCTGCGGGGCGGCCTTTCTCTGGTCCTCGCTGCAGCGATCGAGCATGGCCTCGAGATCGGCCGCCGAGGTACGGGCGTCGCGGACGTGGAACTGCACCACCTGGCCGTTGCTGAGCCGGTCGCCGACCGCCAGCACGCCGGACTCGGGATCCATGCCGATGACGTTGCGGATCAGGAAGTCACCGGGGCCGTACTGCTGCTCGCCGGCCCGCATCACCACGCCCAGGTGCAGCGCCTGGCGGAAGAGCTGGCGATCGTCGTCCGGCAACGACTCGTAGAGCTCCGAGAGCACCTCGGTGGCGCGGCGCCCCTCGAGCTGGCAGAGGATGTTCTCCTCCGCCCAGGTCACGAACAGCGGATCGCCGATCGGCCGGCAACCCTGGGCGACGATCGTATCCATGAGGATGTTGCCGCGCAGCGCCACGACCACCGCCCCGGCGGAGTGGATCTCGCCGCCCGCGAACAACTGGTTGTCGCCGGGGGCGCGGCCGCCGCTCGCCAGGCCGCCGACCTTGGCGCTGTCGGGGTAGACCGCGTCGAGGGCCTGGAGAAGGCCGCCGGCGTCGCAGGTGAACGGGTCGGGAAACAAGATGAAGGAGGGGCGCTCGCGGGGGGACATGCCGAATCGCCGCTTCCACAGCGCGGCCTCGTCTCCGATCAGCTCGATCTCGGTCGGCGTCAGATGGAAGACGTCGACCTCGACGCCGGGCAGGATCGCCGCGGTCAGCGACAACGCCGGCTGGTGCTCGACCTCGCGGCCGCCGCCGACGACGCCGGCCGCCGAGCAGCCCGCCAACGCCACGGTCGGATAGCGCTCGGCGATCGCCTCGACGACGGACGGATACTGCTCGACGCGGCTGGGGTACACGAACACCAGCATCAGGTCGGGCTCTTGGCCGCCGATCTCCGCGGCGAGGCTCTCGAGCGCCTCTTCGACGGCGAACTTCGGCGACCGCTGGCGGGAGATAACGGAGGCCCAGGTCATGGGCCTATGGTTTCGCTCCCGGGGTTTGATGTCCAGTCTGGTCGCTGTTCCTTCGTGGTGTCACGCCCTTCTCGTCGGCGTCGCGCCGATCGTTCGTTACGTCGTGGTGTCACGCCCGTCTCGTCGCGGCGTCGCGCCGATCGTTCTTTACGGAGCGTCGATCGCTCCGCTGGGATCGCTTCGGGCCTCGTGAAGTCGCCCTTGACAGATACTCGCTTGACATTCACTATATTGACTTTCAAGCTAACGAGGCGGGGACGCCACCGTCCGCGCCGTTTCCATTCTCGGCGGTTCGCAGGGAGAGTTCGCGGGCTCGGGGACCTGGGCCCAGAGGAATGGGCGGCGTCTCCTGTTCGAACGCGCCCCCGGAGAGCTTTGGATGAAAGGCGAAACTCGATGAACGTCGACGCGCAGCTTCCGCTCACCCCGCTCTCCTTCCAGATCCTGCTCGCCCTCGCCGATGCGCCGCGGCACGGCTACGGCATTATCAAGGACATCGAGTCGGCCAGCGGCCGGCCGTTTCCGTCGAGCACCGGGACACTCTATCTGGCGATCCAGCGGCTCGAGCAGCAGGAGCTAATCGCGGCGGTGCCCGAGGCGGAGGCACCGGAGGGACGGGATTCCCGCCGCCGTTACTACGGGCTCACCGACCTCGGCCGAGAGGTCGCGGCGGCCGAGGCGCAGCGGCTCGCCGGCCTGCTCGGCGTCGCCCGCGACAGGCGGCTGCTGACGGCGAAGGCCCTGCTGTCGCTGACCGCCGGCAAGAAGGGTTAGGAGGCCGTGATGAAACCACGGACGCCTAGCGGACCGTGATGCGCGATCGTGTGCAAGCGGCCCTCGAGGCCGTCTACCGGCTGCTGCTGGCGGCGCACCCCCAGGCCGCCCGCCGCCGCTACGGCGGCGAGATGCTGCAGACCTTCCGCGAGCGCAGCCGCGCGGCAAGACGGCGCGGCCTGCGGGCATGGCTGGCGCTGCTGGCGCGCGAGCTGGGCGGCTTGCCGGCGGCGGGGCTGGCGAGCCGGCTCTCGGCCCGGCGCGATCGTCGGGCAGCCCTTTCCCGCTCCTCGGATGCGCCGGCGGAGGAAGGCCGGGCGCGTCCGGGATCGGCGTTGCCGCCATCGACGGATCGCCAGCCGCGTTCCGGCGCCTTGCTCCCGCCAACTCTCGATCACGGCCGGCACGCCGGCCCTTTGCCGTCGGCATCACCTCCTGGTGGGTGGCTTCGTGCATGCGGCCCACCGGCCACGCCCCGCGCCGAGCTACGGCTCCCCGGAAGAGGATCGAACCCCATGGACTCGCTGCTGCAGGACCTCCGTTACGCGCTGCGGATGCTCGCCGCCAACCCCGGCTTCACCGTCGTCGCCGTCCTCGCCCTCGGCCTCGGCATCGGCGCCAACACGGCCATCTACTCGGTCGTCCACGCGGTCATCCTCGAGCCGCTGCCGTTTGCCGAGCCCGACCGCCTGCTGGCGATCTGGGAGCGCAACCCCGAGCGCGGCTGGGACAGGGCGCAGGCGGCGTCCGCCAACTACCTCGACTGGCAGGCGCAGGCCACGTCGTTCGTCGACATGGGCGCCCACAACGACTGGCTCGTCGACCTGCCGATGAGCGCCGGCGGCGACCCCGAGATGGTCTTCGCCAACGAGGTCACCGGGAACCTGTTCACGGTGCTCGGCGTGGAGCCGGCGCTGGGCGCCGGCTTCGAGCCCTCCGACACCTGGGAGGGCGGCAACCCGAAGGTCCTTCTGGCCCATGCCTACTGGGAGCGGCGCTTCGCCGCCGATCCGGACATCGTCGGCCGGCAGCTCGAGCTCGGTGGCGTCTCGCGCACCGTGGTCGGCGTGATGCCGCCCGGCTTCACCTACCCGCTGGCGTTCCTCGCCGGCCAGGGGGAGATGCCCGACATCGACGCCTGGGTGCCCACCGGCTGGGCGCTCGACCGGCGCCAACAGGTCTCGTTCCGCCGCGCCCACGGAATGAGCGTCGTCGGCAGGTTGCGCGACGGGGTGACGATCGAGGAAGCCGAGGCCGAGCTCGACGCGATCGCCGCCCGCCTCGAGGTTGAGTATCCGGCGACCAACGTGGCGATGGGCACGGGCGTGACTCCGCTGCGCGAGTGGGTGGTCGGCGATCACGACCTGCCGCTGCTGATCATGCTCGCGGCGGTGGGGTTCGTGCTGCTGATCGCCTGCGCCAACGTCGCCAACATGCTGCTGGCGCGGGCGACGAGCCGACGTGCCGAGATGGCGGTGCGCCAGGCGATGGGAGCGAGCCGCGCCCGCCTGCTGCGCCAGGGCCTGACCGAGAGCCTGCTGCTGTCGGGCGCTGGCGGCGCGCTCGGGATCATCGCCGGCACCTGGGGGATCAACGTCCTGTTGCGCCTCGGTCCCGAGCTGCCGCGTCTGGACCGTGTGGGCCTGAACCTCGCGGTGCTCGGCTTCACGGCGGGCGCCGTTCTGCTCACCGGCCTCGTGTTCGGCACGGTGCCCGCCTGGAAGGCTGCGGCCCGCGCCGACGCCGCCCCGGCGACGCGCGGCGCCTCGGCCGCGCCCGCAACGCGCCACGGCGGCCGCCTCCTGGTGGCCGCGGAGGTGGCCATGGCGCTGCCGCTGGTGATCGGCGCCGGCCTGATGTTTCGGACCCTGGTAGAGCTGCGGGACGTCGACCCCGGCTTCGACCCGAGCAACACGCTGGTCGCCGAGATCCAGCTTCCCCCCAGCTCGTATCCCGACGATACCGCCGCCATCAACTTCTGGTCGGCGCTCTACCCCACCCTCGAGGAGATTCCCGGCGTCGAGTCGGCGGCGATGAGCAGCCGGCTGCCGTTCCGCAACCAGCGTTGGAGCAGCGACTTCAGTGCCGAGGGGTGGGACGCCGACCGCTTCGGCATCAACGTCCGCCACGACGAGACCTCGCCCGGCCTCTTCGAGACGATGAGGGTGCCGATCGTCAGGGGCCGGGCCATCGACGAGACCGACCGGGCGAGCGGCGTGCCGGTGGTGGTCATCAACCAGGCGCTCGCCGACCGCTACTTCGCCGACCGCGATCCGATCGGCGTCATGATCACGTTCGACCGCGTGCCCAGCGAGAGCTCGTTCTGGAGGCAGATCGTCGGCGTCGCCGCCGACATCCGCCGCGAGCACCTGGCGCTCGAGGAGCAGCCGGGCTTCTACGCACCGGTGCTGCAGGACACCACCCTGCACCTGTACGTGCTACTACGCACCACGGGCGAGCCGACCGCCGTCGTCCCGGCGCTGCGCGAGCGCGTTCGCGCCCTCGACCCCGGCCTGCCCGTCTATGGCATCACGACGCTCGCCGCGGTGCACGACGAGGCGACGGCCACCGAGCGCTTCCTGCTCACCCTGCTCGGCGCCTTCGCCTTCGTCGGCCTGGCGCTGGCCACCGTCGGCATCTACGGCGTCATCTCCTACACCACCAGCCGGCGCACCCGCGAGATCGGCATCCGCCTGGCGCTCGGCGCCCGCGTCCCCGACGTCATGCGAATGATCGTCGCCGGCGGCATGGCGCCGGTGCTCGTCGGCATCGCCCTGGGCGCCGCCGGCGCCATCGCCGTCGGCCGCGTCATGGCGAGCCTCCTGTTCGGCGTCACCCCCTACGACCCCTGGACGTTCGCCACCGTCACCGCCCTGCTGGCCGCCGTCGCCCTGCTCGCCTGCATCGTCCCGGCACGCCGCGTCACCCGCGTCGACGCCGCGACGGCGCTGCGCAACGATTGACTCGTTCTCGCCGCAACCAGACGCATCACACTTCCGCCACGGCCTGCTATCGGATCAGTGCGCAGGTTTGCTGGCAGCCTTGATCGCCTGGATCGGCAGCCACATTGCCACGGGTTGTGGACGCGCGTCAGATTGGCCCTCCAGGGCGTCGAAGGGCGCAAAACCGTACCTCGCGTAGAAGTCGACGGCGGCCGGCTTGGCGTCGACCACCACTCCGGCGCAGCCGACCTCCTCGGCCATCTTCGCGGCGAGCTTGAGTACGAAGCGGAGAAGCTGTCGACCGAGCCCCATCGACTGGGCCGACCTGTCGACGGCTAGACGTGCGAGTCCAAGTACGGGCACGGGGTAGCGCGGCAGCCTCTTTCGGGCACGCTCTGGCAGGTCCTCGATGTCAACGTGTCGTGGAGCTACGGTCGCAAAGCCGAGGACGCGACCGCTGTCGACCGCCACGTACGTCACCCCGAGGTAGTGCCGAAACTGGTTCTGGCCTGCGTAGCGTTGGAAGAAGCGATCGAGCGCCTCGTCCCCACATCGGAAGGCGGGGCGGTCGTCATTTGGGCGGAGCGCCCTAATCTCCATCGCGCATCAGTTCGCGGAGGGCGGGCGTAGGCTCGACGGAGTCGGCCTTGCGGAGCATCTCCTCTCCTGTGTTTCGCGAAACGACGATGCGCGGGTGGATGATGTACTCAACCGGCAGCTCATCGAGGGCCTGGAGGTGGTGGAGGAGCGCCTGCTCGATGAGATGGCCCTTCTTTACCCCTGTCCGGCGGACGCGCTTCTCCATGAGGTCGCGCGTCGCGTCGGAGATCTGAGCTGAAATCTGGGTTCCCTTCGCCATGGCCAACTCCCAAAGGAAAATCTACGTTTTTGTAGCATGTCTGTCAAGCTCAGGGCCGCGATCGAGGACGCAGGTGCCGTCAGTCCTCGCGCAGTGCGTGCATCGGATCGACCGAGGCGGCGCGGCGCGCCGGCACCAGGTTGGCGAGCAGGGCCACTCCGCCGAGCAGCACGGTGACGCCGGCATAGACCAGCGGCTCGGTGGGCGAGACCTCGAACAGGAGGCTCGACAGCGTCCAGGCCAGCGCCAGGGAGCCGGTCAGGCCGAGGACCACGCCGGCGCCGATCAGCGCCGCGCCGTGGCGCAGGATGTGGCGGACGACCTGGCCGCGGCGGGCGCCGAGCGCCATGCGGATGCCGATCTCGTGGCGCCGCCGGCTGGCCGCGTAGGAGATCACCCCGTAGACGCCGCTCACCGCGAGCAGCAGCGCCACGCCGGCGAAGATCGCGAAGGTCCAGGAGGCGGCGCGACGGGCCCAGAGCGAGTCGTCGAGGCGCTGGACCATCGTCGCCGTCGCGTAGATCGGGACCTCGGGATCGGCGCGGCGCACCAGCTCGCGCGCCTCGTCGGCCAGGCTCATGGGATCGACGGCGGTGTGGGTCACGATCGTCAGCGACCCGCTGGGCGAGCGATCGAACGGCACGTAGACGCCGGGCCGCATCTCGCGGTCGAGGCCGTAGTGCCTGGCGTCGCGAACCAGGCCGACCACGGTCATCCAGTCTTCCTCCTCGTCGCCGGCGCGGATTCGCCGCCCGAGCGGGCTCTGGTCGCCCCAGTGGTGGCGGGCGAACTCTTCGTTGATGATCGCCACGGCGGGCGCCTCGGGGTTGCCGTCGGCGGGCTCGATGCCGCGGCCGGCGAGCAACTGGATGCCGATCGCCTCGAAGTACCCGGGCGTCATCCAGCGCACCAGGGTCACCGGCGTGGGCTCGTCCTCGCCGCGGGGCAGCGCCCCCTCGGCCTCGAAGAAGTAGCCCGTGTGTCCGCCCAGGGGCTCCGCGGTCGTGGCGCCGGCCTCGATCACTCCCGGCAGCTCCCGCAACGCCGTGAGGTGCTCCTCGAAGAACGCCTTCTGCTGCGGCTCCTCGGCGTAGGAGACGTCGGGCAGCGAGATCCGGTAGGCGAGCACGTCGTCGACCCGAAAGCCGGGGTCGACCGTCTGGAGCTGCCGGAACGCCGCCATGAACAGGCCGGCGCCGACCAGCACCACCAGCGCCAGGGCGATCTCGGCGACCACCAAGGCGTTGAGGCCCCAGCGGCTGGCGCGGGTCTCGGTGGCGCGCCCGGAGCCCTGCAGCACCCGCTGCGGGTCGGTGCGCGCGACCTTCAACGCCGGCGCCAAACCGAACAGCAGCGCCGAGCCGACCGTCACTGCGATGGTGAAGGCCAGGAAGCGGACGTCGATCGCGAAGCTGATCCAGCGGGGAACGTCATCGGGGGCCGCCGCCAGCGCCGCGCGGCTGGCGAGATGACCGAGGCCGGCGCCCACCAGCGCTCCGGCGGTCGCCAGCGCCAGGCTCTCGGTCAGCAGTTGCTGAACGATGCGCCGCCGCCCGGCGCCCAGCGCCACGCGCACGCCCACCTCCCGGCTTCGCGAGGTGGAGCGCGCCAGCATCAACCCGGCGACGTTGGCGCAGGCGATCACCAGCACGACGCTCACCCCGCCGAGCAGCGCCAGGGCGCCGTCGTGGTAGTCGCCGAGGATGCGATCGAGGACCGGCAGCACCACCGGCGAGGTGACCTCGTTGACCGAGCGCTCCTCGATCATCGCCTTGTGGATGCGCGTCAGGTCCTCGCGGGCCCGCTCGATCGTCACGCCGCGCTGCATGCGGCCGATGCCGTCGAGCCACCAGCTACCGGCGTTGACGTCGACGTCGGCCTTGAGCGGCACCCAGAGGTCGCCGGGGACGAACTCGGCCTCCGGCGGCAGCACGCCGATCACCGTGTGCGGCGTGCTGTCGAGGCTCAGCGAGCGGCCGAGGACATCCGGGTCGGCGCCGAAGCGGTCCCGCCACAGGGTGTGGCCGAGCAACACCACGCTCTCCGCCCCGGGAAGGTCCTCCTCGGCGGTGAACGGACGCCCGAGCGCCGGCTCGATGCCGAGGACGGCGAAGATCCCCTCCGAGATCATCGAGGCGTCGACCCGGCTGGCCTCGCCGTCGAGCGACAGGTTGACGCTCTCGCTGTCGAACACGGCCATCGCCTCGAAGGTCTCGTTCTGGTCGCGCCAGGCGACGAAGTCGATGTAGCTGACCGCGACGAACTCGAGGTTCCACTGCGGCGCCGTCTCGTCGAGGTTGACAATCTGACCGGGGTCGTCGAACGGCAGCGGCCGCAGGAACAGGCCGTTAAAGACGCTGAAGATCCCGGTGGTGCCGGCGATCCCCAGCCCCAGCACGACGATCACGCCCAGGCTGAACGCCGGTTGCTTGATCAGGGTTCGAAGGGCGAAGCGCAGGTCCTGGATGATCACGTGCACGTGACGTTCTCCTCGGGGGGCGGGCGAAGTCGAAAGGCGCGGGTTGCCGCGTCGTGAGCTGTCTCCACGCCCGAACGGGCCACTGTCGCGCGATTCGTAATTCGACCGGCGCGGGTTGCCGCGTCGCGAGCTACCAAGTCGTGCGCTGTCGCGTCGCGGGCTGGCGCGTCGCGCGCGGCGGCGCCGGTGGACGCGCTCGGCCCAGGCGTTGCGGGCCACGTCGCGAAGGGTTCGAAGGGCGAGGCGGGGCAGGCCGGCGGGGCCGCGCGCCTGCATCTCGGCGGCGCAGACGTCGACGAAGACGTCGGCCATGTCCGCTCCCACGCGGCGGCGGAACTTCGCCGGGTAGGCGATCAGCAGCAGGCGGTACGCGCGGTGCAGGATGCGGGCGAGAAGGGCCGGGCGCAACGGCGCGGCTACGGGGCTCCCGGCGTCGGCGGCGGCAGGTCGGCGGGACATGTGCCTAGCAGGCCGTGGTGGAAGTGTGATGGGTCTGGCGCATCACACTTCCACCTCGGCCTGCTTTGCCCTTCCGAGGTTGTCGATCAGCCGGCTGGCGCGGGCGTCGTCCACCAGGCCGGCCATGCGCTCGGCCTCGGCGCACGCCACCTCGCGCCCGAGCTCGGTGATCGCGTAGTAGCGGCGCCGCCGATCGGCGAGGTCGGCGGCCGGCTGCCGGTCGGCTTCTCCGAGGAGCCCCGAGTCGGCGAGCCGGGTGATCGCCCGATAGAGGGTCCCCGGGTCGAGCCGCACGCCGCCCTCGGACCTCTCCAGCGTCGCCTGGATGATCCCGTAGCCGTGCAGGTTCCCCTCGGCGAGCGCCAGGAGTATGTAGAATTCCACCGCTCGCAGCGGCAGGAAGGCGGCGACGCGGTTGTGTCCGTCGTCGCCCCGCGAGCCTGCCGAGCCGTGGGATGCGAGGTCGCTTTCGCTGTCGTTCATCCAGACCTCCAGGTTTGCCGGACCGGGCGCGGGCATGGGTCCAAGCACGTCGCCTTCGATGTCGTTGATCCGGACCTCACGGTTTGCCGGACCGGGCGCGGCCATGGGCATCGAAGCACGTCGCGTTCGATGTCGTTCATCCGGACCTCCAGGCTTCCGGAAGCGATCGTTGGTTCGATTATGTGTAACACATATATGTGCGCCGCGAAACAACAAGAATCAGGATCCCCTATCACGGATAGCGGTAATGACGGCTGGCATCATTTCAGAACAAGGCGGGGTCCCCAATCAGGGGGTAATGACGGCCCGCGTCATTTCAGATGGAATGACTGCCGCACTCCTGAGATAATCAGCGCCGACTCTTGGCCCTATTTTGCCGTTGGAAACTAATCAACTGTAATCATTACAAGGCATGCCTGTCCGTAGAGGTCGGGCGGCGTTTGTCGTGGCGGCGGAGCAGCATCGGCTCTGGGGATCGGCGCGTCTCGGTTGCAATAGGTGACGTTCCTCGATGTCGACGGCGTGATCCGCGTACACCGACACCGGGGACATGATGGTCTGGCAGTGGACAGGATATGCGGCGCCGTTGCTCGCGGCCGCGGTGATCTGCTTGCTGGTAGCCTGGCGTGGATGGCGGAGCCGGGAACGGGGCAGGATCGCCTTCGCCGTGCTGCTGGCCGCGGTCGCGGTCTGGACCGGCGGCTACGCGCTCGAGATCTGCAGCGCGCCGCTGGCGCAAAAGGCGCTGTGGGCGAAGATCCAGTACGCGGGCATCGTCGTCGTTCCCGTCGCCTGGCTGATCTTCTCGCTCCAGTACGCCGATCGGATCGGGCGCCCGGGGGTCGGCCTGCTCGCGACGCTGATGGCGATCCCGCTGGCAACCGTGGGGTTGCTCGCCCACCCCGATGGGACCGGCCTCATCTGGCGGAGCCTGGAGCTTGCCGAGGGGCCGGGCTTCGACGTGCTGCGGATCTCCTACGGCCCGTGGTTCTGGGTCCATACCGGCTATAGCTATCTGTTGTGGGCAGTGGCCGCCACCATCATGCTGCGGGCCCTGGCGAAGTCGCCGCGCCTGTACCGCAAGCAGGGGGCGTTGGTGGTCGTCGCGGTCTTCTCCCCATGGATCCTCAACGTCCTGTACGTCAGCGGCCGCAACCCGGTGCCGCTCGATCTGACCGGGTTCGGCTTCATGCTCACCGGCATCGCCATGCTCTGGGCGCTCACCCGCCGGCAGTTCCTCGACCTGATGCCGCAGGCGCGCGCGCGGGTGATCGAAAGCATGCGGGACGGCCTGGTCGTGCTCGATGCCGGCGGGCGCATCGTCGATCTGAACCCGGCCGCGGAAGAGATCATCGGCGAAGCGGCGGCGGTGGCGGCGATCGGTCGCCACTTCGACGCCGCGTTCTCCGGCCGCATCAAGCTCCGCGAGCTCACCGGCGAGGACAACCAACGACAGCTCGAAACCATGCTGACGGCGGGATCGTCGCCACGCCACTACGAGCTCCGTAGCTGGCCGCTCGACGACGCCGGCGGGCGCGAGCAGGGGCGCCTGGTCATCTTTCGCGACATCACCAGCGAGAAGCGGGCCGCCGCGGCGCTGGAGGACTCGCAGAAGCGGTTGCAGATGCTCATCGAGCAGGTGCCGGCGGTGATGTGGACCACCGACGCGCACCTGCGCTTCACCCAGATCCTCGGGGCTGGCTTGCAGCGGCTACAGGTCGATCCGGAGGCCACCCTCGGCCAGGACCTCTTCGAGTTCTTCGGCACCATCGACGACGCCCACCCGGCGATCGCCGCCCATTTGAAGGCCCTCAAGGGGACCCCCTCGGCCTATGCGATCAGGTATTCGGAACGCGACTTCGAGTGCCACGTCGAGCCTCTCCTCGACCACAGCGGCCGGCCCTGCGGCATCGTCGGCGTCGCCCTCGACGTCACCGCGACCCAGGACCTCCAGACGCAGCTCCGCCAGTCGCAGAAGATGGAGGCGATCGGCCGGATGGCGGGCGGCGTGGCCCACGACTTCAACAACCTGCTGACCGCGGTGGCCGGCTACGCACAGCTGGCGCGGGAGGACCTCGACTCTCTCGACTCCAGCCCGACGGCGTTCCACAACTTGAAGCGCGACCTCGACGCCATACAGCACGCCTCCGAGAGGGCGACGGCGATCACCGCCCAGTTGCTCGCCTTCAGCCGCCGCCAGGTGCTGCACCCCCGCGTCCTCGGCCTCGGTGAGGTGCTCGGCGACATGGAGAAGCTCGTGCGACGGCTCGTCGGCGAGCACATCGAGCTGCGGTGGGACGTCGATCCCGATACTCCCCCGATCAAGGCCGACCCGGTGCAGATCGAGCAGGTCTTGATCAACCTGGTCTTGAACGCGCGCGACGCCCTGCCCGAGGGCGGCAATATCAGCATCGAGACGACGAACGTGACGCTGGAGGCGGGGCGCTCGACTTCCTACGATAACGTCGCGCCGGGCAGCTACGCGTTGCTGAGCGTCAGCGACGATGGCCTCGGGATGGACGCGGCCACCCAGTCCCACATCTTCGAGCCCTTCTTCACCACCAAGGAGGAGGGCAAGGGCACCGGCCTCGGGCTGTCGACCGTCTACGGCATCGTCAAGCAGACCGGCGGCTTCATCGAGGTGAAGAGCCAGGTCGGCGAAGGCTCGACCTTGAAGATCTATTTCCCGGAGGCGACGGAAGAGCCTGCGGCGACCGGCGAGGCGAAGCCGGCGACGACCGCGCCCCACGTCCGAGGCTTCGAGACCATCCTGCTCGTGGAGGACGAGGAGATGGTGCGGGTGCTTGCCACCCGGGTCCTCTCCAGCCATGGGTACCTGGTGCTCGAGGCCGAGAACGGCGAGGAAGCCCTCGAGGTATGCCGCCGCCACGAGGGGCCGATCGGCCTGCTGATCACCGACGTCGTGATGCCGGGGATGAACGGTCGCGAGCTGGCGGATCGGCTCGCCGCCATGAATCCGGACGCCGCGGTGCTGTTCGTCTCCGGCTACACGGGCGGCGCGCTCGTCGAGCACGGGGCGCTGCGCGATGGCACCAACTTCCTGCAGAAGCCCTTTTCGCCCCAACATCTGGTGGAGAGGGTCCGCGAGCTCCTCGACGGCGTCTGAAGCGGGGACGACAACGGCAACCTCGCTGACCTGAAACTTCACCCGCCAGTTTCAACACTGAAGGGGCCGCGCAGGGCGCGGTGGCCGGATTAGCCCGCATTTCTCGACGGGCTAGCGGCGAGCTCTTCGCGCATTCCCCTTCGCAAATACCTGGCGCGATGTACTCCTTGCGTTTATATTCTTAAGGTGTATAGTTGCCACATGCCGCTCACCCCAACGGTCTTCGAGATCCTGCTGGCGCTCACCGATCGCGAGCGGCACGGCTACGACATCATGCGCGACGTCGAGCAGCGAACCGGCGGCCGCACGATCATCCGTCCCGGTTCTCTCTACCGGGCCATCCACCGCCTCCTCGATCAAGGGCTGATCGAAGAGCTCGACGAGCGGCCCGACCCCGAGCTCGACGACGAGCGGCGGCGCTACTACCGGATCACCGCCGCCGGGCGCGACGCCGCCGCCGCGGAGGCCGAGAGGATGTCGACCGCGGTGCGGGACGCGCGCGCCCGCAATCTGATCGACGCATGAGAAGCCGCGTGAGCGCCCGGCCCGCCGCGGTGCGCGCGGCCACCACGCTGTGCAGGCTGGCGTTGCGCGCCTATCCCAGGGAGTTCCGTCGCCGGCAGGGCGAATCGCTGGCGCGTGCCTTCGCCGACGCGGCGCTGCGGGCGCACCGGCGCGGCGGCCTCCCCGCCCTGGCCGCCCGCACGGCGGCCGATCTCTGGGACCTTTTCGCCGGCGCTCTCGCCGAGCGCTGGCCGGCCGGGCGCCGCGGTCGCCGGCGAGCGGACCACGGCGCCGGCGAACCCGACCTCGAACCCCGCTCCCCGGGAGTGAACGAGACGATGGGCAACCTGCTGCAGGACTTCCGCATCGCGCTGCGATCGCTGCGCCGCCAACCCGGCTTCTCGGTGGTCGTCGTGCTGACGCTGGCGGTGGCGATCGCCGCCAACACGGTGATCTTCAGCGTCGTCAAGCGGGTCATCCTCGATCCGCTCCCCTACCCCGACGCCGATCGCCTTGTGTGGCTGAACTCCATCGACCGCGACGCGGGCTTCTCGCCGGTCTCGGCCGCCGACCTGGTCGACTGGCGCGAGCAGGTCACGACCATCCAGTCGATGGCCGCCTACGCCTACTGGAGCTACACCTATACCGGCGGCGAGGAGCCGCTCGACGTGCCGTCGATGCGCATCGAGCCGTCGCTGCTGTCCGTCCTGGGGGCGACCGCGGCGCTCGGCCGCACGTTCGTCGCGGAGGACGGCGTCTGGGGCGGCGAGCCGGTGGCGGTGGCCAGCCACTCGTTCTGGCGCGACGAGCTGGGCGGCGACCCCGAGATCATCGGCCGGCGGCTGGTGCTCGACGGCGAGCCGCACACGATCGTCGGGGTGATGGAAGAGGGCTTCGAGTTCCCGCCGCAGACCGACAACGGCTTCTGGACGGCGCTGGCGTTCGACCCCGAGACGATCCACGAGCGTCGCGCCCAGCGCCCCTACCAGGTGATCGGCAAGCTCGCCGCGGGCGCGATGCGGGAGCAGGCATCCGCCGAGCTCGACGCCGTCGCGGCGGGCCTCGCCGAGCGCTACCCGACGACCAACGCGGGCGTGCTGGCCCAGGTCCGGCCGGCGCACGAAGCTCTGGTCGTCGGCCCCGCCGGCACCGAAGCGATCATGATGCTGTTCGCAGCGGTCGGTTTCCTGCTGCTGATCGCCGGCGTCAACGTCGCCAACCTGATGCTCGCCCGGCTGACCTCGCGCGACCAGGAGATGTCGGTGCGCGCCGCGCTCGGCGCCGGCCGGCTGCACCTGGTGCGCCAGCTCATGGTCGAAACGCTGCTGCTCGCCGGGTTCGGCGGCGCCCTCGGCTGCGGCCTGGCGCTGTGGGGGATCGGCGCCATTCGCCGGCTGCCGCAGCTGCCGCTGGCGCGCCTCCAGCAGCTCGAGCTCGACGGCACCGTCCTGATCTTCACGCTGTTGCTGAGCCTCACCGCCGGGGTCGTCTTCGGGCTCGTGCCGGCGCGACGCGCCCGCCGCTGGGCCCTCTCCGGCGGGCTGAAACAAGGCGCCGGCACCACCGGGGTCGCCAACCGGCGCACGCTCAACGCGCTGGTCATCGTCGAGGTCGCCCTCGCTCTCGTCCTCTTGATCGGCGCCGGCCTGATGTCGCGGAGCTTCGCCGAGCTGATGGCGGTCGACCTCGGCTTCGGCCGCGACAACCTGCTGGCGGCCAACATCTACATCCCCGAGACGCTCTACCCCGAGGACCACCAGAAGACGGCGTTCTTCCGCCAGCTCGTCGAGCAGATCGAGGCCACGCCGGGGGTGGTGTCGGTGGGCGCGGTGACCGCGCTGCCGATGGACTACGCCGGCATCGACTTCTCGCTGCCGTACGAGGTCGCCGGCAGGGACGTGCCGGCGGGAGGGCCGCCGCAGGCGAGCTACCGGGTGGCGACGGCTGGGTACTTCGAGACGATGGCAATCCCTCTGCTGCGGGGGCGCGCCCTCGAGCCGCGCGACCGCGAGGACTCGCCGCGGGTCATGGTGATCAACGAGGCGCTCGCCGCCCGCGAGTTCGGCGAGGGGAACCCGGTGGGCGAGTCCCTGAGCATCCCGATCGGCGGCCCCCACGAGATCATCGGCGTCGTCCGTGACGTCCGCCACCACGGGCTCGGCGAGGCCCCGGTGCCGGAGATGTACATCCCGATGCCGCAGAACCCGTTCGGCGGGATGGTCGTGGTCGTCCGCGCCGCGGGCGATCCGTCGGCGCTTGCCGAGCCGATCCGGAAGGCGGTGCTCGCCGTCGATCCCCGCCAGCCGGTCTACGCCTTCAACACGATGGATGAGCTGGTTGCCGCCGACGTCGCCATGCCGCGCCTGAACATGATCCTGTCGGGGACGTTCGCCGCCGTCGCCCTGCTGCTCGCCGCGGTCGGGATCTACGGGGTCATGTCCTTCGCGGTGAGCCAGCGCACCCGCGAGATCGGCCTGCGCATGGCGCTTGGCGCCCGCGCCTCCGACGCCCTCCGCTCGGTGATCGGCCGCGGCATGGCGACGGCGGGGACCGGCATCGGCCTCGGCCTCGCCGCCTCCTTCGGCCTGACGCGCCTGCTGCAGAGCCAGCTCTTCGGCGTCGGCGCGCTCGACCCGCTGGTGTTCGGCGGCGTCTCGCTGCTGCTGGCGGCGATCGCCCTGCTTGCCAGCTGGCTGCCGGCGCGGCGTGCGACGCGCGTCGATCCGCTGATCGCCTTGCGCCACGAGTCCGAGTAGTCGGCGATAGCGCGGGCGGGCGGCCGGCGGAACCGTCGTGCGCCGGCGCCTTCCGTCCGCCGCCCTCGGCCACCGCAGGGGCACCGATCGGGCCGGGATCAGGGTGGCCGGAGGCGCACCCTCCGCCGGCTGGTGTGACGGCTCTCACATCGTGATACATCTTGTTGGCGAACATCGGAGTGCCCCGCGCCCCGCGTTTCCGGTCGCCGCCCGCGGCCCGAGGCGGGGCGCGCCAGCGAGCCAGCGATCAGGAGGTGAGCCGTGTCATGCACCAACGAGGTCATCGCCCCCAAGCGTCCAGACGGCATGGGTCGCCTCCCTTGCACGGGAATCGGACCAAGGCTCACGCGCCTGGCGTGGGCAGTGACCGCGTCGATTGCGCTGCTGGTCGTGCCCGCGTCGGTCGTCGGCGCCGGGCCGGCAGGCGGCGCGCCGCCCCGCGAGGCCGTCGCCCCGCAGGCCCCGGCCGCCGATGCCATGTTCACCGCCTGGCAGGCGCTCGCCTCCCGCCTCAGCGCCGAGCAGCAGCAACGGATGGCATTCGCTTTCGATGGCGAGGAGCGCACCGATTGGGCCTACGTGCCGCGCCAGCGCGTCGGTCTGCCGATCGGCGCTGTCGACGACGCCGGCATGGAAGCCGTTCGCGGCCTCCTCGGGACCGGCCTGGGCGCCGAGGGCACCGAGCAGGCATTCCGGATCGTCGCCCTCGAAGAGGTCCTGTTCGCCAACTCGGGCGGCTCCGCCAACCGCAACCCGGGCAACTACTTTCTGGCCGCCTTCGGCACGCCCGCCCGGCAGGGCGCCTGGGGCTGGCGCTTCGAGGGGCACCACCTGTCGGTGAGCTTCACGGTCGTCGATGGCCGCGTGGTGTCGAGTACGCCGGCCTTCTTCGGCGGCAATCCGGCGCACGTTGCCGAGGACTCCGAGGTCCACCCGGGCCTGCAACCGTTCGCCCAGGAGGACGAGCTCGGCTTCCGCCTGCTGGGCGCCTTCGACGACGGGCAGCGCTCGCGGGTGATCATCGACGACGCGGCGCCGCGCGACATCCTGACGACCAACTCGGCCGAAGCGACGATGGGACCACCGGAGGGGGTGGCGCTGGCCGACATGAGCAACGCCCAGCAGCAGCTCCTGCTCGAGCTGCTGGCCGTCTATTCCTCACGGATGAACCCCGATCTCGCCGGCCACCAGATGGCCAAGATCCGCCAGGCCGGCGTTGAGAGGCTCCACTTCGCCTGGGCCGGCGGCACGGCGCCGGGAGAGGGCCACTACTACCGTATCCAGGGGCCGACGTTCGTCGTCGAGTACGACAACACCCAGAACGGCGCCAACCACGTCCACAGCGTCTGGCGCGACTTCGAGGACGATTTCGGCCACGATCCGCTGCGCGAACATCTGGCGCACGATCACGGCCTGACTCCGGCCCCCGGGAGCGATACCGCGACGGACGTCCTTGGCGGCGGCGCCCGGATAGGAGACGATGAACGGGAGCATCGGCGGGCCCACGAGCTGGGCACGCCCCACTCTCATCGTCACCCTCGGTGACGCGAGCGATTTTCCGGCGCACCTGCGAGAATGACGATCGAGCTCGCCGCGAGGCTACGAAGCAGACCACGAGGACTCGAAATCACCGGCGCGGAGCGGAACGGCACCCCGCGGATTCGAAATCGCCCCAAGGATTCGAACGTCCCCATGAGGATCCTGACTTCCCCATGAGGAGGATCAAGTCGTGAAGAAGAAGACCATCGGAATCACAGTCGTCGGCTCTTTCGTAGTTGCCGCCGCAGTGGCGGGGCTTGGCGGCGCGGCCGCCGACCATCGCGCGGACGCCGTCCCGGCGCCGGGCACCGCCGCAGCCACAGCCGTGGAGAACTGGCCGCAGTGGCGCGGCCCCAACCTCGACGGCACCAGCGGCGAGACGGGCCTGCCGACGACCTGGAGCGAGAACGCCAACGTCGCCTGGAAGCTGTCGGTTCCGCAATGGACGGGGGCGACGCCGATCATCTGGGAGGACTCGATCTTTCTGAACGTTTCGTATGTGCCGCGCAATGCCGGCGGCGGCGGTCGCGGCCGCCGAGGCGGCGGCGGCGCGCCCGCAAACGACGAGCTCAACGTCGAGCTGTGGCGCGTCGATCGGCGTGACGGCTCGATCATCTGGAAGCAGTACCTCAGCGACAACGACCACCAGGAGCGCAAGCAGAACATGTCGTCGCCCTCGCCGGTCACCGACGGCGAGCGCGTCTGGGTGATGACCGGCACCGGCTGGCTGCGCGCCTTCGACTTCGACGGCAACGAGCTGTGGTCCCGCAACATCTCCAACGACTACTGGCGCTTCGGCCTCAACTGGGGCTACGCCTCCTCGCCGCTGTTGCACGAGGACGCGCTGTTCGTCCAGGTGCTGCACGGCATGAAGACCGACGAACCGTCGTACGTGCTGCGCATCGACAAGCACACCGGCGAGACGGTGTGGATGGTCGAGCGCCCGACAAACGCCATCCGCGAGTCGCCCGATTCGTACACGACGCCGGCGCTGCTGCAGTACGACGGCAAGACCGAGATCGTCATCACCGGCGGCGACGTGGTCACCGGCCACGACCCCGAGACCGGCGCCGAGCTGTGGCGCGCCGACGGCCTCAACCCGCGCAACAACGCCAACTACCGGATCGTCGCCTCACCGGTGGTCATCGGCAACATCATCATCGCGCCGACCCGCGAGCGCCCGATGCTGGCGCTCGAGGCCGGCGGCCGCGGCGACATCACCACCTCGCACCGGCTGTGGTCGTTCGACAGCGGCCCCGACGTGCCCACTCCGGTCAGCGACGGCGAGCTGCTCTATGTCGTCGGCGACAACGGCGTCGTGCACTGCCTGGAGCTGGCCACCGGCGAGGTCGTCTACACCAACCAGCGCATCGAGACCGGCACCTACAGCGCCTCCCCGATCCTCGCCGACGGCAAGATCTACGTCACCAGCGAAGACGGAGTGACGACCGTCTACCGGGCGGGCCGCGAGTTCGAGATCCTGGCGAGAAACGAAGTCGACGGCGGCTACACCCTGTCGACGCCGGCGTTCTCGCAGGGGCACATCTACTTGCGGGCCGGCGACACCCTGTACGCCATCACCGAAGGCGGCGGGCAGTAGACGGCGATCGAGGAGCAGGGTCTTTCCGCGCCCGGGACACGTCTACGCCCTCGCGGACTACGACGCTCCAGGAGGCCGTGCTGAAACCGCGCCCTCCTCGGCAAACGGCCGGCCTCTGGGCCACCCGATGATCTGCAGCAGTCGCTTCGCCGGGATATCGACAATATGCTGCCCCGATTCCACCGATATCGCCCCTTGTCGAAAGCGCCCTCAAGCCCGTAGACTACCGCTCCGGCAACCGAAGATCTCAAACTCATGCCTCGGCTACCGTCACGATATGCAGCAGCCCGTCCAGGAGAACGTTCTGACGGAAGTTTGCTGACTACCTGTTAGGCATACGGCGGCTTCGTGAGCACGAAGGCATAATCGAAGGGATGAACGGGCATGGCCATCGTCTACTGGACCAAGCTCAGATTGCTGGCCTCTGTCGTAGGGCTCGTGGGTGCCTGGGGCGTTCTGCAGGCTCTCGCGGGCCTGCCAGCGTTGTTTTCGCGCCAGCCGGTCCCGAATCTGGTCTATCGCAACGATCAGCGACTGCCGCCGCTGGACGCCCTTGAACAACTGCGCACTGCGTTTCCCAGCAACCTCGCAACTGTATTGGGTTTCCTCCTGCTCGCTATTCTGCTCGGCATCCTGTTCTTCGGACTTCTCCCGCGGCTCTATAGCGACGCGCCCGTCCGAACCCTACTGGCAGCGCTCTTCCTAGGCGGGTCCGTCCTAGCCGTGGTCCCTCTGGCCCTCACGATACTCAAAGTCAGCGAGTTTGGGTTCCAGGCCACGGTTGCGACTCCTGAGGAAGGCCGGTGGTTGGAGGGGGGCGTGACTTTCCTAAACCAGCTGCATCTAATATTCGTTCATAGTTGGTTCCTGCTGAGCGGGCTCGGTTGGATATCCCTCGGTCTCGCCGCCCAGAGCGGTCCCGCGCTGCGCAGGTGGAGTGGTGCGGTCGCTCTGAGCGGAGGTGGCGCGGTTGTCAGCGGCGAGATTTTGCGAGCGTGGTTGCCCAAGTTCGGAGAAACAGTGCCAATGATGGTCGCCGCGAGCGAGGCGATGCTCGTTGACGGTGGAATGGCCTTGGGGTTCTTGGGCACTGGACTATTGGCTTGGTTCGTTTCGACGCCAGTGGGAGTGGCCGATGCCTAACAAGCACGTGAACGCGGCGTTCGACGGACAATCGTCAGTGGGGCTAGCCATGTTTTCCGAGACCATCAACTTGCGCCACGTGATCTTCGCGGGTCTCGCCGCGGGTACCTGGGTTATGGTGAGCGGCCTCCTCATGGCCGGTATCTTTGGATACCGTGACATGAAAGCTGCATTTGACGCCGCCGGCCTCCCGATTCCAGGCGGAGCTGGGCCGTTCGTTATACATACGGTGGTTCGTCTCATCATCGGCATGGGAGTCGTGGCGCTGTTCGCAATCTTCTTGCGCGTATTCTCTCCTACTCAGGCGTTGCTCGCAGCTGCTGGATTCACATGGGTGTTCGGTGCAGTCCTGCCGTTCGCTGTAATCGTGCAGTGGGGCCTCTTTTCATGGTCGCTGGCGACCAAGCTATGGGCGTGGAGCGCCGCAGAGCTCCTGATCGCCGCCACGATTGGTCGCCTTCTCTACCATCCGTGAGGCAGAGATCATCTCCGTGCCGCAAGGCGGGAAGGAGAAGACCCAAATGCAAACTGGGCTGAGTCTCGGTGACAGCCGTCGAACAACCGGTTGCAGCGGACGGCGTTCCGCCGCCGCTGAACCGGAACGTTAGGCGGACAAAACTCCCGGGCATGAGCTACGGTCTGATATGTGGTTCCCGCCCGCGGCGAGCACCCCACAAGGCGCGGACCGTCACCTCGTGTTCATCGAAGGTGTAGTAGAGGTGGCAGGCTGTCGCGGTAAACCGGACGCGACGAGGCGTCAACGCGACCTGAGCTCCTTGAGCACCTCGGCAGCATCGACGAGCCGTCCAGCGGCGATGTCGGCATCGGATTGGCGCAAAGCCTCGTGGAGTAGCGCGCGGTCGGCGTCATCAAGCCAGTCGCCGGGATCGAGCGGCAGCAGCTCGATTTCTGTACCATCGGGCAGCTCGGTGGGCTCGTCCACAATGAGCCGACCTCCTCGTACACGGGCCTTGAGCGTCATGGAAGGGAACGTAACATTGGCACAGCCGCCCAACAAGCGCTTGCAGCCGCCGGACATGCCGTGGCAGCGCTGCCTGGCAACCGAATCTAGCCGGCGCACCCACTGTCCCGCGCTACGCTGGCGCCGAAGCGCGCGGCTCATTCGGAGCGTTGCGCCGACGGAAAGATGACGTGGCGGTGACAGCACGCCAAGCTCTCGCTTTCATTTGCAAGCACGGGGTGGTACTCGAGGCGGCTCAAGGGCCGGTGCCGTCGCTTGCCGAGGCCATTGCGGGAGAGCCGGTTGGCGGTCGCTGGTGGTCGCATCCGAAGAGTCGCGAGATCTTCGCGGTGACGCGCGCGATCCGTGACAGCGACGAAGTTCTCGTGTGTCGCCTGATCGAAGGCAAGGTCACGTTTGTCCACCGGCGGTTGTGGCCCGCTATCGTCCGAGCGGCAGGTCGGATTCCCGCGGATCACCTTTCGCAGGTGCGCGAGGTCCACACGAGTTCCGGACGTCATGTGACCGAAGAAGTCCCCTTCCCCGATTGGGTTCCGTCGAGCGTCCGCGCCGCTGCTCGAAGCCTCTCGGAGGAAGCGGCGCTCGCGGAGCTCGCCGCCTGGATCGAATCGTGAAGCCGACGCTACTGTCGTTGTAGGGCGAATAATTGGTTACGCGTGTTGATGAACAGCACGCCGTTGGCGGCGACGGGGGCGCCGTAGATGGCGTTGCGGAGGTTCATCTCGGCGAGCTCTTCCATCTCGCGGGCCGCCCGCAGCACGATCACGTCGCCGTCCTCGTCGCCCATGTAGACCTTGCCGTCGGCCACCAGCGGCGAGCCCCAGATCGCGGCGAAGGTGTCGTACATCCACACCTCCTCGCCGGTCGTCACGTCGATGCAACGGAAGAAGCCGCTGAAGTCGGCGATGTACAGCAGCCCCTCGTGGATCGCCACCGTCGATAGCGAGCGGCGGATCTCCTCGGTGCGCCAGACGAGGCCGGTCTCGGTGATGTCGCCCCGCCCGCTGGCGTCGATCGCGTGCAGCCGCCCGCGGCCCTCGCCGTTCTCCGGGTCCTGGCCGTTGGCGATGAAGACCTTGCCCTCCCAGATCACCGGCGTGGCGATGAGGTTGTTGCGGGTGCGCGGCCAGACCGAGTCCTTGGGGTTGGTGTCGAACTCCCACAGCATCTCGCCGCTCTCGGCGGCGTAGCCGCGCGCCCAGCCGTCGCCCTGGCCGATCACCACCTGCACGACGCCGTCGATCTCGGCCACCGCCGGGCTCGACCACTGGCCGTGCAAGATGCGCGGGCCGAGCGGCTCGGCGCGCCACACCAGCTCGCCGCTGTGCTTGTCGATGGCGATCAGGTCGGGGGCCCCGGGGGCCGGGACGTTGCCCTCCTCGTCCTGCCCGTTGGAGGTGTTGACGAAGATCAGGTCGCCCCAGATCGCCGGAGCGCTGCTGGTCATGTTGTGCGGGAACACGCCGAGCTCGCCGATCATGTCGTAGATCCACACCACGTCGGCGTCGCGCTCACCGCGGCGTTCCTCACCGGTGAACGGCCCGTCGTTCTCGCCGTCGCGGAAGCCTTCCGTATCGAGTGCCACGACCTCTCCGCGGTTGCTGACGTAGTAGAGGCGATCGCCCTCGACGACCGGCGACGAGCACACCCCCTGATAGGGCCAATCGTTGACCTGGCCGCTCTCCAGCTTGTCGTGGACCATCTGCCAGAGGAACTCGCCGTCGGACTCGCGGAAGGCCATGACGATCCCCTTGTCGCCGGCGACATCGGGGTCGAGCATCCCGTCGTTGTTGGTGCCGATGAAGACCTTGCC
>DASWHK010000240.1:0-5932 GCA_036398215.1 Acidobacteriota bacterium | reverse complement strand
TGAGGCCCACGATGAACAAACCCGCTCTCCCCATATCCGCCGTCCTGTTGCTTTGCTCGGCGTTGGTCGCCGGCGCCGGTCTGGCCGGGGCTCGACAGGCCCTTTCTGCGGACTCCGCCACGCTTGCGGCGACCTCGCCCGCCGGCCCCGCCGGCGCCCCGAGCAGCTACCAAGACCCCAACGTCACCGTCGGCCGCTACTGCTTCCGGTGCCATAACGACCGACTCGTCACCGGCGGCCTGTCGCTCGAGTCCTTCGACGTGGCGCTTGCCGAAGAGAACGCCGAGATCGCCGAGAAGATGATCCGCAAGCTGCGCGCCGGCATGATGCCGCCGAAGAGTGGGCAGCAACCCGACGACGCCTCGCGAACGGCCCTGGTGACGATGATCGAGGCCACGCTCGACGCCGCCTGGGCCGCCGACCCCAATCCCGGCCGCCGCACCTTCCAGCGTCTCAACCAGGCCGAGTACGCCGCCGCCGTCCGCTCTCTGTTCGGCCTCGAGGTCGACGTCGACACCTACCTGCCGCCGGACACCATCAGCGAGAGCTTCGACAACATCGCCGACGTGCAGATGCCGTCGGCCACGGTGATGGAGGGATACTTGCGGGCGGCGGCGTACGTCAGCCGCATCGCCATCGGCGACCCCGAGGCCGACCCGAGCTCGACGACCTACGACGTGCCGCGTACCCAGTCGCAGAAGGAGCGGGTCGAGGGGGCGCCGTTCGGCACCCGCGGCGGCACGGTGGTGGTCCACAATTTCCCCGCCGACGGCAAGTACGAGTTCCAGCTGCTCCTGCACGGCGAGCCGACCGGCGACCTGTTCGGACGGACGGTACCGGAGATCCGGATGGAGGTGGCCGTCGACGGCGAGCGGGTCGCGCTCGTCCAGGTCGACCGCTGGATGTCGGAGTCCGACCCTGAGGGGCTGACCGTGACGACCGCTCCCATCGACGTGCGCGCCGGCGCGCGGACCGTGGCGGCGACGTTCATCCGTGAGTTCGAGGGATCCGAGGACGACCTGATCAAGCCCATCGACCACACCCTGGCCGACACCCAGATCGGCGTCGGCTACGGGGTCACGACGTTGCCGCACCTGCGCAATTTGGCGATCGTCGGGCCCTTCGAGGTCACCGGCGTCTCCGACAACCCGACGCGGCGGATCACCTTCAGTTGCCGACCGACCTCGCCGGAAGAGGAGATCCCCTGCGCCGAGAGCATCATCGAGCGACTTGCTGGGCAAGCCTACCGCCGCCCGTTGACTCGTTCCGACATCGACGAGCTGATGCCGTTTTACCGCCAGGGGGCCGCATTCGGCGGCTTCGAGGGCGGCATCCGCACGGCGCTGCAGGCGATGCTCGCCAGCATGCACTTCCTGTTCCGCGTCGAGGAGATGCCGCGCGGCCTCGCCGCCGGCGACGTGTACGCGATCGGCGACCTCGACCTCGCCTCGCGGCTGTCGTTCTTCATCTGGAGCACCGTTCCCGACCGCGAGCTCATCGACCTGGCGGCGCGCAACGAGCTCTCCCGCCCGAACGTATTCGACGCGCAGGTGCGCAGGATGCTCCAGGATCCGCGCTCCGAAGCCCTCGCCACCCGCTTCGCGGCGCAGTGGCTGCGGTTGCAGGACCTGCGCAAGATCGAGCCCGACGCCCTCGACTTCCCCTACTTCGACAACCTCCTGGCGGAGGCGATGTACCGGGAGACCGAGCTCCTCTTCGACCATCTGGTGCGCGAGGACCTTCCCGTCCTCGACCTGCTGGCCGCCGACTACACGTTCGTCAACGACCGCCTGGCGCGCCACTACGGCATTCCCGGCGTCAGCGGAACCGAGTTCCGGCGGGTGAGCTATCCGGATGACACCCGGCGCGGGCTTCTCGGTCACGGCAGCATCCTGACCCTGACCTCACACGGCAACCGGACGTCGCCGGTGCTGCGCGGCAAGTGGGTCCTCGAGGTCCTGCTCGGCAGCCCGCCGCCGCCGCCGCCACCCGACGTCCCCGATCTCGAGGAGAGTGGCGAGGCGACCGAAGGACGCCTGCTGTCGGTGGCCGAGCAACTGGCGATGCACCGGGCAAACCCGGCCTGCAGCTCCTGCCACAACGTCATCGATCCGATCGGGCTGGCGCTCGACAACTTCGACGTCACCGGGGCCTGGCGCATCAAGGACCGCGGCGTGGCCGTGGACGCCCGCGGCGAGCTCTACGACGGCACGCCGCTGAACGGCGTCGCCGATCTGCGCGCCGCCCTGGTGGGGCGCTCCGACGTCTTCATCGCCCACTTCACCGAGAGCTTGATGTCGTACGCTCTGGGCCGCAGGGTGGAGTACTACGACATGCCGGCGATCCGTCAGATCGGGCGCGACGCCGCCGCCAACGACCATCGAATCTCCTCCTTCGTCCTCGGGATCGCCAACAGCGCGGCCTTCCGTTCGGCGAAGGTCGAAACCACCGTCGAGGCCGATTCCCGCGAGCGTTAGGGCGACCGGGCCAGAAGGAAACCAGGAGGTAGAGGCCATGTACTTGAGCAAGAAACACGTTTCGCGGCGCACGGTCTTGCGCGGCCTCGGTGCGACGATGGCCGTACCCCTCCTCGACGCCATGGTGCCGGCGCACACGGCGCTGGCCAAGACGGCCGCCGGGCGCACCCGCCTGGTGTGCATCGAGCAGGTGCACGGCGCCGCCGGTTGTAGCGACTACGGCCGCTCACGCTACCTGTGGGCGCCCGAGATGGTCGGTCGCGGCTTCGACATCAGCTCCGGCAGCCTGAGCTCGTTGCAGCCCTTCCAGGACTACCTGACGATCGTCAGCAACACCGATTCGAAAATGGCCGAGGCCTTCGTCCCCGAGGAGATCGGCGGCGACCATTTCCGCTCGAGCGCGGTTTTCCTCACCCAGGCGCGGCCCAAGATCACCGAGGGCTCCGACGTCTGGGTCGGCGCCTCGATGGACCAGCTCTACGTCCAGCGCTTCGGCCAGGACACGCCGATCCCGTCGATGCAGCTTTCGATCGAGCCGGTCGACCAGTCGGGCGGCTGCGCCTACGGCTACGCCTGCGTCTACACCGACACGATCAGTTGGGCCGCCCCCGACCGGCCGCTGCCGATGGTGCGCGACCCGCGCGCCGTCTTCGAGCTGCTGTTCGGCGCCGGCGGCACCCCCGAGCAGCGCGCCGCGCGCCGCGCCACCGATCGCAGCATCCTCGACATGCTGATGGAGCAGATGACCGGCCTGCGGCGCGAGCTCGGCCCGGCGGACCAGCAACGCCTCGACCAGTACGCCACCAACATCCGCGAGATCGAGCAACGCATCCAGCGCACCGAGGAGCGCAACCGCAGCGGCGAGGTGCGCGAGCTGCCCGGCGCCCCGGCCGGCGTGCCGGACTCCTTCGAGGAGCACGTCAAGATCATGTTCGACCTGCAGCTTCTCGCCTTCGAGTCGGACATCACGCGGGTGTTCTCGTTCAAGATCGGCCGCGACGGCTCGGGCCGCGTCTACACGGAGAGCGGGGTCGACGCCGGCTTCCACAACGCCTCGCACCACGGCACCCGCGAGGAACGCATCGAGCAGTTCGCGGAGCTCAACAAGTATCACGTGTCGATGCTGCCCTACTTCGCCGAGAAGCTGAAGAACACCATGGAAGGCGACAGCAGCCTCCTCGACAACACCGTCATCGTCTACGGCTCGCCGATGGCCAACGGCAACCTGCACAACCACCGGCGCTGCCCGTTGATCTTGCTCGGCAAGGGGGGTGGCGTCCTCGAGGGCGGCGCCCACCTCGAGGCCCCGCTCGATACGCCAATGGCCAACGTCATGCTCAGCCTGCTGCACGGCCTCGGCGTCGACGACCTGGAGAGCTTCGGCGACAGCACCGGCGAGCTCTCGTTCACGACTCCGGAGACCCGTCCGGCCAGCATCTGAACCCGGGAGTACGAAGATGCGTCATCGTCTGAAGGTGAGCGTGGTCGGCAGCGCCCTGTCCCTGGTGCTGGTCTTCGCCATCGCCGCGGCCGGATCACCGGCCGCCGAATCGCCGGTCGCCGACGCCGCGATGCGCGGTGACACCGAGACCGTCCGCGCGCTGTTGCGCGACGGCGCCGACGTCAACGACGCCCAGGGCGACGGCATGACGGCGCTGCACTGGACGGCGCTCAACGGCGATGTCACGACGATGCGCGTGCTCCTGTACGCCGGCGCGACGCTCGACCCGCTGACCCGGGTGGGCAGCTATACGCCGCTCCACCTCGCCGCCAACGAAGGCCATGGCGCGGCGGCGGCGACCTTGCTGCGGGCCGGCGCCGACCCGAGCCCGATCACCGGGACCGGAGTTCGCCCCCTTCACCTGGCGGCCCAGGCCGGCAGCGTCGAGACGATCGTCGCGCTGCTCGACCACGGCGCCGAGATCGACGCCAGCGACGAGACCCACGGACGCACGCCGCTGATCTTCGCCGCCTCCCGCAACCGGCTGGAGGCGATGCGGGTGCTGCTCGACCGGGGCGCGGATCCGATTCGCGCCACCAACGTCATCGATTGGGTCGAACGCTCCCGCGCCGACAGCGCTGCCCGGCAAACACGGCAGCGCGTCGTCGATGCGGCCGCCGGCGTGGCCCCGTCGCGCGGCGGGCGCGGCGAGCCTTCCGGACCCCCGGGGCGAGGACGCGGGGCGGCGGAACCGGCTCAAGCCGGCCGCGGGGCGGCGCAGCCCGCTCAAGGCGGCCGCGGCGCACCGCCGGCCGGAGCCGCTGATCCGGACCCCGACGACCCGCCCGGTCAGGCGCGCGGCCGCGGTGGCGCGCGCCGCGGGCAAGCGGACGAGCCGACCCGTAATACCAACCCGGACGAGCCGGACCGTGACACCAACCGGGACGAGCCGGCGCCGGCGCCCGACCCGACGATCCCGCGTTCCCTGTCGAGCACCGAGCAGATCGGCCGCCAGGGCGGCTTCGCGGCGATCCACTACGCTGCCCGCGAGGGGTTCCGGGACGCGGTCTTCATGCTGCTTGAAGCCGGCACCGACATCCATCTTCCGACCGCCGGCGACAGCACGAGCCCGATGCTCGTCGCCATCATCAACGGCCACTACGACCTCGCCAGGGAGCTGCTGGATCGCGGCGCCGACCCCAACCAGACCAGCGACGACGGCGCGGCACCGCTGTTCGCGACCATCAACCACGAGTGGCACCTGCGCACCTGGTACCCGCAGCCGACCGCCAACCGGCAGCAGCGCAACTCGCACCTCGACCTGATGGAGGCGCTGCTGCAGGCCGGCGCCGATCCCAACGGCCGCACCACCACGGACATCTGGTACGTCGCCTACAACGCCGGCCGGCGCGGCGTGGAGTACACCGGGGCGACCGCGTTCTGGCGCGCCGCCTACGGGCTCGACGTCGAGGCGATGCGCCTGCTGGTGCGCTATGGCGCCGACCCCCACCTGTCGACGCTGAAAACGGCGGGCCGCGAGGATCGCGACCGCGACCCCGACGTCCCCAACCAGACGCTCAACGACGAGCCCGAGGAAGCCGATCCCTCGGGCCTGCCGCCGGTCCCGCCCGGCGGGCCGCACGTCCACCCGCTGCATGCCGCCAGCGGCGTCGGCTTCGGCACCTCGCGGGTTGCTCAGCAGCATCGCCACGTGCCCGACGGCTGGATGCCGGCGGCGAGATACTTGGTCGAAGAGCTCGGCATGGACGTCAACGTTCGCGATGCCGACGGCTTTTCGCCGCTGCACAACGCCGCGGCCCGCGGCGACAACGAGATGGTGATCTACCTGATCGAGCACGGCGCCGACCCGCTGGTCGTTTCGCGCCGCGGGCACACCACCGTCGACATGGCCAACAGCCCGGAGCAGCGCACCCAGCCCTACCCCGAGACCATCGCGCTGCTCGAGAGCGTCGGCGCCATCAACAACCACAACTGCCGGGCCTGCGACTAGCCG
>DASWHK010000239.1:0-16972 GCA_036398215.1 Acidobacteriota bacterium | reverse complement strand
CCGGGGTGGATCAGGTTCGATCCCCCCAGACCGACCAGGCGGATGCGGCGCCCGTCCAACGGTACGCGATCGGTCAGCCGCCGCGCGACCCGCAGGATCTCATCGACCCGCCGCACCGGCACCGGCGGCGTGTGCGAGCGGGTGATCGTGGTGAAGTCCTGGAAGCGCACCTTGAGGGTGACGGTGCGCGCCGCCAGGCCCCAGCGGTCGAGGCGGCGCTCCAGGTCGCCCGCGAAGCTCTCGAGGCTCGGCCAGGCGGCCGGCCACGAGCGCAGGTCGGCCTCGTAGGTGGTCTCCGAGGAGATCGACTTGGGCTCGCCGGGAGGCTCGACGCGACGGTTGTCGCGGCCGTGGGCGAACTCCCAGATCTGCCGGCCCCACTTGCCGAGCATGCCCTCGAGCTCCTTGACGCCGGTCGCCGCGAGCTGGCCGATCCGCTCGTAGCCGTGCTCCCGCAGCCGCTCGGCGCCGACCGGTCCGACGCCCCACAGCTTCTCGACCGGCAGCTCGGCGAGGAAGTCGCGGGCCTCTTCGGGGCGGATGATCGTCAGGCCGTCGGGCTTGTCGATGCCGGAGGCCAGCTTGGCGAGGAACTTGTTCGCCGAGACGCCGGCGGAGGCGGTCAGGCCGGTCTTGCGGCGAATCGAGGCGCGGATCGACTTGGCGATGTCCACCGGTGAGCTGAGGTGCTGCGAGACGTCGAGGTAGGCCTCGTCGAGCGACAGCGGCTCGACCCGCTCGGTCCAGGCCTCGTAGATCCGGAAGACCCGCGCCGACAGCTCCCGGTAGCGCTCGAAGCGGGGCCGCAGGTAGATGCCATCGGGGCAGAGCCGCCGGGCGCGCTCCATCGGCATCGCCGAGTGGACGCCGTGGGCGCGGGCCTCGTACGACGCGGAGGCGACGACACCGCGGCGACCGAGGCCGCCGACGATCACCGGCTTGCCGGCCAGTGCCGGGTCGTCGAGGGCCTCGACGCTGGGGTAGAAGGCATCCAGATCGATGTGGAGGATCTTGTGGGGCCAGCCGGCGCCCAGCAGGTGCTCGTGAAGCTCGATTGGACCGGTGTTCGGCGCGTGCATCGCGGCTCGACGGAGAAGATTGCGCCCATGCTACCAGTCGCGGACGCTCACCGGCGCGCCCCTATGGGTCTCCCGCGATGAACATCGGCTCCGCCATCAGCAGGCGGGCCAGCAGCGCGCAGCGCTCGAGCGATCGCTCGACGTCGATGTGCTCGTGGTCGGCGTGAGCGCCGTCGCCGACGCCCCCGAGCCCGTCGAGCGTCGCCGCCAGCGGGCTGGTGAGGTTGCCGTCAGAGCCGCCGCCGGCGAAGCCCTCTTCGAGCGCGATGTCCATCTCCGCGGCCAGCTCGCGGGCCTTCCTCCACAGCGATTGGTTCCTGGCGTTGCGCTCCAGCGGCTGGCGCTCGACGGCGCCGCTGATCTCCAGCCGGACGCCGGCGGTCACCGGCTGCAGGCCGTGGATCGCGGCGCTGATCCGCTCGGCCTGCCGCTGGTCGGGGACCCTCACGTCGACGACCGCCTCGCCCTCCGGGGCCACCACGTTGACCCGCATGCCGCCGCCGATGATCCCGACGTTGACGCTGACCCCGAGGGCCGGATCGTTGAGCGCGAACAGCCGCTGCACCTGGTGCGACAGCTCGAGAATGGCGCTGGCGCCGGCCTCGGGGTCGAGTCCGGCGTGAGCTGCCTTGCCGATCACCTTGACGTGGAACTGCCCGACCCCCTTGCGGCCGGTCTTGAGCTTGCCCTCGAGGCCCAACGCCGGCTCCATCACGAACACCCGTGAGGCGCAGCGGGCCAGGCTCTCGATGTGGCGACGCGACTCCGGGCTGCCGATCTCCTCGTCGGAGTTGACGAAAAGCAGCGGCGGCACCGCGGGCTCCTGGCCGAGCCGGTGCAGCGCCCGCAGCGCGTAGACGGTCTGCGCCAACCCCGCTTTCATGTCGAACACGCCGGGCCCGTGCATCGACCGGTCGTCGATCCGCACCGGCATCCGCCGCAGCGTGCCGAGCGGCCACACCGTGTCGCAATGGCCCAGCAGCAGCTGGATCGGCGCCGTCGCGGCGGCGGCCGCGTCGACCGGGGCGGCGGCGGCGATGCGGCCGATGTCGATGCCGGCGGCGCCGCGCGCGGCAGCCACCAGGTGGCCGCCGGTCAGCTCGCCGTCGAGCCTGTAGGTCACGTAGCCGATGGCGTCGAGGGACTCTTCGAGCAGGTCGAAGATCGGGGCCTGCGCCTCGGGGGCCGACGACGGCGACTCGACCGCCACCAGGCGCTCGAGAAAGCCCAGCAGCCCGTCGCGCTCGGCGCGAACCGCCTCGAGGACGTCCTTGCCGGTGGTCTCGGGGGCCGGATCCGTCACCGTCGCACCGCCGGCCTTCAGAAGCGCAGCAGCCGGGTGACCTTGACGATGACGGCGCGGTCGATCAGGTCGGAGCGCTCGGCCACCCTGCGCTCGTTGTAGACGATGTAGAGGTCGGAGCCCGGCACGTAGATGTAGCGGAAGCGGAGGTTGGCGAGCACCTGATCGCTCTGGGTGTTGTACTGGATCAGCCCGCCGAGCGACATGTCGGGGGTGAAGTCCAGCCCCAGCCGCAGGCTCGCCAGGTCGGTTGTGAAATCGCCCTCGGGCAGGTCGATGTCGTTGTGGGTCCACGAAAGGGCGAGGTTGAAGCGCGCCGCCGGGCGCCAGCCGGCCTGTACCCGCATCTCGGCACGATCGCCGCTCCAGAAGCCGCCCCAGGTGTAGTTGAAGCTGCCGTCGATCGGCCGGCCGGCGTCCGATTGCAGCTCGAGGTTGGTCTCGCTCCACTCGTAGATCCCCGGCGGGATGAGCACGCCGGCGGCGATCTCGAACGGCGCCTCGAGCAGCTCGTAGCGCTGGTTGTAGGCCATGCTCACCTTGTCGCCCTGGCGCAGGTAGGTGTCCCAGTCGAGGTGCAGATAGCGGCTGAGCAGCTCGCCCTCGCGGTCGGTGGTATGGAAGAAGTTGACGTGCGGGCTGAGGTTGCGAATGAAGCGTGAATCGGGGAAATACGGCGTGAAGAAAACCGTCGGATCGATGAAACGGATACCGGTGCGGGTGACGAAGCCCATCTCCGGGTTGAAGCTCTCGCCGATGTCGAGGTAGCCGCCCCGCACCTGCCAGAGCGGTGAGCTCCACTCGAAGCGCGCCTGGGCGGCCCAGTCGCCGCCCTCGACCCCCGGGCTGCCGGTCTTCATGACCCAGGCGTCCACGGTGGTCTGGGCGTTGATGCCCCAGCGGCCGTCGACGCCGATCTCCCGGTTGTAGTCGTCGCCGGCGGCCTGCCGGTTGGTGAACAGAATGCCGGCCCGCGAGCGGCTGCCGAGATCGCGGCTCAGTCTGCCGACCACGTAGTTGCTCGAGGGCACGCGCGCGACGTCGTCCTCGGCGGCCAGCGCCTCGCTCTGCATCGCCAGCGCGCCCACCGACCACGACCCGACCTTGCCGGTCAGACGGCCGCCGCCGTACAGCGGGATCTCCTGGTTGTCGGGGCCGATTCCGATGTTCCGCGAGTGGAAGCCCACCACCTGGCTGCCGCCGCCCAGGCGGCCGCCGCCGCCGCCGCCGCCGAAGTCGAAGAAGCCGGCGTTCTCCAGGAAGAAGTCGCGCTTTTCGGGGAAGAACAGCGAGAAGCGGGTCAGGTTGACCTGCTCGTCGTCGGCCTCGACCTGCGAGAAGTCGGTGTTGAGCGTCAGGTCGAGCGTGAGGTTGGCGCTCAGGCCCCACTTGACGTCGCCGCCGGCGTCGGCGACGTAGTCGTTGCCGTACTCGGAGACGGCCGTGCTCTCCCCCACCCCGAGGCCGCGGTTGAGGCCGCCGATCGCGAAGGGTTTGACCTGGATGTTGCGGGGAACGGTCACCTGCAGCTCCTCGAGCATCCCCGACAGCGACAGCCGCGTGTGGTCGAAATTGCGTGGGATCGGCGCCCAGTACGCCTTCTCGGTCTTGCGACGGATGGTGCGGCGGAAGTTGATTCCCCAGGTGGACTGGCCCTCGGCGAAACGCAAGGCGTAGAACGGAATCGCGATCTCGACCACCCAACCCTCCTCGGTGATCCGCGCCCGCGACTCCCAGACCTCGTCCCAGTCGTCGTTGAACGTGCGGCTGCCGAAGCCCCGCATTCCGCCGCCGCCCTCACCGACGATCTGGGCGTCGAGGCGGGCACCCATCGGGTTGGTCTCGAAGAAGTAACCGTTGCGGTGATCGTGATAGGTATCGAGGGTGACCATGAAGGCGTCGTTGCGGTCGTTGGACTCGTCGCGGCGCAGCACCGTGGCGACGATTCGCTCCGGCTCGCGGTCGTAGCAGATGGCGCCGACGTAGATCGCCCGATCGTCGTAGAGCACGCGGACCTCGGTGCGCTCGCTGACCGGCTGGCCCTCGTCGGGCTCGGACTGCACGAGCTCGGTCAGCACCACGGCCTGCGACCAGACCGGATCGTCGAGTACCCCGTCGATCTGCGGCCCTTCGTCGACCCGCGTGGCGACGAAGTTGAACAGCCGGTCGGCCTCGGTGCTGGCGCCCTCGGACGCGCCGTCGCCGTCGCCCGTGGCGGGCATCTGTCGTTGGGCGGCCGCCGGGGCGGCGCCCGCCGCCAGCAGCAGGACCAGCAGCGTCACCGCCGCCGCCGCGCCAGCCCGGCCGGCTGAATCTACGGGTTGCCTCATGCGCTCGGGATCCCTCCACGCCCGCCCTGAAAATGCAGGGACCGGGAGAGCTAGCGTAGCGCGGCACCCGGGGCCGCGGTAGCCGCGATGTCCGCCGGCTCGCCGAGACGCCCGTCGCCGGTCCCCCGCCGCGCCGCCTCACCACAACGGCCGGGTGGCGCGGCTGGCGGCGATCCCGCGAGCCTCAGGGTGCCGTCTCAGCCTCCACCGTCACCCGGTCGGCGCCGACTTCTACGCGGGTGACCCGCAGATCGGGGAGCTCGAGTGAAGGCCGTCCCTGATCATCGCCGGAGGTGAACAGTCCGATCATGTCGAGCGGCAGGCCGAGCCCGCCGATCCGTAGCGTCGCGCCGGGAGCGAAGCCAAGCTTGCCATCGATCTCTTCCGGCGCGCCGCGGACCGCCAGATAGCGCTCCCCGGCCAGCAGAAAGGGCGCGAAGAGGCGCAGCTTCGCGAAAACGTCTCGGGTCCCGGGCGTCAGCGCGCCCATGTCCAGGGCCGACAGGTCGAACACGCCGCCGACCTCGACGAAGCCCTCGCGCACCTGTCCTTCGAGGCCGCGGCTGACGCGCAGGAACTCGCGGCCGTCGGGCGTCCCGGAGAGGGCCTCGGTGGCCAGCTGCGCCAGGTCCTCGCCGTCGACGACGACGCGCCCGTTGATCCGCAGGCTGCGCAGCAACGAGTCGGCGCTCGCCGGCGCCCTTGCGGCCGGCCGGCCCTTTTCCTGCGCAGGCGCCTCGGATGCCGCCGGCCCCTCCCCGTACCACTCGGGCGTGGAACGGCTCCATGACCAGCCGACGGCGACCGTCGCGGCGACGGCAACCAGTACCAGCAACCCTCCGATGCGACGTTTGGATGCCATCCTTCAAGTCTACATCGGGGGACCGCCGCAATGACGGCTCGGCGAGGGGTGGGCTCAGTCGGTTTCCTCGGTTTCCTCGGTTTTCTCGGCTTTCTCGGTTTTCTCGGTTTTCTCGATGCGTTTCTTGCCGCGCCGCCGGGCCGACCTCTCGCCGGGGGCGGTCCGCGCGGCCGCGCCGCTCGACGGCCTCGCCACCTCGCCCTTCTTGTAGCCGGCTTCCTCGTAGATCTCCAGGAAGATCTTGACGATGTCGGGGTCGAGCTTGTCGCCGGCTTCCTCTTCGAGCAGGGCGATCACCTGCTCCGACTTCATCGGCTTGCGGTAGGGCCGGTTGGAGGTGACCCCCTCGAAGACGTCGCAGACCGCGATGATGCGGGCGCCGATGCAGATCTGCTCGCCCCCCAGGCCGTGCGGGTAGCCGCTGCCGTCCATCTTCTCGTGGTGCTGCAGGACGATGTTGCGCACGTCCCTCAGGAAGGCGATGGGGGCGACGATGTCGGCGCCGTAAACCGGGTGCCGCTTGATCTCGGTGAACTCCTCGTCGGTCAGGCGCCCGTTCTTGTTGAGGATCGCCTCGTCGATGCCGATCTTGCCGACGTCGTGGAGCATGCCGCCGCGGTGGACCTCCTCGATCTCCAGGGCGCTCATGCCGAGCCGCTCGGCGATCGCCACGCCGTAGCGCGACACCAGCTCCGAGTGGCCGCGGGTGTAACGGTCCTTGACCTCGACGGCCTCGGCGAGCGACGTGACCACCTCGAGGTAGCTCTCCTGCAGGTCGCGGTGCAGCTTGGCGTTCTCCAGCGAGATCGCCCCCTGGGTGGAGAACGCCAGCATCAGGTCGAGATCCTCCTGCTTGAAGCGGCGGCGCGCCGAGCGGCTGTCGACGTAGATGACGCCCATCAGCGGGTCCTGGTGACCGGCCTGCTGCCGGTAGGCCTGCGAGTAGTTCAGCGGGATCGCCACGATGCTGCGCAGGTCGAGGGCCTGGATGCTCGCCTGGGCCTCGAAGTCCGGGTTGTCGGCGACGTCGTTGATCAGCAACGGCTGGCCGCTCTGCACGACCCGCTGCACGACGCTGCCGCTGATCCCCTTGCCGGCGAACGACGAGCCCGAGCGCTCGAGGTTCTTCTCGTACACCGTCTCCATGCTGCCGTCGTCCTGCCGCAGCAGGATCATGGCGCGCGCCCCGGAGGCGATCTCGAGAATGCCCTCGAGCAGCAGCTCGAAGACCTCGTGCATCTGCAGCGAGGTGGTGATCGCTTTGTTGACCTCGATCAGCTTGCGGAGGTTCTTGACGTCGGCGAGCGCCCCGGTGCTGTAGTCGTACTGGAACCGGGTCATCGTCATCTCGAGCCGCGAGTCCTCGCCCGAGAAACGGATCGGATGCTCGGCATCGGCGCCGAGCACCAGCAGGTCGCCCTCGTGCAGGCGGTGGCTCTTCACCTGGGCGCCGTTGACGAACAGGCCGTTGGTGCTCAGGTCGTCGACCGTGTAGGCGCCCTCGCGAAAGCCGACGACCGCGTGGCGGCGCGAGATGCTCGGATGGGAGAGGACGATCTCGCAGGAGGCGTCGCGGCCGAGCGCGGTGGTGCGCTGGGGGTCGAGCACGACGCGGCTGTCGTTGCCGCTCGCGTCCTTCACCAGCAGGCTGGGCATGCCTTGCGCCTCTCCGGGTCAGCCGAGTGCGTCGGTGGCGACCTGCTTGACGGCGCGCAGGTCGGTCTTTCCGGTTCCCAGGATAGGCAGCTCGGCGACTTTTACAAAGTCGTCCTTTCGCGGGATGAAGAGGTTCGGCAGCCCCCGCGCCTGCAGCCGCTCGAGGAGCGGCGGCACCAGCTCGGCGTCTGTGGTGTGGACGACGACGATCCGCTCGCCCTTGCGGGCGTCGTCGATTGCGGTCACCACGAAGGTACGCTCCTCGACCTCGGCGGCCTCGTGCAAGGCCTGCTCGATGACGCCGTGGGGCACCATCTCGCCGCCGATCTTCGAGAAGCGCGCCAGCCGATCGGTGATGCTCAGAAAGCCGTCGTCGTCGAGCGTGCCAAGGTCGCCGGTGACGTACCAGCCGTCGCGCAGCACGCCGGCGGTCAGATCGTCGCGCCCGAGGTAGCCGGCCATCAGGTTGGGGCCCTTGATCAGGATCAGCCCGCGCTCACCGGGGGGCAGCCGCTCGCCGCTCTCCGGGTCGACGATGCGCGCCGACACCCCCGGCAGCGGCTGGCCGACGGTGCCGCGGCGCGAGCCCGGCTGGTAGTAGCCCGGGCCGCGGAAGTCGGGGGCGTTGAGGGCCACGGCCGGAGCGCACTCGGTGGCGCCGTAGCCCTCGTACACCGGCAGGCCGAAGGTGTCCTCGAACAGCTGGGCGAGAGCCGGCGGCAGCTTCTCGGCGCCGGCGATCACCAGCCGCAGCGAGCCGAACTGGCCAGGCGTGCAGCGGCGCGCATAGAGCTGCAGGAAGGTCGGCGTCGCGATCAGCACCGTCGCTCGGTAGCGCTGCACCAGCTCGCCGATCGCCACGGCATCGAGCGGATTCGGGTGATATACGACCCCGGTGCCGTTGTTGACCACCAGCCAGAGGGTGGCCATGTACCCGAACGAGTGGAAGAACGGCAGGATGCCGAGCAGCACGTCGCCCGGCCCGCACTGGATGACCTGGGCGGCGGCCTCGACGTTGCTCTCGAGGTTGAAGTGGGTCAGCTGGACGCCCTTCGGCTCGCCGGTGCTGCCGGAGCTGAAGATGATCGTGGCGACGTCGTCGGGTCCCGGCCGGCCGCTGCTGCCACAGGCGCGCTCGATGGCGCGCGTGGTCCCGAAGGCCGCCAGCAGCGCCGCGATCAGCCTGGCGCCGCGGCCGATCCCCTCGCCGACCTCTTCGATCCAGATCGGCTCGACGCCCTCGGGAAGCTCGAGCTCCGCCTTGGCGACGAACATGCCGCTGGTCACTACGGTGCGCAGGCCGGCCTGCCGGGCGGCGGAGGTCAGACCGGCGCGCCCGGCGGTGTAGTTCAGGTTGACGCTGGTGCGGCCGGTGAGCGCCGCGGCGACGTTCACCAGCGCCCCGCCGACGCTGGGCGGCAGCAGGATGCCCACCCGTTGCTGGCCCTCCCAGCGCCCCCGCAGGGCGCGCCCCAGGGCGATGGCGCCCACCAGCGCCCCGAAGCGGGAGAGGCCCTTGGGGCGGCGGGCGTCGGCCATCGAGAACTTCCATGGGCGGATGCGGGCGCGGTGGATGAATGGCTTGTAGAGCGGCTGGCTGTCGGCCTTGCGCTGCAACCAGGCCTCGGTGGCCAGCTCGCGGACCGCGGCGCGGGTCTCGGAGATCGAGGTGCCGGGGGGCAGCGGCTCGCCGAACGCGACGGTGATCGGATACGGGAAGCGGCGCGGCATCTTGGTGACGAAGCGGCCGCCCGAGCGGCTGAAGATGCTGCCCCAGACGCGGTCCAGCGCCACCGGGATGATCGGCACGTCGCGGCCGGTGACGATGCGCTGGAAGCCACGCTGGAAGGGCCCGAGCATGCCGGTGCGGGTGATCTGCCCCTCGGGGAAGATGCACACCAGCTCGCCCTGATCGAGATACTCGCCGGCGTCGCGTAGGGCGCGCAGCAGCACCTTGGGCCCCGCCGACAGCGTGATCGGGATGGCCCGCAACGAGGTCATGAACGGCTTCAGGAGCGGGTGGTTGTAGTAGTACGAGTCGATCACGAAGCGGATCGGCCGGTCGACGCTGGCCAGCATGATCAGCCCGTCGATGAACGAGACGTGGTTGGGGATCAGCAACGCCCCACGCTTTTCCGGGACGCGCTCCGGGTGCACGACGGTGAGCTTGTAGACGCTGTGGGTCACCAGCACGAAGCCGAGGCGCAGGAAAGCCTCGGGGAGTAGGTACAGCGACCAGAAGGTGCCGGCGGCGACGGCGAGGGCCGAGGCCAGCAGGATGCCGCGCGGCGACACGCCGGTCATCGCCAGGCCGTAGGCGACCAGCGAGCCCGCCAGGATGCCGGCGTAGACGAGCAGGTTGGCGACGGCGATGACCGCGCCGCGGCGCGCCGCCGGCGCCCGCCATTGGATGACCGCGTGGATGGGGACCAGGATCAGGCCGCCGGCGGCGCCGAGCATGACCATCAGGACGAGGGTGCCGGGCAGCCCCGGCGCCAGCAGGCCGATTGTCAGGGTGATCAGCGCCATGCCCACGGCGCCCAGCGGGATCAGGCCGTACTCCACCTTGCCGGCCGACAGACGGCCGGCGAGCAGACAGCCCGCGGCCATCCCGGCGCCGAGCACGGCAAGCGGCAGGCCGGCGAGCGAATCGGAGAGCCCGAGGGTCGCCTTGGCGTACACCAGGATGTTCTGGCCGAGCAGGCTGGCGATCGCCCACAGGTACACGGAGCCGAGGATCGCCAGACGCAGGACGCGATCCGAGCGGATGGCGGCGGCGGCGACCCGCAACGTCCCGCCGGTGGCGCCGCGCCCGCTCGCCGGCACCCACGGCACGGCGATCGAGGCGGCGAGGCCGACCACCGCCAGCAACGTCAGGGCGGCGCCCACCATCCAGGGACCCGAGGCGGCGAACAGGTCGGAGAGCGGCCCGGCGGCGGCGGTGCCGGCGATGATCGCCACCATCGTCCACATCTCCAGCAGCGCATTGCCCGCCGACAGCCGCTCGTGGGGGAGGATCTCCGGGAGGATGCCGTACTTGGCGGGGCTGAACAGGGCGCTCTGCGCCCCCATGCAGGCGAGGACCACGAACGGCAGCAGCGGGTCGTCGGGGAAACGGTAGAGGCCGACGGCGATCGCCGCCATCAGGCCGACCTCGAGCAGCTTCATGGTGACGATCAGCGTCCGCTTGCTGATCCGGTCGGCGATCATCGCCGCCGGCAACGACGCCAGCATCAGCGGCAGGGTGAGGGCGACGAAGGCCTTGGTGGCCTCCGCCTGTGACGCCGCCTCGAAGGCGGCGCTCCCCGGGGCGAAAGCCAGGTTGCGGATCGCCAGCAGGGCGACGAACACCTTCAGGGCGTTGTCGTTGAAGGCGCCGAGAAACTGCGCCACGAGCAGGCCCCGCAGCGGATGTCGGCGCTCCGTTCGATCGTCCATCCAAGCCCCTCCGTGATCCCGCCGAAGGCGATCAGGCCCTGCGATTCTCTTGCTCGCAAGAGCCGCGGGTCAGCCCCACCAAAGTTCCCTTACGAGCTCCTATAAAGCGTCCGCGGCGACGGGTTGCAGGCCGCATTGCTCTCGGGCTCGCGCCCAATGACCTCCGCCTTGGATGCAGGAAGTTATTTCTGCGCCGGCGTTTAGCGCAAGCGCTCGGCGATGAGCTCCACCGGGTGGACGGCGCGGCGGCCGCCGAGCTCTTCGATCTGGGCGCGACAGGAGGTTCCGCAGGCCAGGTAGCGGCAGGCTCGGGCGCCCGCTTCCGGGGCGCCCCGCCCCTTCGAGGGGCCGCCGCCTTTCGTTCTCCATCCGCTGCCGGCGTCGCCGGTCGCCAAGCGGCCCGGGCGCGGGTCGGCTTCCAGGGTCTCGATCTCGGCGATGAGACGGCGGCCGAGCTCGGCGCTCACCGGGTAGTAGTCGCGCTTGTAGCCGAACGAGCCGGCCATGCCGCAGCACTCGGCGGTCGTCGTGCGCAGCTCGAAGCCGGGGATGGAGGCGAGCAGCCGAACCGCGGCCGGCATCCAGCCGAGTGTCTTCTGCTGGCAGTGCCCGTGCAGCAAGAGGGGCTGCGGCCTTCCGGCGGGCGCCGGCTTCCACCCCGGGACGGGCCTCGCGGCGGCCGCGGCGGGGTCCCCGCCGCCGAGCCGTTGTTCGAGCAGCTCGAGCACGTCGCGGCAGCGAGCAGCGACCTGCTCGGCGCCGCCCCCGGGCAGCAGCTTGCGGTGATCGTCGGCGACGGCGCTCAGGCACGAAGGCTCGATGCCGACGATGCGGTGGCCGGTCTTGGCGAGCGGCGCCAGCGTCCGCTGCAGCGCTTCCGCCTGGCGGCGCGCCGTGCGCAACATTCCCTGCGACAGCGCCGCCCGCCCGCAGCAATGGCCGGAAACCAGGATGACGCCGAGCCCGCATTTGTTCAGGCAGTCGACGGCCGCCCGGCCGGCCGCGGTCTCGAGGTGCTCGGTGTGACAGTCGGCGAACAGGGCCACGGTCGACCCCCGGCGATCGCTGGAGGCCCGCTGCGCCTCGAGGCCGTTGGTGACGACGCGACCGCTGCGGCCGCGGAACCAGCTCGTGAAGGTCTCCGCCGCGGGAACCGGCAGCCGCCGGGCGGCCGACACGCCGGCGGTTCGCGCCAGCAGGAGACGGGCCACCCGCCATTCCATCAACGCCCGCAGCGGCCGGCGGCGCGCCAGCCGATAGACCCGCGCCGGCTCGGAAAAAAGGCGGGCCGCGATGCTCACCGCTCCCGGCTCGTCGGTCGGCAGCAGCCGGTCGACGATCGCTCGCTCGAGCAGGCCGCGCGGCCGGCGGCGGCTCTCGGCGATGCGCTCGCGCAGCACCGTGTTCATCCAGGGGATGTCGATGCCCACCGGGCAGACGTCCTGACAACGGGAGCAGGTCGTGCACAGGTCGTTGAAGCCGGCGGCGGTGGCCAGCCCGCTGACGCCGGCCTCCCAGGCGTTGCCGATGCCGGAATGGTAGGTGGGGCCGCCGTACACGTGGCCACCCAGGACCTGGTAGGGCGGACAAACGGTCATGCAGCCGCCGCAGCGGATGCAGTACAGAGCTTCGACGAGCAGCGGATCATCGCGCATCGCCATTCGGCCGTTGTCGAGCAGCACGACGTGGAAGCCGCGCGGCTCGCCGCCGCTGCGCGGCCCGCCCGCCCAGCCGGGCCCGGAGATGAACGACAGGTACGACGTCAGCAGCTGGCCGGTGGCGGTGCGCGGCAGCAGCTGCAGGAACGGCAGCAGGTCGGCGACGCCGGGGATGAGCTTGTCGACGCCGGCCAGGACCACGTGGGCGCGCGGCAGCTGGGTGCTCATCCGCGCGTTGCCCTCGTTCTCGACGATCACGACGGTGCCGGAATCGGCGAGCAGGAAGTTGGCGCCGGTGATCCCCAGGTCCGCGGCGAGGAAGTCGGCGCGCAGCCGCTGCCTCGCCAGCTGGGTGAGCTGCTCGGGCTCGGCAGGGACGCTGTCGAGCGCGAAGCTCTTGCGGAAGACCTCGCGGACGTCTTCGAGCGTCATGTGGATGATCGGCGCCACAATGTGCGACGGCCGGTCGCCGGCCAGCTGGACGATGTACTCGCCGAGGTCGGTCTCGCGCACCTCCAGCCCCGCGGCCTCGAGGGCCTCGTTGAGGCGGATCTCCTCGCTGGTCATCGACTTCGACTTCACGACGCGGCGGGCGTCGTGCTGACGGGCGATGGAGTTGATGATCCGGCACGCCTCCTCGTCATCGGCGGCGTGATGCACGTGGCCGCCGCTCGCCTCCACCGCGGCGCCGAAGCGGTCGATCAGCGCCGGCAAGGCGGCGATCGCCGCCTCCTCGATCTCGCGGGCGCGCCGTCGCGCCTCCTCGTAGCCGGGGAAGCGGGAGATCACCTCGCGGCGCTTGGCATTGATGCCGGTGACGGCGGCGGACAGCGCCGTCTCGAGGCTCTTGTCGGCGAGCGCCGCGCGGATCTCCGCCGCCAGGTGGCGCGGCTCGCGGCGCGGTCTCATTCGACGATCAGCACTTCGAGGGCGTTGGGGCCGTGCGCTCCCAGCACCAGCTTGTGGCCGATGTCGGCCGTCCGCGACGGCCCGGTGATCCACACCCAGTCGGCTTCGCCGCCGCTCAGGCGCGCCGCGAAGCGCTCGAAAGCGGCGGGCAGGTCGGCGACGATCCGACCGGCGGGAAGCAGGACGACATGCACCCACGGCAGGACGGTCGCCAGGCCCCAGCCGCCGGGCCGACCTCCCACCAGCAGGGTGCCGGTCTCGGCGATGGCCAGCTCGGCGCCGGTCAGCGACACCTTGAGCTCAGCGGCGCGGCCGCCAGCCTCGCCGACCGTCACCAGCTCGATGCCGTGGGCCGCGAGCAACAGCTTGAGCCCGAGACGATCGACGAGCGCGGTCGGCTCGTAGAGGATCTCGCGAGCCGCCTGGCCGCGCGCCACCCGGACGATCGCTCCGGCGATCTCACGAGGGACGGCCAGCGACTGGCTGCTGCCGCCGGCGGCCTGCAGGACGGCGGCGAAGCGCTCGGCGAGTTCGGCCTCGGTGGCGTGCATGGGCCAAGGTTCGCTCAGCGGCCGGTGCCCGGCAACCACGGCGGTATCGACCGCGCCTTTCGACTGCGGATGCCTTGACCGGCCGAACCGCCGTGTACCGATCCACTTGTTGCAACGGCGGTGTCGACCGCGGCCGTTCCACGGCGCGAAGCCAACGGGCGCGGCGTCGTGACCTGCTGAGACATTCGGGGTAACCTTCGCCTCCTCGGTGGGTCCGAGCGATGTGCTCGACCCGCCGCTGACTCGGACACACTCTCAGGGCGCACGCAGAGATAGCTTCCGGCTCCGAATGCGTAAGTCGTTCCGGCGCGCGCCCAACCGAATGCGGAAGTCGTTCCGGCGCGCGCCCAGAGGCAGGCTCCACGCCGGCGACACCACGGGCACCGATGCGCTACTCCTTCGTCATCGACCACGGGCGCTGCATCGGCTGCCATGCCTGCTCGCTCGCCTGCAAGGCCGAGCACGACGTGCCGCTGGGCTCGTACCGCACCTGGGTGAAGTACGTCGAAAAGGGCTCGTTTCCGGACGTCCGCCGCTTTTTCAGCGTCCTGCGCTGCAACCACTGCGACAACGCGCCGTGCGTGACCATCTGCCCGGTCACCGCGCTGTTTCGCCGCGACAACGGCATCGTCGACTTCGACCGCGACGTCTGCATCGGCTGTAAGGCCTGCATGCAGGCCTGTCCCTACGACGCCCTCTATATCCACCCGGAGAGCGGCACGGCAGAGAAGTGTAACTTCTGCGCGCACCGGGTCGAGCAGCAGATGGAGCCTCCCTGCGCGACCGTCTGCCCGACCGAGGCGATCGTCGTCGGCGACATCGACGACCCGGCCTCGCGCGTCTCGCACCTGATCGCCACCCGTCGGGTCAGCGTCCGCAAGCCGGAGAAGGGGACCCTGCCCAAGGTCTTCTACATCGAGGGCGAGCCGACCGCCTTGACCCCCGGGGTCGCCGATCCGAGCGGTGGCTACATGTGGGCCGACCGTCGCGGCGTCGTCCCCTCCGACTACCCGACCCATCGCTACCAGCCGGGCAGCGGCCTCCGCGAGCCGGCGGCGGGGCAGCGCGGCGGCGCCGGCCCGCCGGACGGCTCGACGTCGCGGGAACCGCGTGGACCGTCATCGGGGAGGTCCGACGCCGCCTCCCGCCACAGCCCGAGGGACGAAAACAGAGGGCATGTCGGCCGCGAAGCTCTACACCCCGTTCCGCAAGGCGTCGGCGCCCCGCCCGCCGCCTGGATGGGCTCCGATCTGCCGCCGGCCGCCGCTGCCCAGGCGCTGGCGGCCGCCGCGGTGGCCGGCGAGGCGGACTTCTACAGCGGCGCCTGGGCCGGGCTGAGCCCGGCGCGCGCCGTCTACGACGTCGCCCATGCGGAGGCGCCCTGGGGCGGCATGGTCTCGGCCTACCTGTGGACCAAGTCGGTGTCCGCCGGCGCCTTTCTGGTGGCGGCGCTCGCCCCCTGGCTGGACCTCAGCGGCGCGCTGGCGGCGCTCGCGGCGCCGGCGATCGGGCTGCTGTTCCTGGCGCTGACCGCCGTCCTGCTGGTCGCCGACCTCAAGCGCCCGGCGCGCTTCTGGACGATCCTCACGCGGCCCAACTGGAGCTCGTGGCTGGCCCGCGGGGCCTTCATCATCGCCGGTTTCGCGGCTCTGGCGACCGCCTGGACGGCGGCCGCCGGGATCGAGCTGCTCGGTGGAGGCGAGCCCGCCCTCGCCGCCGGACGCCTGCTGGCGTGGCTGCGCTGGCCACTGGTGGTCTCGGCCCTGGCCACCGCCGGCTACAGCGGCTACCTGTTCGCCCAGGCCAAGGGGCGTGACCTCTGGCAGAACCCGTTGCTTCCCTTGCACCTCTCGGTGCAGGCGCTGGCGGCCGGGGCCGGGATCATGCTGTTGGCGCAGTCGCACGCGGCATCGCACAGCCACCGGCTGCCGCACCTCCTGGCCGGCGCTCTGGCCCTCCACCTGGCGCTGGTCTTTTTCGGCGAGGTAAGCGTCGCCCACGCCACGCGCGACGGGGCGAAGGCCGCGGCGGCGATGCTGCGGGGCCGCTTCGCGAGGCTGTTCTGGAGCGGCATCGCCCTCGCCGTGATCGCCATCGCCGCGGCGCTGGGGGGCGAGCCGGTCGGCCCCATGGCCGTGCTCGGCGGCAGCGCCGCGCTGGCCGGCCTCGCCTGTTACGAGCACGCCTGGAACCTCGCCGGCCAGGCGCCACCGCTGAGCTGACCATGGCCGATCGATTCGGACGCTACCCCGAGGACGACAGCGGCTGGTCGCTAAGCAGCGCCCCCGGGCCCGAGCACTGGGACGACTGGCCCGAGCTCGACGCCGCCGCCTGGCCGCGCCGGGTCGAGCGCCGCTACTCGCTGGTGCCGACGATCTGCTTCAACTGCGAGTCGGCGTGCGGGCTGCTCGCCTACGTCGACAAGTTCAGCGGCAGGATCCGGCGCTTCGAAGGCAATCCGGTGCACCCCGGCAGCCGCGGCCGCACCTGCGCCAAGGGGCCGGCGACCATCAACCAGGTCAACGACGCCGAGCGGATCCTGCACCCGATGAAGCGGGTCGGCGAGCGCGGCTCGGGCCGCTGGGTGCGGATCAGCTGGGACACCGCGCTCGACGAGATCGCCCGGCGGATGCGCGCGGCGATCACCGAAGGGCGCGGCAACGAGATCATGTACCACGTCGGGCGGCCCGGCCACGACGGCGCCATGGACCGAGTGATCCAGGCGTGGGGGCTCGACGCCCACAACTCGCACACCAACATCTGCTCCGCCGGGGCGCGGCTCGGCTACGCGCTGTGGCACCAGCACGACCGGCCGTCGCCGGACCACGAACGGGCCCGCATGATCCTGCTGATCTCGGCGCACCTGGAGTCGGGCCACTACTTCAACCCCCACGCCCAGCGGATCATCGAGGCCAAATCGCGCGGCGCCGAGCTCGCGGTGCTCGACCCCCGGCTCTCCAACACCGCCTCGATGGCCGACCACTGGCTGCCGACCTGGCCGGGCAGCGAGGCCGCGGTGCTGCTGGCGATGGCGCGTGTGATCGTGGACGAGGGCCTCGCCGACCTGGAGTACCTGGAGAAGTGGACCAACTGGCGCGAGTACCTGGCGGACCGCGAGCCGCAGCGCGAGCCGAGCTTCGCCTCGTTCCTGGCGGCGCTGCGCGGGCATTATCGCGAGTTCACGCC